>QBYI01000010.1 GCA_003282895.1 Pelagibacteraceae bacterium AG-325-F15
TCCTGAGCAAGTTGAAAACTTTAATTATTTGATTTCAAGATTAAAAGTAATTCTTAATTTAAGCAATAAGAGAATTGAAAAAATCAAAAAGAAAAAAAAACAATTAAAACCATGGGAAAGCTTAATTGTTTCTGAAAATTTAAGCTGGGATGAATTCTCAAAAATAAATAATTATTTATATGAATTGGTTGGTGTAAAACCAGTAATGACAATTTCTAGAGATTATCCTTTTAGTGACATCTACACACATGTATTAGGTTATGTTAGTCAACCAAATGAAAACGATATTTTAGAAAATGAAGTTATCCAAGAAAAATTTGTGCCAGGAATAAAAATCGGCAAGCTAGGATTAGAGAAAACACTAGAAAACGACTTAATTGGTGTAAATGATATTCAAAGATATGAAGTTAATGCTTACGGTAAGAGAATAAATCAACTTGAATATCAAAAAGGTAAACAGGGATCAAAAATCCGAATAACACTGGATACTGAAGTTCAAAAATTATGTGCTGAGTTAATGGATGGTAAAGCTGGCTCTATTAGTGTCATGGATATTTACACTGGAGAAGTAATTGCAATGTATTCCTCACCGTCATATAACCCCAATTCATTTTTGTTTGGTATCAGTCAAGATGAATGGCAATTAATTAGAAATAATCCCCTTAAACCATTAATAAATAAAACACTTTCAGGACTTTATTCACCAGGATCAACAATAAAACCTCTTGTTGCTTTATCAGCTTTAGAAAATGGAATTATGGACACAAATTTTAAAGTTCAATGTAAAGGAAAAATGGAGCTACATGGTCAAACGTTTCATTGCTGGAAGGAAAAAGGACATGGATGGATGAGTTTGAATAATGCAATGAAACAATCTTGTGACACTTATTTTTATGAAATTGCAAGAAAACTTGGTGTAGATAAATTAAAAGTTACTGCAGAAAGATTTGGTTTAGGAAAAAAAGTTCTAGGTGAATATTTTGAAAATGAAAAAGCAGGTCAATTTCCTGACACCAAATGGAAAATTAATGAACTTGGTAAAGGTTGGGTATTAGGTGAAACTTTAATTACAGGTATTGGTCAAGGATATACTCAAACGACACCTATACAGCTTTGTTTGATGACAGCGCAAATAGCAAATGGTGGTTATAAAATTAAACCTAAAATTTTGACTGATGATAATCAGCTAACATTGGAACAAGTAAAAAAAGCTATGCAAGCAACTAGTTTAAATGAATTTAATATTCCACTGTATAATGATCCAAAAAACATTAAGATTATTCAAGAAGCAATGTTTAGTTCTACCAATGAATTAAGAGGAACATCTTACAAATCAAGAATAGATGATCCTAAGTATCAATTTGCTGGTAAAACTGGTACAGCACAAGTCAAACGAATTAGTAAAAGAGAGCGTGAACTTGATTTAAAAACATCTGAGATTCCTTACGAAGAAAGAGATCACGCATTGTATGTTGCATTTGGTCCATATAAAAATCCAAGATATTCTCTAAGTATCATTGTAGAACATGGTGGTTCAGGTAGCTCAGCCGCAGCTCCTATGGCAACTAAATTATTTAAATTAATAGTTGATCGACATCAGTATAGAAAACAACTGCCAGATTATAAAGAGTTTAATATTTAAATGTTTCAACACACACGATTAAATTCAGATCAAAATTTTTTTCAAAAAGTAAAAAACTTAGATTACATTTTAATATTTTGTATTCTTATTTTATCAATAGTCAGTTTATTTGTTATGTATTCTACTGATGGAGGTGAATTTCTTTTTCATACCAAAAGTCACTTAATAAAATTATCATTATTTTTTATTTTGATGTTGGTGATTTCTTTTTTTAATATTAAACTTTGGCATCTTAGTTCATATTTTTTATATATTGCTACAATCTTATTATTAATTTGGGTATCCTTTTATGGGATAAGGGTATCAGGCTCTCAAAGATGGATTAATTTATACTTTTTAGTATTACAGCCATCAGAGTTAATGAAAATAGCAGTAATTCTTTGTCTTGCAAAATATTATCATCGATTAAATATCGAAAAGGTAAATTCATATATTAGTATTTCATTTTCTCTAACCATAATAATCATACCTATCATTTTGGTTTTATCGCAACCAGATTTGGGAACTTCCGTATTAATTGCTTGCAGTGGTTTAATTATATTATGGCTTGGGGGAGTTAAGATAAAATATTTTTTTGTATCATTAATTACTTTTTTGATTTCACTACCCTTTATTATTTCATACCTTCAACCATATCAAAAACTAAGGATTTTAACGTTTTTAGACCCTGATAGAGATCCCTTAGGAGCGGGGTATCAAATCATCCAATCAAAAATTGCTATTGGTTCTGGAGGTTTTTCAGGTAAAGGTTTTTTACAAGGAACTCAAAGTTATTTAGATTTTCTTCCTGAAAAACACACTGATTTTATTTTTACTCTATTTTCAGAAGAATTTGGCTTTATTGGTTCAATAGGACTTTTATTATTATATTCAATTATAATCATAAGAATAATTAGAATCGGTGTGCTTTCTCGAAGTAGTTTTGCAAAATTATTTTGTTTTGGTTATGCATTCGCAATATTTATTTATATTACAGTTAACCTATCAATGGTATTAGGTTTATTACCTATCGTTGGATCTCCGTTACCTATTATGTCATATGGTGGCTCATCTATGTTAGCAACCATGGTTGGATTTGGTATTGTGCTCAGTGCAAAAATTCATTGCAAACAAGTAATCGCTTAACATAACTGGGTAAAAAATGTCACTATTAAATTTCTGATATTTAATTATAAGATCATGCATGGATAAAAATATTAAAGTTGGAATAATTGGTGCTGGAATTCAAGGTGTTTCAAACGCTTTATTTTTACAAAAAAAAGGATTTAACGTAACTATATTTGATAGAGATACCCCTGGAGCTCAAGCAGCATCTTATGGTAATGCGGGTCATTTTTCTCCCTATGCTTCTGTACCTTTGAATAGACCTGATGTTTTAGCTGATGTGCCAGCAATGCTTTTAAGCTCAACAGGTCCTCTTGCTTTAAAATGGAACTATGTTCCAAAAATGATCCCTTGGTTTTTAAAATTTATTAAAAATTCTACAAAAAAAAATATGATGCATACAGCAAAAAATATGCATCAGATTTTAAATTTAGCACTCCCTGCTTATGATGAATTATTTGATGAGATTGAATTAGATGGTTTAGTTGAAAATAAGGGTATTCTTTATATCTGGAATGATAAAGATTTAAAAAGTAGAGAGATGGAGATCAGAGTTAGAGATGAATTAGGAGTAAAACAACAATTAGTAAATAAATCTGAAATTCATGATTTAGAACCACATGTAAAACCTATTTACCATGCTGGCGTTTATTATCCATATGCAAGACATGCAAGGAACCCAAAAAAAATTTTATTAAAACTTTTCGATCTTTTTATAAAAAAAGGTGGAAAATTTAACAAGGTAAATATCCAAGAAATAAATTTTGATGAAGAAAGACCTGTATTTAAAACAGAAAATCAAAGTTTTATTTTTGATAAAGCTGTAATTGCCTGTGGGGCTTTTTCAAAAAAATTAACAGATAATATTGGTGAACAAATACCTCTTGATACTGAAAGAGGTTACCATGTTCATTTTAAAAATTGTGATCATTTGTTACAAAGACCAGTTATATTTTCTAATCGTGGATTTGGAATTACACCAATGGAACAAGGTTTAAGAGTGGTTGGCACAGTTGAATTTGGTGGTTTAGAAAATCCATTATCAAAATCTAGAATAAAAAATTTGATTGATAATGCTAAGTATATGTTGGGTAATTTACCAGAACATGAGGATGAATGGTTAGGCTTTAGACCATCTTTACCAGACTTCCTTCCAGTAATGGGTCCTTCAAAAAATTATAAAAATATTTTTTATTGCTTTGGACATCATCATCTTGGTTGGACTTTGGGACCTATTTCTGGAAAAATCGTTTCTGGAATGATAGCAAATGAAAATACGAATTTGGATCTTAAACCTTATAGCTCGTTAAGATTTTCATAAAATTTAAGAGTCTAGGACTACAATTGTTAAATCATCTTTTTGGATGTATTTTGAACCTAAAACATTATCAATGATTAATTTTAATCTTTCATTATTTGGTTTATCCTTAAATTTAGTTATATAGTTTTGAAATCCTTTTGAACCTAATTCGCTACCTTCTTGATTTTTTATTTCTGTTATACCATCAGTGAATATATACATTGAACTATTTTCAAAATTTAACTTATATTCTTTGTAATCTGTTTTTTCTATAATTCCCAAAGGAGGTCCAGCCTCCTCAAAATTTGAAAAATTATTTTCTTTATCCATGATAATTGGTGGCTCGTGACCAGCATTAGCTAACAAAAGTTCATTTGAATTACTATCATAAATTCCAATTAGCATGGTTACAAACATACCTCTTGAAATTGTTTCACATATTTCATTATTTAATTGAGTAAGTAAATTTCCAGGTGAAAAATTTGTTTTACTTAGGCAACTATATAAACTTGAAGCTTTTGACATTAACAAAGAGGACTTTATTCCTTTACCAGATACATCTGCTACACCAAATCCATATTTTCCTTCACCCAAGTCATTAAAATTATAAAAATCTCCAGATACAACTTTTGCAGGTATATTTATTCCTGCCAATGGAAAAGATTCTTTTTTGTTTGAAGATAAAAGTGATTTTTGAATCTCGCCAACAATTTCAACTTCTTTTTGCATTTTATTTTGTTCAACCATCTCTTGAGCCATCTTTGCATTTCTTATTGCAAGAGCAGCTGGAGTTGATAGCAATTCTAAAAGTTTTCGGTCATCTTCAATAAATAATTTTTCATCTGTTTTTTTATTTAAACAGTGAATAACTCCTATACAATCATTAGCAGCTATTAGTGGTGAACATAATACAGAATAAGTTGTAAAGTTTGTTTTATTATCTAGATCAAAATAAAACTCAGCTATTTCTCTAACATCTTTTCTAACATTTCCGACACGAATACATTTTCTTTGATCTACAGCTCTACCCATTACTCCATCTTTTAAATCAAGCTGATACTCATCGAGGTGATCTTGATTAAGAGAAGCGATACATTCAAATTTTTTTGTTTTATTATTTATTAAAAAAACATTTGCAGCTTGTGCATTTAATCTTGTAATAATTATCTTAAGCGCTGTATTTAAGGTCTCTTTTAAATCAAGAGAAATTGCAAACTCTTGATTCATTTTATTTATAATTTGTAAGTCAACGTTATCCTGAGCTTCATTTCTTGTTTCTTTAAGAATGGGTTTTTTTGTTTTAAAAAAGAGCATTTTATTAGCTAGTATTTTAACCTGTTTTTGATAAATTTATCAAATATGGAAATTATATTATATACGCCAAATTTGTATGTTCATTTACATGATGCAGTAGTTGTAGTTCAAATGTTATTTAACGGTTTCATTGAAATAGCGGGCCAATTTAAAATATAAGTAATATTATTTCTTCAGTGGATTTTATTTTCATCATTGTAATGGGAGGCCTTTGGGGAAGTTTTGCTAATGTTTGTATTTATAGACTTCCTCAAGATAAAGGGGTGGTTTCTGGTAGATCCTATTGTCCTAAATGTAAAACACAAATTTCTTGGCATGATAATATACCAATTCTCTCTTATTTGTTTATTCAAGGAAAATGTAGGAAATGTAAAAAGCAAATATCAATACAATATCTGATTGTTGAACTTTTAAGTGTTTTATCTTTTGCTTTAGCTTATTTTTTTTATGGAATAACGATTACAACTTTGTTGTTTATAATTTTAGCCTTAGCATTTATCATAATTTTTTTTATTGATTTAAAACATTATATAATTCCAAATGGCCTTACCTTTCCTTTAATGTTTATAGGTTTTGTAAAATCTTTTGATCCAAATTTAAATGAACTATTTCCAAATTATATCAACTCTTTAATTGGAGGAGTATTTGGATACGGAATAATTTGGACAATTATTTTTATATATAAAGTTTTAAGAAATAAAGAGGGGATGGGATTAGGAGATGCTAAATTATTATCTGCAATAGGTTTTTGGTTTGGCTGGATTGCGATACCATTTGTAATATTTAGCTCCTCAATCGTAGCCTTGATTGCTGTTTTGCCTAGTTTAATAAATAAAAGTAAAAAGTTTTCCTCAGAAATCCCATTTGGTCCTTTTATAATTATAGGATGTATTTTGTATATAATTTTTATAGAACAATATAAAAATTTATTATTTTGATGATTAATAAAAAATATATTTATTTAAGTGTAATTTTTGTATTTTTAATAATAATTAAATTTATTAATCCGCCTATTATTCAAAAAATTTCATTTTTAAATTATGATTTTTATCAAAAAATATTTAATAGAGGCGAAGTAAAAGATGTTACTATTGTTGATATAGATGAAAAAAGTATAGCTAAGGTTGGTCAATTTCCTTGGCGTAGAGATATTTATTCAAAGATTTTAAATAATTTAAATCAACATAATCCTAAAGCTATTGCATTTGATATAGTATTTAGTGAAGTGGATAAGCAAAACCCAAAAGATTTACTGCAGCAATTACAAAGAGAAAGTAATCAATTAATAGATATAGAGGTAGCAGATACAAACAAAATCTTTGTTGAAAGTATAAAAAATTCAAAAGTAATCTTACCTATTTTAGGTGAACCAAATAATAATTTTGTTAAGAATAACTCTAAACCTAAATTAAGATTACTTGCCAAAGGAGAGAATCCTAAAAATTTTATATATAAATTTAAACATAAAATAATCTCTCTTGAAGAAATCAGTAGTGCCGCCAGCGGTATTGGCTCAATTTCACTAATCCCTAGTATCGATGGTGTAATTCGAAATGTGCCAGTGCTTTATAATATAGATGATAAAATATGGCCCTCATTAGCTCTTGAGACTGTGAGAATTGCAACAGGTCAAAAAAATTTGCTAGTAAAGAGTAGTAAAAATGGAATTGAGTTAATAAAGACAAGAAAAAATACAATTCCCAGCAATCAAAATGCTGTAATTAACGTGAAGTTTAACAAATTTTCTAAGGAAAATTATATCTCTGCTGTTGATGTGGCGAACAATGATTTTGATCAAAAAAAAGTTGAAAATAAAATAATTTTAATAGGATCTTCTGCCCAAGCACTCTTTGATATTGTTAAAATTGCTAATGGAAAATATGTTCCTGGAGTTGAAATTCATGCACATATTATTGATAACATTTTTAAAAATGAGAGCATTATTAAAAATATTTACACTCAGCTAGCAGAAAACATTATTTTTTTATTATTATTAATATTCTTAATTCTTATCCCAATGAAAATTAAGCCAAAGTTTAGTATTATATTTTTTGTAGGTTCAATTTTTGTAATTAATCTTTCAAGTATTATTATATATCAATTTAATTTTTATTTAGATTTTCTTTTTTCAAGTGTTGCGGGAACATTAGCGTTTATGACGTCATTATATTTTAGATATTTAGAGGAAAATTCTATCGCAATTGAAAATGATAAAAAGCAGTCGATACTAAAAAAAGAAAGAGAAATTGCTGGAGAGGTTCAAAAGAAATTATTCCCTAATAATAAAAAAATTGAGAAATATATATTTGCAAAAAATACACCTGCAAAGGATGTATCAGGAGATTATTATGATTATTATCAAGTTAGTGATAATGAAATATATTTTATACTTGGAGATGTAACCGGGAAGGGAGTTAAAGCTGGAATATTAATGGCAAATGCTGCAGCTGTATTTAGATCACTTGTAAAGATGGAGTCATCAATTGCAAAAACAGCTTTGTATATGAACAATCAAGTAAAAGATTCTTCTTATCAAGCAATGTTTATAACTGTTATTTTAGGGAAAATAAATTTAGAAAAAAAAGAGATGGAGTTTATTAACATGGGTCATGAACCAATGATGGTTTTAGATCCAAATTTTAACTTTGAATATGTAAAATCAACTTTACCTCCAATGGGATTGATGCCAGTTAAAGATGAAAGTTTTTTTAAAACTACCACAATGGATATCTCAGATAAAACTATTTTAATTTATACAGATGGAGTTACAGAAGGGTATGTTGATGAAGGAAAAGAACTAGAAGTTGCAGGTCTAGAAAGCGAAATAAAAAAATTAAATACTACCTCGCCTGAGACAATTATTACCCATGCAACTAAAATCCTTACAGAAAAAGGTTATACTTTAAGGGATGATATCACAGCACTTGGAATAAAAATTATAAATTAATTTTTAAAATTGTTCTAAGATAACTTAATTAAAATAATATATAATTTTTAGATATGGCACGGCTTTACATAAAATTGACAATCTTAATACTTTTTAGCTTTAATTCAGTGTTTGCAGAAATTTCATATAAAGAAATACTCGATAATCCTACTGATCTTGAATTAAATTTAAACTATGCAAAACAACAAGAAAAAGCCGGAAATTTTAAATTAACAATCGCAACACTTGAAAGATTAAATATTCTTTATCCATCAAACTCCGACATCAAATTATATCTATTATCAATATTAATAAAAATGGATTCCAAAGTTAAGGTAGAATTGATGATTCAAACAATGCTAAATGATCCTAATACGACAGATGAAACAAGAGTATTAATTGCAGAATTATTATCAAATGACCAAATTGTAGAACAAAATCAAAAATGGTTCTCCTATATTGATTTAACTTATACTCAGACTAGAGAAGATAATATAAGCGCTATAACAAAGACAAAAAAATTATTACAGGATGATGTCTCAATCCCATTCCCTGTAGTTGATGATCATCTTATTGTTGACAATGATAAGATTCATACAAAAGGGAGTTCACTAACTTTTGGTAAAAATTTTGATAACACTTCTTCAATCTATTTTAATTTTGGATTAGATATAAATTCACAAAATAAAAAAGCTACTGGAGACAGTGAAATAATATCCGGTTCAACTAGTTATTTTAAAGTATTAGGAAACCATTATATTTCACCATACGTCTATTATTCTAGACCAAATTATAAACGTCTTGAGGACTATAATACAAAAGGAGTAGGTTTTAATAATACATATGTTGTTAATGAAAAAAATAACGTCAATTATGGCATAAGTTATTCAAATACTAGTTACGATCAAACTATTACGTTTGACGCGGCTGATGATAAAAATTTTGAAAATTATTCAAGTAACATTCGATATAATTATAATTTTTCACCAACAACCCAACTGAGTAGTAAATTAATTTTGAATAAAATAGATTCCTCTAAAAATTATGATAGCTATGACTCAGAGGGAATTAATTTTTCAATCTCTCAGATCATTAAATATGGAACTTTAAAAATTCAGACAACTTATTTAGAAAACACTTATGACGCTAAAGATACTTTCATCTCATCTACTATTGATAGAAAAGATGAAAGTTTAGTTTCAACAATTTCACTTTCCGGTCAACTAAATCAAATTGTTCCTTTTGCAAAAAAAATGAATGAAGATGATAGTATATTTTACTCTTTAAAGTTTAAACATTCTGATGTAAGTTCAAATATACTTAATTATGATGTTGATCGAAAATTTTTAAGCTTAGGATTAACTAAACGAATTAATTTAAATGAAATATTTTAAACATATAATTATTTTTATCTTTGTTAACTTTTTAGCATTTAGTTCATTTGCAAATGAGTTTGTTGGTATAATTGGAGCAGGAGTTGGAGAAGTAAAAAATCAAAATAATCAAAAATTAGAAAATGGTTCTAAAATATTTTATGGCGATACTATAATTGTTGGTAGCAAATCTACTGCACAAGTATTGTTTATTGATCAAACCGTTATGACACTTGGGGAGGACTCTGAGTTAACTATAGATGAATTTGTTTATGATCCACAAACAAATGATGGAAAATTCGTATCAAATATTAAGTCAGGAACAATAAAAATTATTACAGGAAAAATTAGCAAAAAAGACCCTGATAATTTGGAAATAAAGATACCAACAGGAGCAATAGGGGCCAGAGGTACTGAATTTGTAGTATTGGCAAATTCTAAAAATGAAAACACAGTATTATTACTTGGACCAGGTCCTAACAATTCCCTAGGAATGACACCTGGCAATCTAGAAGTAACTGATGGTGTTAATTCAGTTAGCATTATACAGCCAGGTTTTGAAACGGTGGTAACAAACTAATGATAAAAATTTTATCAAATTCATTCTTAATTTTATCACTTTTAATTGTTAATTCTCATTCAGGAGTAACAAGCGCAACTCAGAGTTCTTTTACAATTTCACAAATTGCAAAGTCTCTAGGCCATTCTTCTAGTAATACTTTAAATCAACAAAGCAATAACATGACAACTTCAAGTATAATTGACGTTGTAAATTTGAAAGCTGATATTCAAGCAGATGCGGTCAAGTTTGGTTTGACAGTTGATACTGCTGCTGCTGATATTTTATCTGGTATAGCAAATACTGACAGCAAATCAGTATCAGCAGCTTTGACTTCTTTAACTGATAATTTAACTCAATTAGATGACGATTATGTATCTACTCCAGATCAAAATACAATTGTTTATTCAATGCCTTGGACTGATTTAGAGAAAGTTACTTCTTACGATGGAAAAACATATAGCTCAAATAACAATGTATTTAGTGCAACAGGTACTCAACAATCTAGAGGTAAAGTTTATGTTAATTTTAAAAAGAAAGAAATTTGGGCTGATATTGATGTAAAGCTTACTCGGGCAGAAGGTGCAACTTCAACTTTACAAACAAATTATGAAACAGGCACAGCTGGTTTTACATCAGTGCCAATTGTTGCAACAACTGTAAGAAAATTTAAGGCTGATGGAACAAATGGTCATGACAATTTTGATGGAATAAATGACACCATGAAAAAAAATGCCACAACAATTCAAGATGTATGTGATGGCTGTACAGGCCTTACTAAAGCAGAATTAATTGACAACTTTAATCACAAAGTTACTGGAGGAAATACTGGTGATCAGGACATATTCTTTTATGGAAAATTTACAACTGCAACTTCTTCAACATCTGGACTTGGAACAATAATTGTAGAGGGTGGTTATGTTGATGATGGAGCTAACGAAGCTACTTTTGCAGGCACTATTGAAAGATTGGAAGCAAGTGGTGAATTAACTGGTAAAGCTTTCGAATAATAAATTACAATATTAAATATATTTAAAGTGGAGAAACTTCTTTTTCTAAGCATTATATTTTCAGCATTTAATGTTTTTATAATTGTATATGCTTATTCTTTAAATTTCTTTCCAAAAAAATGGAGAAAGAAAGTTGATCAAGACACTCTTGTTGGATTAGCATTGATATTCGTTACAATGATAACAATGTTTTTATGGGTATTTTATTTTTATTTTTCATTGTTTTTTGAAAAGTAGATTCTCTGTTTTTAATTTTTGATTTTCTTTTATCAATTGAATGATTAAGTCTTTCATTACCTGATTTTCTTTATTTAATTTGTTAGCAACCAATGCAAGTCTTTCATTTTCTCTCACAACTTGAAGCTGATCAAATAATCTTTCAAGTTCAGGATCTAATTTTTCATCTTCTTTTCTTTGCATTGCTCTTTTTTTAGCAACTCTTTGAAATTTTTTACTAATAGATAAATTTAAATTATTATTAATTAATTCATCCATATTACTATGTTCAACATTTAAACTTAAACTAATATCCTCTGTATTTTTAGTTAAAGAAAATCCAATTTTTTTTGTAACAGCTCCATTCATTGTGTGACTTTGAGATATATCCTCTTTTAATCCTGCGCCATTAATATCATTCATTTTAACTTTACCACTTAGAGTTTTGTTGAAGGCTAAACCAAAATAAGGTTTTAAAATAAAGTCATTTTCGTTATTTATTGAATACTCAACATCAAAACCAGCACCTAAAACTTGGTCAATTGCTTCGTCCACTGATAAATCTCCGTGTGTAAAATTTGATATATATTTTGGTAGTCGATGAGCACCATACTCTCCATTTATTGTTAAAGATAAATCATTATTATTTTTAATTTTTCTTTTAAATTCATAATTAGAGTGTAACGCGATGAGCTGACCGATAAAATTTTTTCTTATTACCTGTTCAGACTCAGTTTCTATATCAGTAATTTTATTACTAGAAATACCAATCAATGGCCTTATTGAAAGATTACTTGAATTTGTTTTTATATCGTATCCAAAAGCTAAGTTTTCACTTTTACTTTTTTCCTTACTATTAAACTTAGCATTTTGCTCGAAATAAGTTAAAAAAGTTCTTGTCTTATCCTCCTCATAATCATTTTTTAAAAAATATGCTGAAACACCTTTAATAGAGTTTTCATAAATATTATTTCTTTTAGATTGTGTATAAAATGTAGATCTTTCTTTTATATCACTTAATGACTTAAAAATATTATTTATAGTATTACTAAAAATTTCAGTTCGATATTTTTTATTATGACTATCAATATCTAAGTCCTCCCCATAAACATATAAAAAACCATCAGTTTCTAAATTATCTGCATCTGTGTTGCTATTAATATCCAATATTTCATAAGTATCATTTCCACATAGATTGTTTGTAATAACCATATTTGTTTTACCGTGAATTTCTATTTTTTGATCCTTTGAAATACTACAATCTAAAGTCATAGTTGTTACTGATGAATTTAAATCAATCTCACCCTCATAAGTACCATCGCCTTTAGTAACTATTTCTAATCCTGTATTATTTGAATTTGCCATAACAATAGAATTGTCACCTCCTGAAATAGTTCCCGAATTATTAATCGTTAAGCCATTAAAGTTTTTATTGGCGTGATAATCTCCAATTTTAATTCCATCTGCATCACCATTAGCTGCGCTAATAGTTCCAAAATTATTTAGAACTACATTTTCACCAGCTTCTACAGATGTTGAACTGTTTCCGAATCCAATTCCAAAATGATTTTGATTATGCTCACCTGTTGATGTAATCGTACCATGATTATTTATGGTAAGGTTCTTTAATCTACCAGCTCCAATAGCAGCTGTTGATGATTTTATTGTTCCAGTATTTTCGATAGTTGTTCCACCGGTATTTCTTTCTATTTGTATTGCTGCTCCAAACGCTGACTCTATAGTTCCACTATTTGTAATTGTATGTGCAGCATCACTGTCTCCCTGTCTATCAATAAGAACTGTGCCTGTATTAGTACCTGTATTTGTTGAGCTAATTGTTCCTGAATTTGTAAATGTAACTCCAGAGCACTCTCTACAATAAATAGTATTTCTATCTGAAGTTATTGTTCCACGATTATCTATTGTAATATTTGCTCCCTTTTCTGTATCTATACCATATCTACCTGCACTTTGAATTGTTGCTCCTTGATAATTTATAATTTCACTATCAGTGAGAAATTTTCCTATAATTGGATCTATACCTGAAGTGGTTTTGATTATTCCACCATCATGGTTGTAAATTTTAACTCCTCTACTCTTTTTACTTTCACCTCCACTGCCTAACCAAATTGTTCCTTGTGTTGCACTAATCATCCCGTGATTATGCAATGTTAGCCCAACCTCAGTTGATCCTGATCCTGATAGTGTAGATTGGCAATTACTATTATCTCCTCCCTGATCACACCAGCCAATATTTCTGCCCTCAATTGCATTGGACCCTTCAGCGCTAATAGTAGCACCTGTATTATTTGTGATTGTTACATTTTCTGCATAATCTAAATAAATTCCTTCATTATTATCTGAATTAATAGTTCCATTGTTAGTTATTGTTGTATTTAAAGATGATTCAGCATGAATTGCCTTTTGTTTGTTAGTCCCATCCTCTGTTTCAATTGTTCCATCATTTGTAATCTGAACCCCAGTTTCATCTTCTAGATCAATAGCTTTATGATTATTGTAAGTAATTGAACCAGCAGAAGTAACATTTAAAATATCATTATCTGCACATTCTAGTTGATTAGTTGTTGCGCTAGCAATTGTTGTGTCACAATCACCAGCAAATGATTTGGCAGTCGTAAAAAATAATACAACCAACACAATAATTAAAATCTTTTTCATTAAATAAGATTTTGATTATTAGTTGTTTTCTCTCCAAGATTTTCTGTAAGTGCTTGATTCACCTGTTGCTGCATCAAGGGTTACAAGGTCAGTAACTGCTCCTAAAGATTTACCAGAGATATTTGCAAAGATTTTACCAGCAAATAGTACTATTTCTGACAATACCCCTTTACCAACAAATCTACACTTAGATCCAGATTGCTCTGATCTAGAAGATTCTAGTCCTATGAAACTATCATGAGTTCCACATTCATCATCAACCGCACAGATAAATGCATCTCCAAGATCACATTTATTAACTGATTTAGATGGTCTGTAAACTGGGAAATAAACAAATCCATTATTAACTTTTGGTTGTGCACTGACTTTTGCAAAATCTTTTAGGGTTACATACCAACCCAAGTCATTATCTTGAACTCTACATGGTTTGCCAGATGTATCATTGGTAGTGTTTTGACATTTAGTAATATCTGCAGCTTTTGCTGGCGTTGCAATAGATCTATAATTTGGATAATCACTATCTCTAATTCCAATCATCATGTTTTGTGTTCCAGTTGTTCTATCATTTAATCTTTGTGCATCACCTGTTCCAGCATACAACCACAAGTCACTAGTTGATTGACCAATTGCTGCATCTACAGCGTGATACATATATCTTCCATTTGTTTTAGTAGCACCTGCTTTAAATAAAGTAGTGTGATCATATAATTTAATTGGCACTCCTAAAGGATCTGCTGACATATTTGTTAAATTAATTTTTGTAATTTTACCTTCAAGATCTCCTGCATAAACCAAAGAACCTGCAAAGTTTGCACCTTTTGCTTTATCTGGAGTAATTACTGTTAATGATGATGGAACAGAATTATCAATATCACTCGCGGCAGTATCTTCTATTTGAATTACTTTTTCTAATTTTCCATAATTATCAGTGTCTTGCATATTGATAATCATGACGTTACTTCCAGCTCCTGAGAATTGAGTTCCAAATCCTCCACCCATAACAGCTACGTTAATATCATCTGCACGGTTATTATCACCTGCACCCTTGTTTGGTAGTCTAAACATTCTTGGATCTGACCATGTTTCACCTAAAGAACTATAATCCCACTCTGGATCAGTTAATACACCAGTACCAACTGCTCCTGATTTTATAGTTATACCTATTGGAGAATTTAATTTATTACCAGTAGTCTCATCTGCATCAAACTGCATTTCTTTATTAAAGTTAATCACAGTATCTTTTGCAGCATCGTAAGTGATTGTAATAGAGCCAGTTATATCTTTACCATCTTCCATGACGGTTATGTCTTTCTTAGTTAAATTTTTAACTTCTAAAGTCCATTTTTTACTCTTATAGCAATATGAAGTTCCACCATCATTACAAACTTGTTTTGAGGCAACTTCACTTCCTTTATCAGGAGCGTAGTTATCACCCGCACGTTTTGCTTCCAGTAATTCAGATAAAGGATATGATCTACCAATATAATCATACATTTCAATTTGTTGATCATGGGTCATTCGATATACTTTATTATTTACTAGATCGTTATAAATAGAGACTAAGTGTAATGGTTTTACAGGATCTGTTACATCTAATACCGTAAATCCACTTCCACCTCTTCCATAAGGTACAAATAAAACAGTATGCCATGCCTCTGAAGTATCGTGAGGACTTTTGAACCAAATATCATGTTGAACAGGAGAGCCATCTACACCGTAAATTGCATTACTTCCTCCTTTAGCAGCTGGGCTTACTTGGTTTAAGTTTGTGTTCATTACTCTTGTTAATCTTGAGGCAACAAATGGAGGAATAAATCCCCACTCTTCAATACCAGTATCTGCATTCAATGCGTGTAATACTCCACTGTTAGAGCCAACATAAATCATTGTTTTTCTACTTCTTTGTGTTTCTGCCCACTTATCGTAACCTTTGGTAGCTCTCCAATAACTTTCTTGGTTCTCACTTGTAAATGCAGTTTCAGCGGTAGGAGGACCAACAGTTACTAATTGAGAATGATAGACATCTCCCATTGGGTTTGGTCTATCTTCAGTTAAATTACAATCAGCATCATAGTCAAAGTAATCAGTTCCTCGAATAAAATTAATCAAACCTTTAAGATCATCATCAGTTCCATCAGCAACACCTGATGCATTAGCACAACGTTTATTGTTTGTTGATCCGTCAGAGTTATTAGATTTTCGATGGTAATCTTGAACATCAAATCCCATCAAGGTTACTAAATCATCTATTGCAGTAGCATTACTAGTAGTCCAGTTGTTATAATTTGTGGTGTAATCAGTATTTGGAATTGCACTCCAAATTTTTCTAGCACCTGACTTTGGTAATTTATCAACTGCACTCCAGTTATCTTTATCTTTTGGATATAGTTTTCCATTTTTATCAATCTTGGTTCTTTTAATAGTTCCATTCCACTCTTTATTTTGTGCATAATCAAATTGAGCTTGATATAAAGAGCCATCTTCATTTAATGTTGCAGTAATTGCCGGTGCAGTAAATGAAAGTTTAGATGCAATGATTTGTGAGATCGCTGCTTGTAATTGAGTTTTTAAAGCTGCCGCAGTTGGAGCAATGATCGCTTTGGTAGTTCCACCTGCTGCTGCTAACCTATTAAAGTTCCTTAACCCACTTGAACTAATCCCTGTTCCAAATGCAACTGCAAAGGTTGGAATTTTTTTCTTTAATAAATTTTTTGCTAAGTTTTCAGCACTTGCGTGATTATACCAATCTCCATCACCAATCACTATCACATAACTTTTTTGACATGGAGATTTACTATCAATTGGACTTAAACTTCCGTGATTATAATAATCACTAGCAATTTTCATAAAAGTATAAGCATCCGTTCCTCCACGAGCATTTACTGATGAAATTATTTTATTAATTTGGGCAGCACCATCTTTATGAACCCTCACTTTTAAGCAGTTTTGAGTATCACAAGGTCTAGCAGAACCTGTTGTGATATTTCCTGACCAAGAACTAAATCCAGGTGGCCATTGTCTTGCACTCCATCTACTTGACCAATATCCAAAGCCAAAATTAACCCCTGATGTTAAATTAGAATCTGTAACGATTGCTTTAATAGCAGCGTGTGCTGCAGCCATTCTTGTCGTAGCAGCGACACCACCTTTATCTTTAATAAAGACACCGTCACTATCAAATACTTGAATTTTTTTTTGGTTATATCCTGATACAATTAATCGATCATTATCATCATCATAATGAATACCCCATGGATAATAAAAGTAAATTTGGGTTGCAGTTGATTGTCTATTGTATCCGTACCTTCCTTTTTGCCAATTAACAGTATGACCTGTAGCATTAGAATTTACAGTTATTTTATAAATTGTATTTCGTCCTCTCGACATGAAATATAATTCATTTGGATTGGTAGGGTGGGCTGTCATACCGTAGCTATATGACATATTGGCATAATAGTTTCTTATGCTCGTTGGACAAAGGTTGGACCCTGAGCTTGTCAGAGTACCTCTATACATTCTGTTGTTATAATGATTATACAAATAGCTACCACTGCCTGTTATTGTATAAGAATATCTCCATTCATTTCTATTTGTTCCTGGACACATTTTACTAGCGCCATTACTTATATTTAAAGTAAACAAACCACGATCGGTTGAAGCATACAAATGTCCATTATGAATATCTATATGTTTTGGCCTATTGGGTGGGGTAATACTGCCTAAGCAAGCTCCATCAGAAACTCTAATTTTTCTAATTTTTCGATCATAATAACTACTTACGTAGATAATACCGTTATGAACTTTAATGCCGAATGGATAATAAGTTCTACAAGATCCACTTCTTCCAACATTTCCATTGCTTCCCCATGAAGTGTCTAGTGACATATCAGAGTAGTTATATTTATTAACACCATAAGTAGAATATTGTGCTACATAAATATTTCCTGAGCTA
This sequence comes from Pelagibacteraceae bacterium AG-325-F15, assembly GCA_003282895.1. Taxonomy (GTDB): domain Bacteria; phylum Pseudomonadota; class Alphaproteobacteria; order Pelagibacterales; family Pelagibacteraceae; genus Pelagibacter. The sequence goes on from QBYI01000010.1 coordinate 18,076, forward strand.
TCCGTTGCAGATGCGTACACGTAATTAAGACCTTGAGCATTTCTCATTCTCCAACCCATACTTCCAGATTTATCTAATAATATTAAAAGGTTTGAGGGAACGTCTGCTTGTGTTCCTGTTCCAGGAGGTAAAATTTTTGAACTTACATTTGTTGAAACAAAACTAAAAAATAAAACTAAAGTAGATATTATAAATTTTATTTTCATTAATTTTCCTTAGGTCCTGTATCCATTTCTTCTTCAGCTTTTTTATAAACTTCACCAAGCAATTCATCATATTCATCGGTTGAAATATAAAGTTGCTCATTGATCATTTTGTCTTCAACTAATTTTTGATAAACTACATAATAATTATTTTTCTCGAACACTTCAAAACCAACATAAGCTTTTGGGTTTTGACCCGTGTCAAAATCTCCATAAACTCTTTTCGCATATTTCATTAAAGTCAATTTTTCTGAAGCTGAATTTTTTTCATCATTTAAAACAATTAAATTAATTGCTGCCAATTTTTCATTTAAGAAACGATATTCAATTGCAATATCTTTTAAATTTTGATTGGGACAGACTTCATCAGCCGGAACAGGAATAAATGATAGTTCCTCAAACATTTCTGGCATTGGTGGCCCGTATTTATCTGCAACTTTTGAGGCATCATCTCCAAAATCTAAATCAAATTTACAGGCTGCATTTGCAGAAATGCTAATTAAAGAGATGAATAAAATAAGTATAATTTTTTTCATTATTATTTGATTATCATAATAATTTTTTGATTATTGGTCCATTAGTTTAATACTCATTATAGGTCTCATAAAACTCTAGTTTTTAGGAACAACCACCACACTTTCTAAAGAAACAATCATTTTGTTTTTATCTCCGTCTTCACCATAAATGCCGCAGGAATAAACCCGATAAGCTAAACCGTTTTTAGAGGCATCGGTTGCAGTTGATTTAATGCTGGATCCAACTAACTGTACATTAGCAGCTCCAATTCTTTCAATGAAGTATTCGTAATAAAACTTTTTCATTCTGGTAGCTTCTAATTTTTCTTGAGCAGTGCCTCCTGATGCAAAAGAGTTTTCCAGAAGCACACCTACATTCATGCTACGAGCAACATTTAAATTTTTGTCGTCTTTAATTACATAAAAATCATCTTTGTCGATATCTTTAAAACTTTTAAAACAAGTATCAGATGTATCTAAAAATTTTTTTGATCTTTTTTTAGTGCTAGTTAATCTGTAATCAAATTTACCTTTTTTGGAGTAATTTTTTGCATACATAACTCCAGTAAACTTAGTAGTATTTTTTACTGGCAAATTACTTTTTGCTAAATTTCTTGAATTAGTAGATGCATCCCAAGGCCCATTTTTTTCATTTAAAATATATTGTTCACCATCCAAAAGTCCCATTTCAGCTGCATAAAAAGTTTGTTGGTATTGGTCACTGTCATTATTCCCTTGGTGGTCACCCGATGCAATTAATATTAAAGCACCACCCATTAATGACATTGCTAATAAAAGCACCAATGACAAAACCATTGCAAAACCTTTTTGGTTTTTAATCATTGAAGCCCCATATTTCTTGTATGAGCAGAAACAATAATTTGTTCTCTCAAAAATCTATCATTAAATTGTTTAGAACTTTTTTTTCCTAAAGATAAACTTTCAAATGATTTATCTTTTCTATAAAATTGACTTTGTGATCTAACCGACATCATTATATCAACTACTTTAATTTTATTACTACCTGTTAAAGTAGTTGGTGCTGGATCAATTATCTTTCCCTTTTCATCAATTGGAAGCAAAATAAAATCTTGAACGTGATCAACAATCATTTCATCTTTATAAATCAAATCATCAGTAGAAGTTGCAGGAGCTACCCAATTACTTCCACTCCATTTACTTTTTGATTTATAAATTGCAAATGCATTTATTTTTAATTTTGTTTTTTTATCAACAATGTTAGAAGCTTTGCATTCATAAGTAATTTTATAAGTTGTGTACTCATATGTTTTAGGAGAGGATCCAGGTTTTACTCTTCGATCAGAGTACATAATATCAAGTTTATCACATCCCGTACCAGAAGCTTTAGTGATATAAATTGGAACATAATTTGTTGGTGTCTTACTGATATCATCAAAATATTTAAATCCTGCTAACCTAATATCTTTAACAATCATCCCTAATATATTTCGACCAGTTTGACTTATCTTTGCTCGGTCTATTACTTGTGAATAGCTATTGTTTACCGCTTGATAAGATGTGAACATTGCTGCCATCATGATCATTGATATGACAATACCAATTAATATTTCTACTAAAGTTACACCAGCTATTGATGAATTTTTCTTTTTCATTATTTTATTCGGAAATATAAAATTTTACTCTTGTTACCGTTATTTAATTTTACTTCCATACGGCCAAAGTAATGTTTATTCCAGAGGTATTGATTTCTATAATGACAATTAACTCTAGTTTTTCCATCAACTTTGACATTATTTCTGCAGCTTTCATAAACTTTTAACTCTTTAATATCTTTAACCCCTCGACATTTAATTCTTTTTGAAAATCTATGATTCCATTTGTGCTCTTTATTAGTAATAGTGACATCACTAGTTTTATAAGGACTTCCTGTTTCTTGCTTACATTTTTTATTTGAATTTAATGAGGGGGTTCTTTTCCAAGCATATTTATTTTGCTTTGTATTATCTGCTAAATACTCATAAATCTTTTTATCAGTGCCACCAACTTTAATTTGAGTAAATCGATCTCCGATTAAATCTTCAGCAATCATTGAGGATAAATAATTTGTTTTTGTCCTCTCACCAGACACATCTATTGAAGTAACTGAATAGTTAACCATTTGAAATACAGCTATAAATCCTATGCCTACAATTGCCGTTGAAATCAAAGCCTCTATAAGAGTAATTCCTTTTTGCTTTATTTTTTTACTGTCTATTCCAATCACTTCCACTCCATTTATATTTGGTAACGTTACCAAATCTTGACCATTTCACCAAATATGCTGGTCTTTCAAGCCCTAATTTTCTTGGGCATTTATTACCAAATGCTTTAGCATTGTCTAAAGTACAGATAATTATGTAATTAGCTGTTGGTGCACCTTCTAGATTAATATTAGTATTACTTCCTTTTGATAAACCATTAACAGCTTTATAGTAACTTCCATTAGTCCCAAAACAAATTGCAGAATCTAGACTTAAGTGTGTCGCAACTTCAATGTTATCAATACCAGACTCTGGATCGTAAACTTCATAATAATCACTATATGTACTTCCGCCAATATTTATTTTTTTATCATTTAAACTATCCCAGTGACCACTTTGAACTCTTCTACAAGTTGGTGTCGCTCCAGAGTTAATTAGTGATGTAAAATTATTTTTTTTCATTCCTTTGGTAAAAAAAACTGTGCTTTGATTTGGTACGGGCAATACCCAAAATTGAGAGTATGAAAAATTTCCTCTTTGTGTTTGAGTTGCAACATTTGATATCATGCCAGCAATTTTTTCCGTTGCTGATCTTACTTCTCTCTCTTTTTTCCATGATGAAAAATTTGGATACGCAACTGCTGAGATGATTGCAACAAGAGAAATTACAACCAATAATTCTAAAAGAGTAAAACCTTTAATGTCCTGATTTTGCTGCACCTGGATCTATTTTACCTGATTTAACCAATTCCTCCAGAGATTTTTCCATTGTAATCATTCCATCTCTAACCGCTGTTTGCATGATACTTGGAATTTGATGAATTTTTGCTTCTCTAATTAAGTTTTGAATTGGTGGAGTACATTTCATAATTTCAAATGCACCAACTCTACCTTGACCATCTCTAGTTTTAAGTAATCTTTGAGTAACTACCATTTTTAATGAAGTTGAAATTTGCGCACGAATTTGTTCCTGTTGTTCGGGAGGAAATACATCAATAATTCTATTGATGGTACTTGGTGCACCACTGGTGTGCAAAGTTCCAAAAACCAAGTGTCCTGTTTCAGCCGCCGTTAAAGCTAAACTAATAGTTTCAAGATCTCTCATCTCACCAACTAAGATAACATCTGGGTCTTCTCTTAATGCTGCTTTTAAAGCTGCTGAAAATGATTGAGTTTGTTTTCCAACTTCTCTGTGTGAGACAATACTTTGATTATCTTTATGAATAAACTCAACTGGATCTTCAACTGTTATAATATTTGAAGTTCTAGTTTTATTAATTTCATTAACGATTGCTGCAAGAGTAGTAGATTTTCCTGAGCCAGTTGGTCCAGTTACTAAAACTAAACCTTTATGAAAATCTACGATATCATATAATGCTTGAGGTAAATTAAATTGATCCATGTCTGGAATTTTACTTTCAACTCTTCTAAGAACTGCAGCAGGTCCGTTTATAGTTTTATAAAAATTTGCTCTAAATCTTAAACCACTTAACATTACAGCTGAGTCTAGCTCATGAGTTTCATTAAATCTTGTAGTTTCAGTTTCATTACAGTTCATAGATATTAAATCTTTTAAATCTTGTGCGGTAACATTTGTATCAGCTACTTTTATAATCTCACCGGTTTGTCTGTATGCTAAAGGTGATCCAGCTCTTATATGAAAATCTGAAATTTTTTTATTATTTTTTGCAAGTTCTTCTAATTTTTCAAACATTTTATTTTTTCAACTTTAGTACAACATTTTTCAAATAATTAACTACTAAAATATAAATTTAACCCAAATTAAACACAAAATAATTAAATTCGAGTATTAGTTGATTAATTAATATTATATTATAATCATTGTCTAAATTTATAATGTATGAAAAATCCTTTTTCTAATCTTTTTAAAAAAAAACCCAAAGGTGATGAGGGCAATCCCGTCCCACAAGCTCAAGATAAAAAAAAGAAAGAGGGATTTTTTAGTAGATTTTTTAAAAATAGATTAGGAAAATCTGCTATACAAGGTGAAGAAATTGTTGGAGTAGAGCTAACCCCTACAGAAATAAGATTAGCACAATTATCAACTGATAAATCAAATAAATGGGTTTTAGAAAAATTTTTTACCCATAAAATTGAGGATGCAGATTCAAATTCAAACGTATTAGATGAACCAGATAAGTATGGAGAGCAATTACAAATCGCTTTGCAGAAATCTAAAATACAAACATCAAATGCTGCAATTGCAATCCCAGTTACAAGCGCAATTATCAGGGTAGTAACAGCGCCATTAATGAGTGATGAAGAATTAAACAAAGCAATTGATACAGATTCACTTTGGGAAAATTTAGTTCAACTAACCGATAATTTAAATGACTATTCTGTTTTTCATCAGGTTATAAATAGAGACTCAACTGCAAATACTATGGATATCTTATTTGTTGCTTCAAAACTTTCAGATATAAATAGCTATACATCAATTATCAAAAAAGGTGGACTTAATGCAGTTATTATTGATGTAAAATGTTTTGCATTAAAATCTGCTGTTGACCAAATCAATCAGCTTGGTGGATCAATTGAAGAGAGTAATCTTACTGCAGTTCTAGAATTTGGATTGGATGAAAATTATGTAATGATTTTATATGAAAACAACCCAATTATTACAGATATATTTATACGAGGCCAAGATAGAAACACACTTTTAAATTCTGATAACCAAGAGGACATGGATGCTTTAGTTAGAAGATATGTTACTCAAGTTAAACAAGCGATACAAGATTTTGAAACAAAATATGAAAAAAGAATTAGAAATTTAAAAGTTGTCTCAAATTTAAATAATGTTGATACTTATCTAGAAACTTTTAGAAAAAGTTTAGCTAATACTGGTTTTGATTTATTAGATCCAATCAAAGAAATTAAAGTTCCTGCACAATTAGAAGAAAGTGTAAATTATCAAAATAGATCATACTTCTCAACGGTGATTGGTTTAGCATTTAGAAAGTTAGATGTTTTTGGTTATTACAAATTTGTAACAGCAGTAAAAAATATTAACCTATTGCCTAATAGAGATAGTATGATGGCTCAAAAAAAAGCAAAAGTGTTTTCAAATTTTGCATTCAAAGGTGTAATTGGAGTTGTTTCATTAATTTACGTAGCATTATTCGGATTGTCATTTTGGCAAATCAAAGAATTAAATACAAAATTAGTTGATTACGATGAGATCGTTCAAACACATGAGCTCAGAACCCTTGAAAAAAATAAACTAGAAAAAGATGTAGGCATAATATTAAAGTCACTTAAGATTAGTAAATCGATTAAGTCAAATAAAACCGCAAGTTTTAGAGTATTGGCTCAAATTGCTTCTGCAGTACCAAAAAGAGTTAGGTTTGAATCAGTTGAGTATAATGGCTCAAGTCAAATCGTCATAAAAGGTTCAGCTTTTAGTGACCAAGATATCTTAAAATTAATAAGTAATTTAAATAACAAAAAATTAATTAAACAAGCATCATTGGCAACAATGACACTTCCTGATGGGCAATCGCAAAATTCTCCCAAAATGAAAGGGTTCGTTGTAGCTTGTATATTGGAGAGCGCATAATGGATTTAAATATAGATTTAAAAAATATTAACGTTGGTGATCTAAAAGAAAAGCTTAAAGCGATCGATAAAAAAACATTAATTAAATTTGGAATTGGTTTTGTAGCAATTATTATTTTTTTAATTGGTTATTATGCTATTTTAAATCCAATCGTTAAAAACAAAAAAGCTCTTTATAATGAAAAAGTTTTGAAGCAAAATGAAATTGTTCAATTTGAAAATGAAATAATTTTAAATAAAAAAAGATTAAAAAAACTTGAGCCTGAGTTTAAAAAAAGTTCTACTTTATTTCACTCTAAAGAAGAAGTTGAGGGATTGTATCAGAGCTTAAGTAAGTACGCTGGCGTAAATGGTTTGACTATTTCTAAAATTCAAAAGAAAAAACCCAAACCAGTTTTAAAAAGTGGAGTAGCCCAACAAGCTGAGGAGTTGTTAAAAAAAACAGATATTTCATATTATCAAATTCCTGTTGAATACGAGATTAAAGGTAATTTTCTTGGATATATCAAGTTTAAGAGATCTATAGCTAAATCTAATAAAATGTTAAACTTTGACAAAGAGACTATAAGTGTTGTACAAAATGATTCAACTGGAGCGATAATTGCACAAGGAGAATTAACAATAGTAGGTATACCTGATGAATTCTTTTAAGAAAATTTTAATCATAAACATACTTTTACTATCATCTACGAGTGTATTTGCAGATAATCATAGCACTAACACTGAACTAGTAGAAAAAGCAAAAGAGATTACGAAAGAAATTGAAAGCAAACAAAACCAAGTAGATGAGGATGCAGTTCCCTTAAATGACCCATTTGCAGGAAATGAAGGTATGAGCAGTTCAGTAGTAAATCCAGAAACTGGTGAAGAGATGGATGAGATGAGTTTATATAACTTTAAATTATCAGGATTAATCTCAGGTAAAGATGAGAGTTATATAAGTTTAACAAACACTTCAGGAGACGTTATAACTTTAAATCTAAATCAATATTTAGGAAAAATAAAATTTATAGATTTAAGATTAACAGAAGCTATCTTTGAAAAAGAAGATAAGTCTTTTATTATAATTGATTTTAATAATCAGATTAGAGAGGCAGATGAATATTAAAAAATTATTTAATTTGTCTATTGTTATTCTTTTAGGGTTTATTTTAAGTGGATGTGCTAATTCTCAATTTGCAAAGAAATATAATAAGCCATTTAAGCACAACACACCTTTAATCAAAAAAGATATGAAAGCACTTGGTAAATCTGAGATTGCTAAGACTTTAGAGATGGGTCCTAAACCAGTGTCTGGAAATAAAAAGGTTCAAAGAAAAAGAAAAAAGATCACATCTGAGACTACAAGAAATTATTTACTAATTCCTGATGAATATAAATCTTTGAAACAAAGAGTAACCTTAAAATTTAAAAATCTTGATTATAAAGAGACTATGAAATTGATGGGAAAAATTGGTGAAATTAACGTTTTAGTTGGAGACGAAGTTGCGGGTGCAATTTCTGCAGAATTAGTAGACGTTCCATGGGATAAAGCTTTTCAAGCTTTGTTAGATATGAAAAATTATGCATCAGATATAGATGTAACAAGTAATTTAATTAGAGTTCATTCACCTGAGACTTTAACATCACAAGAAACTTATAAATCTGAGAGAGCTCAAGCTGTTAAAAATAAGGTTGAATTAGAAGATAGTGTTGAACCTATAATTTCAGAAATATTTAGACTATATTATATATCTCCAGCTCTTGCAAAATCGACAATTGAAGAATTATTTAAAAGTACTGGAGAAGACTCATATTCTCCAATTAAGATAACTGAAGAAACTGCAACTAGATCAATTATTGTAAGAGGAAAAG
>QBYI01000011.1 GCA_003282895.1 Pelagibacteraceae bacterium AG-325-F15
AATTCATCCTTCTCAAATTGCACTCGCTAATGATGTTTTTTCACCGCCTGAAACTGAAGTAAACAAAGCTAAAAGAATTATAGAGGAATTAGATAAAGCAGCTAAAGAAGGTAAAGGTGCTGCACAACTTGATGGTAGAATGATAGATGCAGCATCCGCTAGAATGGCAGAGAATGTTGTAAATATTGATAAACTAATTAATAAAAAATAAATATGGACATACACGAGTATCAAGCAAAGGAAATTTTATCTAGTTTTGGAGTTACAATACCAAGAGGTGGAATTGTTTATAGTCCAGAGACCGCAGAAAACAAAGCAAGAGAAATTGGTGGGTCGAAGTGGGTTGTTAAAGCACAAATTCATTCTGGTGCAAGAGGAAAAGCTGGTGGAGTAATTGTTTGCAACTCACCTTTGGAAGTTGCTCAAGCGACTGACAAATTATTAGGAAAAAAACTTGTTACAATTCAAACTGGACCTGAGGGTAAAATAGTAAATAGAATTTATATTGAAGAAGCAACTGATATTGAAAAAGAATTATATTTAGGTTTGGTTTTTGACAGAAGTTCTGAAAGTATAATGGTTGTAGCTTCAACAGAAGGAGGAATGAGTGTTGAAGAAATTGCTAAAGAAAAACCTGAAACAATCATAAGATCTAAAATTGAAGTTGCAGTCGGTATTCAAAATTTTCAAGCAAGAGAACTTGCATTTGGATTAGGCATTGAACCAGAATTAATTAGAAGGGCTTCAGAAACAATTATTGGATGTGCCAAAGCATTTAGTGAGCTAGATGCTACAATGGTTGAAGTAAACCCCTTGGTGATTTCAAAACAAAAACAAATTTTAGCTTTAGATTGTAAAATGAGTTTTGATAACAATGCAATGTTTAGAAGAGATAAAGTGTCTGAACTAAGAGATAAAACTCAAGAAGATGAAAAAGAGGTTTATGCGTCTGATAGAGGCCTAAATTATGTGAGTTTGGAGGGCAATATTGGAAATATCATTAATGGAGCTGGGCTAGCCATGGCGTCTATGGACATGATTAAATTAGCCGGAGGAGAACCAGCAAACTTTCTTGATGTAGGTGGCGGAGCAACTCCAGAAAAAATAGTTAAAGCATTTAGGTTAATTACCATGGATAAAAAGGTAAAAGTAATTTTAGTAAATATTTTTGCTGGAATTAATAGATGTGATTGGGTTGCTGAGGGAATAGTCCAAGCACTTGAAAAAATAGAAGTTAAAGTTCCTTTAGTAATTAGATTAGCGGGAACTAATGTTGAAAAAGGAAATAAAATTCTTCAAGATAGTAAACTAAATTATATTGAAGCAAATACTTTGGAGGATGCCGCAAATAAAGCAGTTGCAGCACTTAAATAATTAAATGGCAGTAATTATTCAAAAAGATACAAAAATATTAATTCAAGGATTTACAGGTAAAATGGGAACATTTCATGCTGAAGAAATGATTAAGTATGGATCAAATGTTGTTGGAGGAGTAACTCCAGGAAAAGGTGGTCAAAAACATTTAGATAGACCAGTATTTAATACTGTAAAAGATGCTGTGCAAGAAACAGGAGCCACTGCCTCAATATTATTTGTTCCTCCAGCTTTTGCTGCCGACTCAGCAATGGAAGCAGCAGATGCAGGAATAAAAACTTGTGTTGCTATTGTAGATGGAATTCCTTCACATGACATGATCAGAATAAAAAGATACATGCGAAGATATTCCAGAAAAGAAAAAATGACATTAGTAGGACCTAACTGCGCGGGAATAATAAGCCCGGGTAAATCAATGCTGGGAATTATGCCAGGTCATATTTATAAAGAAGGAAGAGTTGGAATTATTAGCAGATCTGGAACTTTAGGATATGAAGCAGCACAACAATTAAAAAATTTAAATATTGGTGTCTCCACAAGTGTTGGTATTGGAGGCGATCCAATTAACGGAAGCTCTTTTAGAGATATCATTGAAAAATTTGAAACTGATGACGAAACTGATGTAATTTTAATGATTGGTGAAATTGGTGGACCACAAGAGGTTGCAGCGGGAGAATTTGCAAAAGAAAATATGAAAAAACCTATAATAGGTTACATTGCAGGATTAACCGCCCCAAAAGGAAGAGTAATGGGTCATGCTGGTGCGATTGTTTCAGCTTATGGAGAAAGTGCAGTTGAGAAGGTTGAACTTTTAAAAGAATGTGGTGTAACGATTTCTAAAAATCCATCTGTTATGGGCGAAACAGTAAAAGAAGTATTAGATAGAAAATAAACTGATCTTATTAAAAATATAAATTTACTAAAAAATTAAAGTTCTAAATTTTTTAATTTTTCCATATATTCATCAAATTCTTTAACAAATGACTCGGTTGGTTTAATATTTTTTTTTCTTTGATCTGATGATGTTTTTTCTAAATAGAAAAAATTATTTTCACATGCTTCATTAATAATTAGTGCTGATTTAGGTCTAGAAGTTTTAAATAGTTTTGTTTTAAGTTCTTCAACAGATAATTTTTCGCCCTGCTTATATGAATTCATAACTAATAACATCATGTGATAATGTGACGGGGATTTTCGGAAAAAATAATTACTAGAACTATGAGAACGCCTTACTTGATCTTCCCAAAATTCTAATAAGTCTTTTGTACCCTTCATTTAAGCTCTTACTCTTGATTTTGTTGGATCATAAAATGGAAAAGGTACAACTTTTGCACCAATTCTTTTTTGGTGACCATCTAATTTACCAATTTCAACTTCTGTTCCAATTTCAGAATATTTTACATCTATTCTACACAAAGCTATATTTTTTCCAAGTTTTGGTGATAACATTCCACTTGTAATTATACCAATTTGTGCACGTCCAACATGAACACAGTCGCCATTTACAGCTGGCTCATGACCTACAAGTTCTAAGCCAACTAATTTTTTTTGTGGATTTGCTTTTCTTTTAATTAATTCTTCTTTACCTATAAAGTCATCATCTTTTGTTTTAAGTGGAACCGTAAAACCTATACCAGCCTCAAATGGATCTGTTTGATCATTAAACTCATAACCATAAAAAATAAGCCCAGCTTCAATACGAACCATATCTAAAGCTTCCAAACCAAGAGGCGTTATATTAAATTCTTTACCAGCTTCCCAAACTTTATCCCAAACTTCAGAAGCATCTTTTGGATGACACCAAATTTCATAACCAAGTTCACCTGTATAACCTGTTCTTGAAATTACAATAGGTGTTCCAGTTTCATGTTCTATTCTTGCAATATTAAATCTAAACCATTCAAGTTCAGTTATTGATGGCTGAATAGGCGCAGTCCAAACAAATTTTTCTAAAATTTTTCTACTATTAGGTCCTTGAACTGCAATGTTATGAATATGATCTGTTGCAGATTTTATCCATACTTTATAATTTTTCTTTTTTGCTTGTTCTTTTAACCATTCTCCGCTGTATTCATCTCCACCAATCCATCTAAAATTATCTTGTCCAAATTTAAACAAAGTGCCATCATCTAACATGCATCCATTCTCATAGCACATAGCCGTGTAAACGACTTGGCCTACAGATAATTTTTTAACATTTCTAGTTAATGTATATTGCATTAAATTCTCAGCATCGGGGCCCAAGATTTCAAATTTTCTTAATGGAGAAAGATCAGTTGCAATCGCACTTTCCCTACAAGCATTATACTCTTTTATTGTTCCAGAATTTGTAAAATTATTAGCTAACCAAAAACCTTTATACTCAATAAAATTTCTTGTTAGCTCAGATGTTTTTTTATGAAAACCTGTTTCTTGAGTTAATTTTGGTTCAGAGTCCGTTTTCATTCTAAATGCAATTGCTTTTGAATATTTGTTATTTTTTGCATAAGTTCTAACAAATATATCTGTAGGGTTCCAGCCATTAGCAGCATCTACATCACAAGGGCAAGCAGACGATATACATGTTAAATCTTTAAGAGCTCTGAACAAAACATAGTCCCCAGGTCTTGACCAAGGTTCATCAAATGTTGCAACATTATTTGCATCAATTCCTGTATTAAAAAATAGATTTATTGCTGACCAACTTTTTCGTGCATTTATATCATATTTCTCTAATCCTTTATTGAAGTTATCAGTACAATTTATATGACCCATATAACCAAGATCCTCATAATATTTTGAAGTACAGGCTAAATTAAACGTATCATGTCTTCCAACTGTATCTCTAACAACCTCAACCATTGCTTCATGATTTCCATCATAAAATTTTGAAAATAATCCTGGGCCAGGATAGGCACTACCCATGAATGTTCTAGTTGCTTTGTCATCAATAATACTTTCAATACCATCATTTAATTTATGGGTATCAAAAGCTAAAAAATCAGAGCATTGTCTTCCACCTGTATCAATTATTTGAATGAATTCTCCTTCTTTAACCTCATAAGTTTCTGCCGTTCTTCTTTTAACAAGCTGCTCAACTATAGGGTCACTTAAAGGATCTGGTAAAATAAATTGTTCATCTGTCTCTGAATATTTTGCTCTGTTAACAAAAATTGTTAAATCAGTTGGTGGATTTTGTTCATGAACATTCAGTGGATCACCAGGAGCTGCAATTAGTACAAAACATTTATCTTTTGAAGAAAGAGTTATTTTTTCTCCCATTAAACAATCTTCATTAAATATGATTGATGATTTTGCTTTATTAAGATCAAAATTTCTTTTTTTAAAAATTCGTGTTATTTTTTCATCTTTTGCAATCGCTCTTTTAGAGAAATCTGCATTTGCATTTTCTTTAATATTTAAAATTGATAAATCTGGTTTGCCCTTTAAGTCAAAAACAATTAATTCACAAATTTGTTTTCCTTCATCATTTATTATTTCTATTTTATCCTCAGGAAAAACTTCTATTACAGATAATCCACCACCTTTGACAAAATATCTTTCAACTCCAGGTGGTAGAGTTCTTAAACCTGGGTTTCGAATTTCGTTACTTGTCCCTAACATTTTACCCAATTTATATATATTTTTTATAAGTTTATTATAATCAAAACGAGTTGACTATAACTTTAATTAAGAACATACTTTCAGAATTAATATTAATAATAAGAGGGGTATATATGAAAAAAATAATATCATTTCTATCTGCTCTAGTTATTTCTGCAGTAAGTTTCGCAGGAATTTCTAACGCTGATAGCAAAAAACCTATCGTAATCCCTACACATAACTGGTCAAGCCAAATTGTAATGGCTTATGTTATTGGAGGTATTTTCGAAAGTATGGGAAATAACGTTAAATACGTTAACGCAGACTCACAAGCAGTTTACGAATCAATTAGAATTGGTGATGTAACTATATCTCACGAAGTTTGGGAATCTGCTTTTGGTAAATCTTTTACTACTGCTTTAGATAAAGGAGGTTTGCTTGATTGGGGAGACCATGAGGCAAGAACACTTGAAGATATGGGATATCCAAATTGGGTTACTGAGAAAGGTTTATGCCCAGGTTTACCTGACTGGACAGCTTTAAAAAACCCAGATTGTGCAAAAAACTTTACAACACCTGACTCTCCGGATGGAAAAGGAAGAATGTTGGAAGGTCCACAAACTTGGCATGGTGATTTAATTCCTCAAAGAGTTGACGCTTTAGGTTTAGGCGATCTTTGGTGGGTTAAATTTGCTGGAAGTGCAGACGCACTTTGGGCAGAGTTATCTGCAGCTAAAAAAGAAGGAAGAGGAACAATTATATTTAACTGGACTCCAAACTTCACAGATGGTGCTGGTTTTACATTTATTGATTTCCCTCCATATACAGCTGGTTGCAGACCAGAAGATGGCGGAGATGGTAAATGTGGTTCTCCTGATGGATACTTGAAAAAAGCAGTTCATGAGGATTTCCCAAAAACTCATCCAGATGCAGCAGCAACTTTCAAAAAAATGTCATTCTCTACAAGTCAAATTGGTGCAATGGCAGCTTTAGTTGACGTTGACAAAATGACTCATGAAGATGCAGCTAAAAAATGGTTAGCTGATAATAAGTCAGTTTGGCAAGCTTTTACTAAATAAGGCTAAAAGTTAAAATTTAAATCTCTCCCAACTTTGTTGGGGGAGATTTTTTTTATAGTATAATTATTTATGATTAAAAAAAATTTCTTAGTTATTATAATAAGCCTATTATTTTTTAATTTATCTTTTGCTAAAGATATTAATATACAAGAAAATATTAATCTTAGTTTTGAATGTAAGTTAGAAAAAAAAATAATTAAAAACTTAGAGTATAATTATAAAACTTTTTTAGCAGAAGAATTAGACGATAAAGATTTAGATAAATTTAAAATAGAAGCAATAAAACCTGAAAAACTTTTGATAGATGGGTTGTCTTCATTTCTTTCAAAATCTGAAAAATTAAATGTTAAGGTTGTTAATAAAGATGTTGTTTTGTTTAAAGCTTTTGATCAAGAAAAAAATTATTCAGAATCTGCAATAATAACTAGAAAATCAGGTGAATTGATTCATGAGATTACTAAAAATGTTAAAAGCGAAAACTCAGAAAAATATATATTTTTTTATTCATGTGGAAAAAAAGAGAAAAAAGTCTGATTTTTTTTTGAATGATTTTGTGTAAAATATTAATATGAAAAAATTTATTGTTACTACAATTTTAGGTTTGTTAATTTCATCATCCGTTTTAGCGAGAAGTACTGGTTGCAAAGAGGGTAATTGTGATAACGGTTATGGTAAATGGGTTTATACAGATAAAACTACCTATGAAGGGGAATGGGTAGGAACTAAAAAGCATGGTCAGGGAGTTGAAACTTGGCCAAATGGCTACATTTACACAGGCGAGTTCAAAAATAGTGTATGGAGTGGGCAAGGAATTTTAGCCTTTCCCGATGGTTCCACTTATGATGGGGAGTGGGCCAATGGTTTTATGAATGGTCAAGGCACATTTACATGGGCCGATGGAAAACAAAAATCAGGTATTTGGAAAAACGGGAAGCTGCAAGAATAATGATCAGAGAAAATTATATTAACAAATTTAAAGATTTACCTCAGTCTCTAAGACAATTTATTGGCCTTATAATTTTAACACTTATTGTGATTTTATCTTTTAGTATTTTAAATAGCATTTTTGGACAGGGTGATGAGTTGGTAAAAAAAATGAAGTTGGAAGAAGAGAGAATTGCTAAAGAGAAAAAACTAAGTGCACTAATCTCAAAGTTGCCCTCTGGAATATTGGTATCTTTTGATGGGACAGACCATTACAAATTAACCGATGAAGTATATGAGCAAGTATGCAAAGTTACAAAATTAATTCCTCAAAGAGCAATAATGGGTGCTAATTTTTTGAATTTTAGAGCTCATGAACTCTATACAATTAATGGAAACAAAATTGATGAAACTTTTGTTAAATGGGATCAAGAAAAAGGCAAGTGTATCGCAGGCTTTACAGTTAGTGGAAATAATGTTGGAGTAGATGAAAGTGTCACCATAAGTGGTGAAGCTTTAAGTTTTTTAAGCACTGGAATTGATACAAGAGTTTATTTTATTAAAAATTTTTAATGAAGAAAGGTAATAATTATTAACATTTTAATTTTATTGAATTTAAGATAACTTTAAAACATCTTATGTCTGAAACTGTTATCAAATGTGAATCCGTTTACAAAATTTTTGGAAATAATGCCAAAAAAATGCTTGATGAGGCAAACGGCAATGTAGACGCAAAAACTTTTCAAGAAAAAGGATGTATAGTAGGTGTTAACAACGCTTCTTTTGAAGTTGCAAAAGGAGAAATGTTGGTGGTGATGGGTTTATCTGGCTCAGGTAAATCAACATTGCTTAGATGTATTTCAAGATTGACGGATGCAACTGGCGGAAAAATTTTCATAGAAGGACAGGATTTATTAGAATTAAATAATAAAGAACTTATTGATCTAAGGAGAAATAAAATGGGAATGGTGTTTCAAAGTTTTGCCTTGTTACCACACAAAACAGTTGTTGAAAATATTGCGTTTCCACTTCAGGTTAAAGGCACAAGTACTGAGGACAGTATAAGTAGAGCAATGGAAATGGTAAAACTAGTTGGACTAGATGGAAGAGAAAATTATTTTCCAAGAGAACTTTCTGGTGGACAACAACAAAGAGTTGGGATTGCAAGATCCTTGGCTGTAGAACCTGACATATGGTTTTTGGATGAGCCTTTTTCAGCATTAGATCCATTAATAAGAAAAGAAATGCAAGATGAGTTTTTAAGGCTTCAAGAAAAATTACAAAAAACTATTATGTTTATTACTCATGATTTTGATGAAGCGCTCAAATTAGCTGACAGAATAGCTATTATGAAAGACGGTATAATCGAACAATTAGATACACCTGCAAATATAGTATTAAATCCAGCTACAGAATATGTAAGAAAGTTTACCGAAGAAGTTCCTAGAGAGAAAGTTTTAGTAATTGAAGATGTGATGGATTCACCAAGTAAAGATAATTTAGGTGATTTAAAAGTTTCAAAAGACGAAATTATAGAAAACGTTGCAGAAAAAATTCTTACCCAAGAAAAAATTGTAGAGGTAATAGACTCTAATAATAATGTTGTGGGTTCAATTAAACCATCGAAGATAATTGATACAGTTTTTGGGGGAAGAAATAACGGAAGTTAAAGTATGGAATATTTAAAAAAATATCCAAAATTATTTCAATGGTTATTTTTGTTAGCTGTATTTTTTGGTTTGTGTTTTTCAATAGATGTTCCCGAAACTTACAAATTTATAAGAGGTCAAGCAGAATTTGTTAAAGATCCAAATCAAAGTGTATATTTTTTCTTAGGTAAAGAAGTTAGGTATTACGCCTTTGATGTATTTTGGAGATTACCCCCATTACTTGGATGGTTGCCTATTTGGATAAACGACTCTTTATTTTTTTTAATGAATGAGTGGATGCCAATGGAGTTTTGGAATGAAGATACACAAGAATTTAAAACTCGACCATTATTATTGCAAATAAGTAGGAATTTAACTTCATTTATGACTTTTTTAATTGAATTAATTAGAGAGATTTTATTGGGTGGATTAGAGACCATAGTTGCATTTACTAGCTGGGATTTTATAGATGCTTATCCATGGTTAGAGTTACCAGGTTTGCCGTGGACTATAGTTGCAGCAGGAGCAACTATACTTTCTTATAAATTAAGTGGAAGAGGCCTAGCTTTATTTGCAGGTTTAACGATGATTTATATTTCATTATTTGGTCAATGGAAACCTTCGATGCAAACGCTATCTTTTATACTGGTTGCTGCTCCACTCTCGTTTATTTTTGGATTAGGTTTAGGCATAGCAGCATATAAAAGTAAACGTGTTGAAAAAGCTTTGTACCCAATTCTATTAGTTATGCAAACAATGCCTCAATATGCTGTACTTGTTCCAGCACTTGTGCTTTTTGGAGTTGGTGATCATGCTGCTGTAATTATTACAATGGTTGTTGCTGTTCCACCAATGATACTTCTTACGATTTTAGGTTTAAGAGCCATACCCCCTGAAGTTATTGAAGCAGGAAGAATGAGCGGTTGTACTAATTGGCAGTTAATGCTCAAAGTATTGATCCCTACAGCAAGACGAGATATTTTAATTGGAGTTAACCAAGTTATTATGGTTTGTTTTTCAATGGCAGTAATATCTGCATTCATTGGCGCCAAAGGTTTAGGATTTAATCTATTATTAGCACTGAACCAACTTAATATTGGATTAGCATTAGAAGCAGGATTGTGTATTAGTTTAATTGCAATTCTTCTTGATAAAATGTCTTTAGCTTGGGCAAATAAACAAACAGATTATTTTGGCAATCTGACATTTTTCCAAAGAAATAAAAATGTAATATTTTTTGTAGCTTCATTCGTAATTGGAATAGTTCTTGCATATATTGGAACTTTTATTTTCAAAGGTAGTTTTAATTATTTGTTTGAAATTCCCCATAATAAAGGAATATCAACAGCAGATTTTTGGAATAAAGGAGTTGATTGGATTTTTGATACTTTCTTCGTGTATATTAAAGCATTCAACACATGGTTAATTCAAGATGTGCTTCAGCCGATGAGAGCTTTATATTTAAGAATGCCTGCTGTAGCCACATTAGTTTTAGTTGTTGGTGCAGGTTATATTATAGGTGGAATTCGATCTTCTCTAGTTGTTTGTGGATTAACATTATTTATAGCTTTAAGCCCTTGGTGGGATAGAGCATTGGTAACTTTTTATATGGCAACTTTTGGAGTGGTGATTTCTTGTTTAATTGGATTTTCTGTTGGAACCTTATGCTTTCAAAATAAAAAATCAGCAGCCTTTATGCTTGGAGTTTGTGATATATTTCAAACTTTTCCATCGTTTGTGTATTTAATTCCAGTAATGATGCTTTTTGGAATAACCGATACATCAGTTTTAATTGCGGTGATAGTTTATGCAACAATTCCTGCAACGAGATACACTATTGAAGGTCTAAGAAGTGTTCCAATTGGTTTACACGAAGCCGCAACAATGTCAGGTGTAAATAAATTTCAAAGATTAACTAAAATAGAATTTCCTTTAGCTTTTCCGCATATGATGCTTGGCCTAAACCAAACGATAGTTTTTGCTCTATTTATGGTCATTATTGGAGCTTTTATTGGTACAGAAGATTTAGGACAATACATTTTAAAAGCACTCTCAGATAAAAATGGCGCTGGTATTGGTTTAACTTTAGGAATCTGCGTTGCTTTCATTGGTTTGATTTTTGATAATTTAATAAGAACATGGGTAAGTCAAAGAAAAAAACAGCTTGGAATTGATTAATAAGAAATCATGAAAAACAGGACGATTAACTTTATTGGATGGTTAATGTTTATTGTTTCTGCGGTTGGATTTATTATTTCTAGTATCGGCAGTTTTTGGGCAATGTTTGGAAGTTTGTTTTTTTTTGCAGCCTGCTTTGTATTTCTAATTCCTTTCTTCAGAAAAGAAGATAACTAAGTTAATTTTTTTAAATAGTTTAATCTATTTTATTTATTTAAAAATGTTTTTAAAGAGTCATCCATGGCATTACCCCAAGGAGTATGATGAACTGGAGCAACTGAACCAGTCACAGGAGAAGAAAATGATTTATTTCTATAAGTCATGATATCCTCAACTTTATGATGCTCCCATTCTTTAAAATGTTTTCTTATTAATTCAAAATCAATTTTTGGGTAATCAGACATTGCATGAAGTTCTTTTGTATATTCAGTCTGAAAATCAATCATTTGATCAGGGTTTTCTAATTTTTCTTCCATTGATACCCATTTATTAATATCATTTTCTACTTCTGAAGCATCTGGGATTTTAATTTTTTCCATTATAACGTCTCTTGCAAACCAAGCCTGACAATCAAACATATTAAATGTATGAAATTGATCCTGCATACCAAGATATAAAAGTTTATGATTATTTTGCCATACTACACCTTTGTATAACATTGGTGGATACAATCTATTAGACGTTTGTAGTTTAAGTTCTTCCGATAAAAATGGAAAATGATGAAGATAGCCAGTGCATAGTATGATTGCGTCTGTCTCTTGTTCATGACCATCTTTAAAAATTGCTTTACTTCCTTCAAGTCTATCAAGATAAAAAACTTCTTTCATACCCTTAGGCCATTTAAATCCCATAGGGTTGTGTCGGTAACCTATAGTTACACTTTTTGCGCCGTATTTATGACATTGAAGAGCTACATCTTCAGCAGAGTAACTACTTCCTAATACTACAACATTCTTATCTCTAAATTCTTCCGCATCTCTAAAATCATGTGAATGCATAATTCTTCCTGGAAATGATTTCATACCTTGATATTCTGGAATAAATGGAACTGAAAAATGTCCTGTAGAAACCACCACATAGTCAAAAATATCTTTTGATATTTTATCATTTTTCTTATCACGATAAGTAACCTCAAATTTTTGACCATTAAAATTTGTATTCATTACACAGTGATTAAATTT
This sequence comes from Pelagibacteraceae bacterium AG-325-F15, assembly GCA_003282895.1. Classification (GTDB taxonomy): domain Bacteria; phylum Pseudomonadota; class Alphaproteobacteria; order Pelagibacterales; family Pelagibacteraceae; genus Pelagibacter. Next base: position 11,968 of record QBYI01000011.1, read on the forward strand.
TACTTTATCTTTTAAATTTCCTTTCGAAACTCTACCCAATATATAATCATATAAAACTTCTCTTGGTGGGAAAGAGGGTATTGGTTTTCCAAAATGTTCATCAAATGAATAATCAGCAAATTCCAAACATTCTTTTGGACCATTTGACCAAAGGTATCTATACATACTATTAGGAACAGGATCTCCATATTGATCTGAACCTGTTCTCCAACTATAATTCCATAGACCGCCCCAATCCTCTTGTTTATCAAAACAAACGATTTCCGGTATTTTTTCACCTTTTTTTTCAGCTTGTTCAAACGATCTAAGCATTGAAAGTCCACATGGACCTGCACCAATTATAGCTACTTTAGTCATTAATAATTTCTCCAGTATAAAATTTAATTAATATACTTTACTAACAATTTTCCAAAAATTACAATAAAAAAAATCTAATTGAAGTGAGAATTTTTGAAAAAATTAATACTATCTATAGACCAAGGAACGACATCATCGAGATCAATTTTGTTTGATCTAAATGGAAAAAAAATTTTTTCATCACAGTATGAATTTAAACAAATATTTCCAAATCTAGGATGGGTTGAGCATGATCCAGAAGAAATTTGGAGAGTAACTTTAAAATCCATAAAAGATGTAATTAAAAAAAGTAACAAAATTAAAGCTAAAATAATTACAATAGGAATAACAAATCAGAGAGAAACTACAATACTTTGGGATAAGAATACTGGTAAACCAGTTTATAACGCAATTGTGTGGCAAGATAGAAGAACAAATAAAATTTGTGAGAATTTAAAAAAAAGAAAATTAGAAAATTTATTTAGAAAAAAAACAGGTCTATTCATTGATCCATACTTTTCTGCAACAAAAATTAAGTGGATTTTAAACAATGTTTCATCAGCAAAAAAACTTTTAAAAAATCATCAATTGATGTTTGGAACCATAGATACTTTCTTAATATGGAGATTAACAAATAAAAGGAGTCATTTAACAGACGCAACTAATGCTAGCAGAACTTTAATGTATAATATTAATTCTAATAAGTGGGATGAGGAAATATTAAAAAAAATAGGCATACCTAAATCAATTTTACCAGAAGTTAAAAATTCTGCCGATTATTTTGGAATAGCTTCTAAAAAAATTTTAGGACAAGAAATTCCAATTAATGCAGTATTAGGCGATCAACAAGCTGCAGCTGTAGGTCAGGCTTGCTTTCATAAAGGTTCTGTCAAATGTACATATGGAACAGGTGCTTTTGCAATAATGAATACTGGAAATAAAAAAATTTTATCGAAGAATAAATTATTAACTACGATTTGTTATCAATTGAAAAATAAAAATACATATGCGTTAGAAGGTTCAATCTTCATTGCTGGTGCAGGCGTTCAATGGTTAAGAGATAAAATTAAATTGATAGACAATTCTTATGAAACAGAAAAAATTGCAAAATCAAAAAAAAGTAATGATGGAATTTATGTTGTTCCAGCATTCACAGGCTTGGGAGCACCATACTGGAACTCAGAGGCTAGAGGAATTATAACAGGATTAACAAGAAACTCAGATTGGAAAAATTTAGTAAGAGCTGTTATTGAATCAGTTGCTTTTCAAAGCTATGATTTATTTGAAGCTATGAGAAAAGATGGATCAAAAACCAAAATAATTAAAGTTGATGGAGGGATGGTAGTAAACAATTGGTTCGCACAATTTTTATCAGATATTTTAAATACCCATATATTAAGACCAGCAATTAAAGAAACCACAGCTCTTGGAGCAGCTTTCTTTGCGGCTTATCAAGTGGGAGAGTTTAAATCTCTTAATGAAATAAAAAATAAATGGAAAAAAAATGCAATTTTTGAACCAAAAATCAGCAAAAAATCAAGAAATAACTTATTGCAAGGGTGGCAACAAGCAATTAGAAAAACTTTAGCTTAATTATAGCTTATGAAAAAAATAATAATTATTGGTGCTGGTGCAATGGGATCTGCTTTTGCAGTACCCTGTGTTGATAAACAAAATGATGTAACAATTGTAGGAACTCATATAGAAAATGATTTAATAGAAAAGATAAAATCTAATGATCAAATTCATCCAGCTTTAAAAACTAAATTATCTAATGAAATTAAATTTGAAAAATTTGAAAAACTACAAACAATTTTAGACCAAGATCTAGATATTATAGTATGTGGTGTAAGTTCAATAGGGATAGAGTGGTTTGTTCATCAAATATCAAAAAAATATAAAAAAGGAATACCAATTATTTTATTAACAAAAGGCCTATCAATACTTGATAACGAACTTACAACACTGTCAGATAAGATTAGAACCCTCTTAAGCAAAGATGGTCATTCTGAAATTAATATTTCAGCTATCAAAGGACCTTGTTTGGCAGCTGGTTTAGCAAACAAAATGAGAACAGGAACAATTATTGCAAATCAAAAAGTTAAAGAAGCTCAATTATTAAAAGAAATTATCTCTACAAATTATTATTCTACTGAAATATCAGAGGATATTAATGGAGTAGAGTTATCAGGTGCGATTAAAAATATTTATTCTATGTTAATAGGTGCATCTGAAGGATTAAGTAATTCTAAAGCCCCAAAGGAAATTCAATCTAAATTTTTTTTAAATACAGCAGCATCTTTAATTCATAGATCTATTTCAGAGATGGTTGAATTCGTATCTCATTATGGAGGCAAAGCAGAAACAGTTTATGGTTTATCAGGTCTTGGAGATTTATATGTAAGTGCTATAGGAGGCAGAAATAGTTTGATGGGAAAATATTTAGGTGAAGGTTATTTATACAATGATGCAAAAGAAAAATTTATGAAAAATATTACAGTTGAAGGTGCACAGTTAGCATTAGAAATTGGACCAAAAATTTTACAAGATTTAAATCCACAACATTTTCCACTTATGTTTAGTATGCTTCAAACAATTTGTGAAAATAAAAAATTAGAAATTAATTGGTAAATGAAATCAAATTGGAATTATCCAACAAATGTTTGGGTAGGTGAAGGAAGATCTTTAGATTTAATAGAAGCTTGCAATGTATCAAAAATAAGGAAACCATTATTTGTAACTGATAAAGATCTTGTGTCTTTACCTATGACTATAGAAATTATTGCAAATCTTAAAAATAGTTTTAGTAAAATAGATGTTTTCTCAGACTTTACAGGAAATCCTACAGGCAAAAATATTACTGAGGGAGTAAAAATTTATAATAATAATTCTTGCGACGGTGTTATAGCGTTTGGTGGAGGAAGTGCCTTAGACGTTGGTAAAGCAATTGCATTTATGTGTGGGCAAACAAGACCTATGTGGGATTTTGAGGATATTGGAGACTACTGGAAAAGAGCTGAAGAAAGTAAGATTTCCCCAATTATCGCACTACCTACAACAGCTGGGACAGGATCAGAAACTGGAAGAGCTTCAGCAATAATAAATGAGGAAACTGGCGTTAAGAAAATAATATTTCATCCAAAATTTATACCTACAATTGTGATACTTGATCCTTTATTAACTTTAGATCTTCCACCAAGAATTACCGCTGCAACAGGAATGGATGCTTTAGCTCATAACTTGGAAGCATTTTGTGCGCCTGGTTTTCATCCTATGGCGGATGGAATTGCATTAGAGGGAATGAGATTAGTTAAAAATTCTTTAATTGAAGCTGTAAAGAATGGAAAAAATATTGATGCAAGATTAGAAATGTTAGCAGCAGCCAGCATGGGATCTACAGCTTTTCAAAAAGGATTGGGTGCAATTCATTCTTTAAGTCATCCTGTAAATGCACAATTTAATGTTCATCATGGTTTATCAAATGCTATATTTATGCCATATGTTCTAACTTTTAATAGAACAGAAATTTCAAAAAAAATTGTATCTGCATGTGATTATCTAGGTTTAGAAAAATCTTTTGATAAATTTCTTCAATGGATTTTGGATCTTAGAAAAGAATTTAATATTCCCCATACACTTTCGGAAATTGTTGAAAAAGATAAAATTGATTTAGATAAATTATCAGAAATGGCATATGCTGATCCTTCAACTAATGGCAATCCAAAGAAATTAACTGTAGCTGATATGAAAACTTTATATCAACATAGTATCACAGGAGAATTATTTTAATGAAAAAAATTTTACTTGTTGAAGGTAATTTAAAAGAAGCAAATCAAGAATTTACTGAAAATGGAATTAAAACACACACGGAGAGTCTTCAAGAGAGCATAAGTTATTACACAAACAGCCTTGAAATTGACTCGGTAAATCCTTCTTCAGATAAAGATATTTTTGATAAAGTTAAAGACTTAAATAAATATGATGGTCTAATTTGGGGTGGTAGTAGCCTTAATATCTACAGCGATACTAAAGAGATTAGAAGACAAATCGAATTTATGAAAGAATGTCAAAAAAGAATTAAAAATATTCTTGCAATTTGTTGGGGAATGCAAGTTGCTGTGACAGCCGCAGGTGGAGTGGTAAATAAAGGTAAAAACGGAGCTCATAGAGGAATAGCTCATGAAATAGTAATTAATTCAGATGGATTAAATCATCCCATATATAAAGATAAAGATAAAATTTTTAACACACCAGCTTTTAATTATGATGAAGTAGTGACTTTACCTAAGGATGCAATTTTACTTTCATCAAATAAAGTCAATAATGTAATGGCTTTAAATTTTGAGACAGAGTTTAGTAAAATTTGGGGCATACAATATCACCCTGAAATCACTTATGAAAAAATGATTACTTTAATAAAATTTAGAAAAGAAAGACTTCTTGAAAATAAATCTTTTTTAGATGAGAAAGATTTAGAATCTCATATTTCAATGATTGAAAAAGAGGATAAAATTACCAAAAAAGAGTCTAGAATGAGAGAGTTAAAAAACTGGTTAGATTTGATAGCCTAATTCTTTAAAATAAGCCCTCTATCTCTCCATCTTTATTTAACTTAATAGAATCTGCCGCAGGCACTCTTGGCAATCCTGGCATCGTCATTATTTCTCCACAGACAACAACAATAAATTCAGCACCTGATGACAACCTTACTTCTCTAACTGGCAAAACATGACCAGTTGGCGCTCCTTTTAAATTTGGATCTGTTGAAAAGCTATATTGTGTTTTAGCAATGCATACCGGAAGGTTACCATAACCTTTCTCTTCAAAATCTTTTAACTGCTGTCTAACTTTAGTATCAGCAACTACATCACTTGCGTGATAAATTTCTTGAGCGATTTTTTCTATTTTCTTAAATAATGATAATTTATCTTCATATAAATATTTAAAAGTATTTTTATTTTCTTCACAGATTTCAGTTACATTTTTTGCCAACTCTTTTGTTCCTTCTCCACCGTGAGACCAGTGTGTACATTTTGAGGCTTTTACTCCTTGGGTTTTACAAAAATCTAGTAGCGCATTCATTTCATCATCTGTATCAGTAATAAAATGATTTACAGCAATAGTAACTGGAAGACCAAACTTTCTTGTATTGTTAATGTGTCTTTCTAAATTAATTAATCCTTTTTTTAATGCTTCTACATCTTCTTTTTTTAGATCGTCTTTGGCAATTCCTCCATGCATTTTAAGTGCTCTTATCGTTGCAACGATAACTACACAATCAGGTTTAATTCCAGATTTTCTACATTTTATATCCAAAAATTTTTCTGCACCAAGATCAGCGCCAAATCCTGCTTCAGTTACAACATAATCTGATAATTTTAAACCAGCCTTTGTTGCTATAACTGAATTACATCCATGAGCTATATTTGCAAATGGCCCACCATGAATAATAGCTGGATTATTTTCTAAAGTTTGAGTTACATTAGGTCTAATAGCTTCTTTTAAAAGAACAGTCATTGGACCTTGAGCATTTAAATCTTTAGCATAGATAGCTTTTTTGTCTCTAGTATATGCAATTGTAATATTTCCAATTCTTTTTTCTAAATCTTGTAAATCTGTAGCTAAGCAAAATATAGCCATAATTTCTGAGGCTACGGTTATATCAAATCCATCTTGTCTAGGATAACCATTAGCTACCCCACCTAAATCAACAACAATAGATCTTAATGATCTATCATTCATATCCATAACTCTTTTCCAAACAACTCTTCTAATATCTATGTTAAGTTTATTTCCCCAATAAATATGATTATCTATTAAAGCTGAAAGTAAATTATGTGCTGAGGTTATTGCATGGAAGTCACCTGTAAAATGTAAATTAATTTGTTCCATTGGAACAACTTGAGCGTAACCACCACCCGCAGCACCACCTTTCATTCCAAAAGATGGACCAAGACTTGGCTCTCTGAGGCAAACAATAGACTTTTTGCCAATTTTATTCAGTCCATCACTTAATCCAACCGAAGTAGTAGTTTTACCCTCTCCAGCAGGAGTAGGTGTAATAGCAGTAACTAGGATTAGTTTTCCATCAGGTTTATTTTTTAATGTGTCTAAATATTCCAAATTAATTTTTGCAATATGTCGGCCCATAGGACTAAATGTTTCACTTTCATCTGGCACATCAATTTTAGCCAAAACGTCTTTTATAGGTTGCATTTTAGCTTCTCTTGCTATTTGAATATCTGACTTTACATCGCTCATTATAAATCCTATGCGTTATAGTTAACTTGAAGACTTCTTATCCTTTTTTGTCATCTTTGGAAACTTCTAAAAAATATATATAAAAAAAATAAGAACTATTTATATTCTTTAATATAAAATTGGCTTATGCAAAAATATTCCATTTTCAATTTAGTTAAAAACGCATTCTCTAACCACCAAAATTGGGATTTGGCTTGGAAAGACCCAACTCCAAAAAAAGAGTACGATGTAGTTATTATTGGTGGAGGAGGCCATGGATTAGCGACAGCATATTACTTAGCAAAAGAACACAACATTACAAATGTTGCAATTATTGAGAAAGGTTGGATAGGGGGAGGAAATGTCGGAAGAAATACAACTATAATAAGATCAAATTACATGCATGATGATAATGCATTATTCAGTGAATTTGGAATGGATCTTTGGCGAAAGATGAGCCAGGATTTAAATTACAATGTAATGTTTTCTCCAAGAGGAATTATTAATCTTGCACACTCAGATGCTCAAATGAATGTTTACGCAAGAAGAGGTAATTCTATGAGATTGAATGGTATAGATGCAGTTCTTTTAAATAGAGAACAAGTAAGAGAAATAATTCCTATGGCAGATTTTTCAGAAAATGTTCGTTTTCCAATTTTTGGCGGACTTATGCAACCAAGTGCAGGAACAGCAAGACATGATGCTGTTGCATGGGGATATGCGCGACAAGCAGACTCAATGGGTGTTGATATTATTCAAAATTGTGAGGTAATTGGTTTTGACGTTTCAGGTGGAAAAATTAATGGAGTAAGAACATCCAGAGGCAATATTAAAGCAAAAAAAATTGGATTATGTGTTGCAGGTAGCACTAATATTTTAGCTGAAAAATTAAATATGACATTGCCAATTGAAACACATCTCTTACAAGCATGTGTTTCAGAGCCAGTTAAACCAGTTTTAGATGGAGTTGTTACATTTGGTGCAGGACATTTTTACATTAGCCAATCAGACAAAGGTGAAATGGTAATGGGTGGTGATTTGGATGGTTATAATAGTTATGCTCAAAGAGGAAATTTACCAACTCTACAACATGTACTTACAGAAGGTATTGCAATGATGCCTTTTTTAAGCAAATTAAAGATGCTTAGAACTTGGGGTGGGATTATGGATATGTCAATGGATGGATCACCTATAATTGATAAAACTCATATCGAAGGATTATATTTGAATTGTGGTTGGTGTTATGGTGGTTTTAAAGCAACCCCAGCTTCAGGTTGGACATTTGCACATACTATTGCACAAGATAGAGTTCATGAATTAAATTCTGGTTATAGCCTTAACCGATTTAACACAGGACATTTGTTAGACGAAAAAGGTTTAGGCACAAAAACTTGGATTTCCTAAATGCTATATATTAAATGCCCACATTGCGGAATGAGGTCACAAAATGAATTTTCTTATGGCGGTGATGCAAGTGTCAAAAGACCTGAGCTAAATAAAGAAGTATCAGACCAAGATTGGGATAATTTTGTTTATAATAGAAAAAGCTTGAGAGGAAAACATTGGGAGCTGTGGCAACACATATCAGGATGTAGACAGTGGATAAAAGTTGAGAGAGATACAGCCACTCATGAAATATTTAAAACATTGAAGGCTGATGAGGAAATTTCTTTATGACACAAAGTTTTAGATTAAATGACGTTGGACTAATTAACAGAGAAAAGAAACTTTCATTTAAATTTAATGGGGTTACGTATTATGGCTATGAAGGAGATACTTTAGCTTCAGCATTAATAGCTAATGGAATTCACTTAGTTGGTAGAAGTTTCAAATATCATAGACCTAGAGGGTTTTTTGGTGCAGGAGTTGATGAGCCATATGCGATTGTACAATTATACAGAAATGGTGAAACTGAACCAAACGTTAAGGCAACAGAACAAGAACTTTTTGAAGGTCTTGAAGCTAAAAGTGTAAATTGTTGGCCAAGTGTTAACTTTGATATTGGAGCAATAAATAATTTTTTAAAAATATTTCTTCCGGCAGGTTTTTATTACAAAACCTTTATGTGGCCTAAAAGCTTTTGGTATAAAGTTTACGAACCGTTTATCAGAAAAGCTGCAGGTTTAGGTGTTGCATCTACAAAACATGATAAGGAAAGATACGAACACAAATATGAATATTGTGACTTATTAATTGCAGGATCAGGACCATCTGGATTAGCAAGTGCTTATGCTGCTGCTAAAAATGGAGCAAGAGTAATTTTAGCAGAAGATAAATCTAGATTTGGAGGAACTTTACTAACTAGCGATGTAAATATTGGAAATCAAACAGGTAAAGAGTGGGCTGATGGAATTATTTCTGAGTTAAAAGAAATGCCAAATGTAACTGTAAAAAATAGATCACAAGTATTTGGTTATTATGATCATAATATGCTGGTGATGTCAGAAAGAATAAGTGATCACCTACCATCAACAAAAAAATTTCATCCTAAACAAAGGCTTTGGTATATTAGAGCAAAAGAGGTTTTAATCTCCTCTGGTTCAATAGAAAGACCATTGGTGTTTGGAAACAATGATACGCCAGGTGTAATGCTTTCATCTGCTGCAAAAGAATATCTTAAAGTTTATGGAGTACTTGTTGGAAAAAAACCCCTTATTTTTACTAATAATGACAGTGGTTATGAGACTGCAATTGAATTTAAAAAAAATGGTGTTGATCCAATAATTTTAGACACAAGGAAAGATCCTCAGTCAGAAATTGTTGATGAAGCAAAAAATTTAGGAATAGAAATTAAATTTTCTTATGTTGTTGTAGCTGCTCAAGGTTATAAAAAAGTCAAGTCTGCTGATATATCTAAGATTTCAGATGACAAAGAGCAACTTAGCACAATTGAAAATATTAAATGTGACTGCATTTGTGTTTCTGGTTTTTGGACTCCTACTATTCATTTAGCTTCTCAGTCAGGAAATAAAACTCAATTTAAAGAGGAAATTGATGCATTTATTCCGGGAGAGTCTAAACAAAACGAAAAAACATTAGGCGCTGCTAACGGTATCTATACTTTAGATGAAACATTAAAAAGTTCATTTGAAGCAGGTAATGAACTATCAAAAAAAATTACTAACACAGAAAACAAAGTATCTTTTCCAAATGTGGTAGAAAAGAAATCAACAGTTCATGATAAATTTTGGTGTGTTCCTTTACCAAAAGGAAAAAATTATAAAAGATTTTTAGATTTTCAAAATGATGTTGCTGTTTCAGATATAGAAATTGCTCTTAGAGAGGGATATAGATCAATTGAGCATGTAAAAAGATATACTACTCTTGGTATGGCAACAGACCAAGGTAAAACAAGTAATCTAAATGGTTTGCAATTAGTTTCTAAGATAGAGAATAAAGTTGTACCGGCTGTTGGACATACGACATTTAGACCTCCTTATACACCAGTTTCTATTGGAGCGATTGTTGGAAGAGAGGTTGGAAAACATTCTAAGCCAACCAGAAAGTCACCAATGCACTATTGGCATGAAAAAAATAATGCTGTTTTTGTTGATGCAGGTGTGTGGCTGAGACCGAGGTATTATAAACAAGGAAATGAAACTTTATTTGAAGGATCTAAGAGAGAAGCTAAAAACGTAAGATCAAATGTGGGAGTTTGTGATGTAACCACACTAGGCAAAATAGATATTAAAGGACCAGATGCAGCTGAGTTATTAAATAGAGTTTATACAAACGCATGGCTAAAGTTGCCAGTAGGTAAAGCAAGATATGGCGTTATGTTAAGAGAAGATGGAATTGTAATGGATGATGGCACAACTACAAGAATTTCAGAAAATCATTATCATATGACAACTACCACTGCTCAAGCAGCAAATGTCCTTTCTCACTTAGAATATTATTTACAACTAGTATGGCCAGATTTAAACGTGAATGTAGTTTCAAGCACAGAACAGTGGGCTGGTGCTGCAATTGCTGGACCTAAATCTAGAGATTTATTACACAAATTATTTCCTAATTCAGATGTGTCTAATGAAGGTTTACCTTTTATGGGCTACATGGAAGGAGACTTATTTGGAGTAAAAGCGAGGATTTTTAGAATTTCATTTTCAGGTGAGCTTGCATATGAAGTAAACGTAGAATCCGATTATGGAAACTTTATGTGGGAAAAAATTATGGAAATTGGTGAAGAATTTAAAATCCAACCATATGGTACAGAGGCCTTATCTACACTTAGAATTGAAATGGGGCACGTTGCTGGATCAGAACTTGATGGAAGAACAATACCTTATGATAATTCTCTTGAAGGATTATTGAGTAAAAAGAAAGATTTTATAGGTAAAAGATCTTTAACTAGAGAAGCATTTACAGCTGAAGACAGACAAAAAGTGGTTGGCGTTGTTCCATTGGATAAAAAAACGAGTATTCCAGAAGGGTCTCATTTAGTTAAAGATTCTAAAGCAGCATTACCAAATCCTAAATTAGGTTATATTTCAGCATCATGCTGGAGTGTTGAATATGATAATCCATTTTCACTAGCAATTCTTAAGGATGGAAAAAATATGATTGGAGAAAAACTATTTGTAATGTCTCCACTTAAAAACAAAGTAATTCCAGTTGAAATAGTGTCATCACATTATGTTGATCCAAAAGGTGAGAGAGTAAGATCATGAGCACAATATCAGCTTTAGCAAACGTTCATTCAACTGGTCAATTCGGAGATTGTGAAAATAAAAATGACAATCTTTTAAATATTTCTGAGATAAAAAATTTATTAATAATTCAAATAGTTCAGTATAAAAATTCTTCAATTTCCTTTGAAAGTATTCAAATTGATGGTTTAAATTTAAAAGACGAACCCTTAAGCGTAGTAAACAATAATGAAACAAGAATTTTATGGAATGGCCCAAAAAATTGGTTTTTAATAACAACCAAAAAAGATTTACTAAACAATGTTCTGGAAGCATTTAAAGAAACAGACTTTGCTATAACAGATTTGTCTCACTCAAGAGCTATAATTGAAATAGAAGGAGAAGAAGCCATAGAAGTTTTGAAGAAAGGATGTCCTTTTAATTTTAATACTTTAAAAAAAAATAATTCAATAAACTCTACTTATAACGGAATAGCATTTACAGTTGATAAGTTGGATGACAATCCTAATAAAATAAGGTTATTTACTCTTCGAAGTTTTGGAGAGTCTTTCTATCATGCTATTACAGATGCCTCTTTGGAATTTGGATATAAATCTTTATGAGAAAGATAAGATTTTAATCTCGGGTTGCAATATAAACTCCTATTGTTGTTATTAAAAAACCTAGGAGATCTAAATTAGTTAGATTTTCATTTAAAAATAACCAAGCCATTAAAGCAGATGTAGCTGGAATTAAGAAAAATATCGAGACAGTTTTGCTTGCTGAATTATTTTTAATTAGATACATCAAAATTGTAAAAGCACCAAATGATACCAAAAATATTTGATGGCTCATTGCAATTATAAAAGTTTGTGAAAAATCAATATATGGTTTTGCAAAAAATATCACGACCAATAGATGAAAGAAAAAACCACCTATAGCTTGATACATGTTACTTACTGATAGAGGTAAATTGTTACTAATCTTTTTTTGCCAAATTGTAGAAGAAGTAATTGCTAATAAAGCGATGATAGTAGCAATTAAACCAGTTATTGGTATTTTTGATCCTATATCCAAACCTAAAACTAAAATTGCACCTATAAATCCTAATAAAACTCCAAACCATTGTTTCATTGTTACTTTTTCATTTAAAATTGGTCCACTTAATGCATTGGTGAGGATTGGTTGAAGTGTGACTATCAATGCAGCAATTCCTGTTGGCATTCCTTTTGAAATTGAAAAAAAAACTCCACCTAAGTAAAGACCATGAAAAAGAACTCCACTAAAAAATGATTCAATAAAAATTTTTTTATTAACAAATATTTTTTGTTTTGTGTAGATTGAAAACAAAAAAAAACCGATTGCTACCATTGAAAATCTGAAAGCTAATGCAGAAAATGGATCACTATTATCTATTATTGGTTTGGTCGTGATAAATGCTGATGACCATAATAATATAAATATGAATGGAAAAATTTTAACCATCTTAAATAATAAATCTTATCAGATTAATCTAAGATATTTAAAGTAATTAATTTTTCTTGTTTAG
>QBYI01000012.1 GCA_003282895.1 Pelagibacteraceae bacterium AG-325-F15
AGAAAAATTTGGAATGCCTAAAAATATTACTGATTTAAATAAACATAAGTTTATATCTTTTGGAAAAGGAGCACCTTCTCCAGTTTATAATCCTGATTGGGCTCTAAAACTGGGTATGCATGACGGTAAAAAAAGAAAATCGATTATGAAGGTAAATAGTGTAATGGGATTACTATTAGCAGTGGAGACTGGAGTAGGTTTAGCTGCTTTACCAGAGTACTTGGTCACAAATTCTAATAATGTTATTAAAGTTTTACCAAAATCAGAGGGTCCAATTACGGAAGCTCATTTTGTATATCCTCAGTCACTTAAAAATACTGCAAGAGTTCAAGCATTTAGGAACTTTCTATTCAGTAAAATAGGTGACTGGAAATAGATACATAATTAAGTAAAACGAAAAATATCCACTATATATATTAAAGTTCTTTACAACTGCGACAATATATGCGATTGATAATCATTCGCATTGAGAATAATTCTCATTCGCAAATTAACAATATAAATTAAGGATAATATGAGAAAAATATCAATTATAGCATTGATTTCAACTTTATTTGTATCAGCTTTTGCTGTTGCATCTGAAGTAAATATATTTAATGCAAGACACTATAAAGCAGACGCTGAGCTTTATGATAAGTTTACAAAGAAAACTGGAATTAAAGTTAATTTAATTAATGGTAAATCTGGTGCTCTTGAAAAAAGAATGATCGAAGAAGGAGCTGATTCTTCTGCTGATCTTTATATTACAGCTGATGCTGGTAGATGCGGTGCTTTCCAAGCTAAAGGAATGACACAGAAGGGATTAGTATCTCCAACAATTAAATCATCAGTTCCAAAAAACTTTAGAACAACTCATTGGGTGGGTGTAGCAAAAAGAGCTAGAATAATTTATTATTCACCTGAAAGAGTAACAGGTGCTGAATTATCTGGAATGTCTTATGAAGGTTTAGCTGATCCAAAATGGAAAGGTAGACTAGTAATAAGGAAATCAAGTAACATTTACAATAAATCACTAGTAGCATCATTAATTGAAAATAATGGAAAAAAAGCTACAGCTGCTTGGGCTAAAGGAGTTGTTGCAAACATGGCAAGAGATTCTAAAGGAAACGATAGAGCTCAAATTATGGCAGTAGCTGCTGGTGAAGCAGATATTGCAGTTGCAAACACATACTATTTAGCACTTATGTTGTCTGGTAAAAAAGGTGCAGAACAGCAAGCAGCTGCTAAAAAAGTTAAAGCGTTTTTCCCTAATCAACAAGGCAGAGGAACACACATGAATATTAGTTGTGCTGCTTTAGTAAAAGGTGCGCCTAACAAAGCAAACGCAATTGCACTTGTTGATTATTTACTATCACCAGAAGCTCAAGAACATTTTACAAATAATACGTTTGAGTTTCCAATGATAGGTGGAGTTTCACCAAATCCATTAGTAGTAAACAATTTGGGATTAGATTTTAACCAAGATCTAGCTACAAAAGTTTCTAGTTATGGAAAACACCAAGCAGCTGCATTAGAAGTAATGACTGCAGCAGGTTGGAAGTAAGCAACTGTGAAAAAGAATTTATTTAACTTCCGTTTAAGTAATTCTTCTGATACGAGCGGTTCACTTGAGGGTCAGATAACATGTGAACCATGCTCGTCAGAGTGTGAAAGAATGAAAAGTGAAATAAATAATAGAAAATTATCAGATATAAAAGACGAAGAGGTTTTAAATATCCTTACCCCGTTTAAATATTGATTTAATTTTCTTTTTGAAGATTGTGCTCAAATCTTTCTCCTTAGGATCTTTACCCTTTCCTAAACTTAGTTTTGAGCACTAAAAAATACTAAACTATCTTAGAGATCATTAATACTTCGAACTACAATAACTATAAATTTCTAAAAATCGAGAGAAATTGTTAGTAAATTAATACTTCAAAGGGTATCTTATATTATAAATCAATCATCATGCAAAAAAGTTTTAATATCTGGTTATTGACATCTTTAGTAATATCAATTGGTGTATTAATACCAATAGCTACTGTTTTTTTTAGTTTTTTTGAGGAGACTTCAAATTACTATGAAATTCTAAAGGATACTTTTCTTGTTGAATATATTGTTAATTCGTTTGTATTACTTATTAGCGTTCTATCTCTAACTTTTTTAATAGGAACAGCTTCTGCATATTTTGTTTCTTTTTATAAATTTCCATTTTGTGATTTTTTCAAATGGGCGTTAATATTATCTTTTGCAGTTCCTCCATATATATATGCATATTCTTTAACTGCATTTTTTGAAAATTATGGAACATTATTTTCAATATTAACAAATTTATTTGGTGAAGCTAATTATAATAAAAATATTCCTAAATTTGATGGTGTAATAGGCTCTATACTATCTTTATCATTTTCTTTATATGCTTATGTTTACATTCTAGCGAGGGCGTCTTTTTTATATCAGTCTCAGAACTTAATTGATTTAGGAAGAAATTTGGGATTTTCAAAATTTAAATCATTCTATTTTTTAATTTTACCTGCTGCTAGGCCTGCAATAGTAGCTGGATTATCATTAGTAGCCATGGAAACTTTAGCTGAATTTGGTGCAGTTGATTTTTTTTCAATAAATACTCTAACAACTGGAATTTATAATTCTTGGATTACTTTTGATGATCTAGCCTTTTCAAACAGATTGTCATTTTTTTTATTAATATTTATTTTTGCATTATTTATAATTGAAAATTTTTCAAGAAAGAATGCAAAATATCATTTAAACAATAGAGGTGGTTTTAAACAAAAACAAAAAACTCAACTTTCAGGAAAAAAAGCTTTTTTTGTATTCATTTTTTGTTTTAGTATTTTGTTCTTAAGTTTTATTTTTCCTTTGAGTCAAATGTTTTATTGGACAATAAAATTTCCTGAAAATTTATACGATTTAAAGATATTAACATTAACGCTTAATACAGTCTATCTTGTGATCTTATCTAGTTTAGTTTTAATCGTATTTTCTTTAGTTTCAAATTATGGAAATAGAGTTTCAAAAAATAAAATGTTAAATCTTTTATCTACTCTTTCAATTTCAGGATATGCTATTCCAGGCGTGATACTAGCAGTTGCATTCATAACATTTATTGGTTGGTTTGACGATAATATAGTTAAGGCATTTGGATTTTCATCAATTAAAAAGATATTCATAGGCTCTGTTCTTGGATTAGTTTTAGTTTATTTTGTAAGATTTTACTCGCTTGCTTTTAATGGAATTAAATCTGGATATGAGAAAATTAATATTTCAGTTGATGAAAGTTCATATTTATTGGGCTATTCAAAAAAAAAAACTTTTTTAAATATACACGTGCCATTTTTAAGAAATTCTCTATTATTTGTCGGTATTTTGGTTTCACTTGAAATTGTAAGAGAATTGCCAATTACTTTGATACTAAGACCATTTAATTTTGAAACTTTTGCAACAACAGCTTATATATCTGCCTCTGAAGATTTATTGGAAGCTGCTGCAGTTCCATCATTATTTTTAATTTTAATTGCAACAATATTTATTATGTTAACATCAAAATATATTTTAAGAGAAAATGAGCAATAATTTTTTAGACGTAAAAAATGTTAACTTTAGAATTGGTGGTAAAACAAAAGTAAAAGATGTTTCCTTTTCAATTCAAAATGAAGGTGATATAGTATGTCTCTTAGGGCCTTCAGGTATTGGCAAAACCACAATACTTAGAACAATCGCTGGATTAGAAAATATAGAAAAAGGGTCAATAGATTTAAAAGGAAAAACTTTATCCTCTAAAAATATTCATATTGAGCCAGAATACAGAAATATATCTCTTGCTTTTCAAGAGAATAGTTTATTTCCACATTATTCTGTTGAAAAAAATATTTTAATTGGTGCTGAAAAAAATAAAGAAAAAAAAGATAAAAAAATATCTTTTAAAGAAATTGTAAAATTATTAGATATTGAAAAAATATTAAATAAATTCCCTCATCAGATCAGTGCTGGAGAGGCTCAAAGAGCATCCTTAGCAAGATCATTAATTAGTAAACCAGATTTATTATTATTGGATGAACCATTATCGAATGTAGATCAAAGTTTTAAAGAAGAAATTCAAGTTAGATTAAAAAAAATATTGAATAAATTAAAAATTTCTACAATTATTGTTACTCATGACTCTTATGAAGCTTTTTATTTAGGATCAAAATGTGGAATTATTTTAAATCAAAAATTAAAACAATTTGATGATCCGTATAAAGTTTATCATTTTCCCAATTCGATAGAGGTAGTTAATTTTTTGAATAGAGGAATTTTAATACCAGCAACAATTATTGATGAAAATACTCTTGAAAACGATGATTTAGGATTAATTAAAGGTAATTTTATTCAACATTTTTCAATAGGTTCAAAGGTGCAATTATTACTGCAACCAGAAGATTTAGAACATGATGATAGTAGTAATTTTAAATTAGATGTCGTTGATAGAAAATTTAGAGGTACAAATTTTATCTATACATTAAAAACACATAACAACAATTTAATACCAGTACTTGTTCACACTCACCATCATGAACAGCATGAAATAAATGATAAGTTTGGAGTAAAAAAACCTATTACACTTGAACATATAGTTTGTTTTAAATAAAATTAAGCATCTATGCTGTCAAAAAAACAATTATTTGTCAGGGGGATGCTTGATGTTTCTCCACATATGTTATCAGTGGTTCCATTTGGAATTATTTGTGGAGCAATTGGTATCGAACTTGGATTTAATCCATATCTAGTATACGGGATGTCAATTATAATTTTTGGTGGTGCATCCCAAATTGTATTTCTTCAATTATTGTCGGGAGGAGCATCTTCATTAATAGCTGTTTCATCTGTGGGTATAATTAATTCTAGACATTTACTTTATGGAGCAGTTTTATCAGAATACTTAGATAAATTATCGTTTATTAAAAAATTACTTATTTCCTACATTGTTGTAGATCAAGCGTTTGCTGAGTCTGCAAAATTTTTTAAAAACAACAAGTCAGAAAAAAATTTGCATTATCATTTAATCGGTACTGGTGCTACACTTTGGATTTGTTGGCAGATAGCCACATTGTCAGGGATTATATTAGGCTCTTTTGTACCGGAGGAACTTGGGCTAAAATTTACTATTCCTCTAACTTTTATTGCAATTGTTGTTCAAGATTTAAAAAAATTAGATCATGTTATTGTTATGTTAGTTTGTGGAATTAGCTCCTTACTATTTTTTAATGCACCATTAAAGTCATACATAATAATTTCACCAATTATTGCTTTGTTTGTTGCTACATTAATATTGAGGTTAAAAAAATGACTTGGTTATCAATAATTATTGCAGGCCTATTAACATATTTTACAAGAATGGCCATGATCGCATTAGTAAGTAGAGAAATGTTAAGTGAAAGAATTAAAGAAGTATTAGCATACGTTCCTTCTGCAGTGTTTCCAGCAATAATTTTTCCAGCAATTTTTATTAATGATTATGGAACATTTGTAGAAATACATGATCCAAAAATTTTTGCTTCTATAATTGCAATAATTGTTGGATATTTTTCAAAAAATATAATTTTAACTATTCTTTCTGGATTAATTTCTTATTGGTTATTAATCTTTTTTATCTTTAATTAGCACCAAGTTGAATATTTCTACTTACATTACTTTCAATTAATTTAGGCCTCGCTAAGTTTAGCTTAGACATTATATCTACATATTCATCAACACTTTTTACTTGTAATCTTGGATTAAATTTTTTTTCATTTCCAATCGTACTTGAAAACTTACCATTATAATCATGACCTGGATAAACCAATGTTTCGTCAGGTAATTTTAAAAGATTATTAAATAAAGAGTTATAAGCATCTTTAGAACTTCCATTTTGAAAGTCTGTTCTACCAGTACCATTTATTAAAAGAGTATCCCCTGTGAAAAGATAATTATCTAATAAAAAACTATAACTATCTGAAGTATGTCCTGGTGTATATAATGATTTTATTTTTAAATTATCAATATTTATTATCTCACCATCTTTAACTTTTATGTCAACTGTGTCAGCCGGAGTATGTTCTCCCATAAGTGTTGTGCAATCAGTAACTGTTTGTAATTTGGAGGCACCAGTTACATGATCAGCATGAATATGGGTATCTATTACTTTAACAAGCTTAAGATCTAACTCATTTAAAATTGTAATATAACTTGCTACGTTTTCTATTACAGGATCTATAATTACTGCTTCGCGACCTTTTGCCGATGCAATTATGTAGGTATAAGTTGAGGATTTAGTATCAAATTCTTGTTTAAAAATCATTTCATATTAATATCAAATTTTTAAGATGACCTCTACAATAGATTGGAATGATACCCTAACCTGGAAAGTGAGTGCAAAAAATACTTTTTGGTGTCTTACTGGATGCGCAATTGGTGACTTTGGGACTATTCTATTTTTTCAATTAAGCAAAATACCTTTTCCATTAATTGGTATAATGGTGTTAGCTATTATTAACGGATTGATAACCAGCATATTGCTTGAAACATTCATATTAATCAGACAAAATTTTTCATTTAAAAATGCTTTAAAAACTGCAGCAGGCATGAGCCTAATTTCAATGATAAGCATGGAAGTAATGATGAATTTTACAGACTATCTTTTAACTGGAGGAGCAATTTTAAATTGGTGGGTAGTACCAATAATGTTAATTGTAGGCTTTTTAACCCCTTGGCCATATAATTATTGGAGACTTAAAAAATTTGGGATTAGTTGTCATTAAATTCTGAAATTTAACATTAATAATTAATTATGACATCATTAAAGAATTGGGACAATAAAACATGGTTGTCATCGAAAAAATATATCACTTCTTTTAACAACTTTATTCTAAAACAAAAAAAACTAAATAAACATTCGAAAGTATTAGATATTGGATGTGGAAGAGGAAGGATCTTAGAAGATTTATCTAAAAGACTTAAATTAATTAATAAACCGATAGGTATTGATATTGAAAATCATAAAGATAAGAGTAAAAAAATATCATTTAAAAAAATTGATGGTTTAACATTTATCTCTAAAACAAAAAATACTTTTGATTTAATTTTAATAAAACAAACAATTCATTTATTTAAAAAAAATCAAATAACAAAATTTCTTCAACATTGCAAAAAAAAACTTAATAGAAATGGTAAAATCTTAATCTTAAGTCTTGACCCAGATCAAAATGAAATTCCCACGTTTAAACTTATGAATAAAACTTTAGAAAAATCTCTTAAAAGAGATAAAAAAATTTTTGACTTAATAATTAATATTTATCCTAAACTTTTAATTAAAAGTTTTACATATCCTGTAAAAATTTTAAAAAAAAATTATCTTAAAATGATTAAAAAAAGATATATTTCAACCTTGCTAAATTTCACTAAAAATCAAATGATAGACGGCTTAAAAGAAATAAATATTAAATATAAAAAAGAATTAATTTTTAAAGATAATCTTATTTGCATGATTATAAAAAAATGATCATAAAATCTTTTTTAAAACATTATCATTAAAGAATAGCTTATGAGCAATAACAGCTAGAATATGAACAGCAATCAAAACAATTAATAGATAATTTGAAATTACATGGATTTCATAAAATAGATCTGCTAATTCAAAATTATCATTTATTTTAATCTCTCTAAAAAATATTATTAACGTTTCTCCATTAAATAATTTTTTTAAAATTCCAGAAATAGTGATTAGCAAAATTGTCACATATAATAACAAGTGATTAAATTTTGCTAAAAATTTTTGTCCTTTAAAAATACTTGGGTCTAATTTTGGCGTTGGATTTAAAATCTTATTAATTAATCTAACAATTACTAAATAAAATATAGATAATCCTACTATGATATGTATATTTTCTATACTTATTCGCTCAGGACCAAAATCTAAATCGACCAAATAAAATCCAAGAGGAATTTGAACAAAAAGTAATATTGCACTAATCCAATGTAATATTTTTGATATTAAGCCATACTCTGTTAAGGTATTTCTTATATGCATATAACAATTAAACACATTAAAAACATTATTGGTATTATTTTATTTTTAATTGCTTCAATATTAATCACATCAAATTCATATTCTGAACAGTCTGCCGAAGAAGTTATAAAAGATAGAAAAGCTTTGTTTAGTAAAAATTACAAAATAGCCAAAAGAGTCCAGTCTTTATCTAATGGTGGAGAATTTGATAGTGCAAAAGAATTAATGATTAAAATGAGTGAAAATTATAAAAATTTATTAGAATTATTTCCTGAAAATTCTAAAGAAGGTTTTAAAACAAGTTCTTTGCCATTTATTTGGGAGGATAAAGAAAACTTTAATCTTCTGATGCAAAAATCTTCTGATGATATGGTTAAATTAGCATCTTTAATTGAAACCGCAGATGATATTAATTTATCTATTAAACAATCAATGTGGAGCAATTGCAAAGCTTGTCATAGCAAATATCGTCAACCTCATTAATCTTCTTCAAAGAAATGATACCCCAAAAAATAAAAGATCATTTAAATGAATATATAAATCAAGAAGTTTATGTTCAAATTGCTATAATTAAAGGAAAGGAAAAGATTTCTACAAAATCTTCAATTGATAAATATTTTAATACCAATCATTTTAAAGATCTTTCTGAGGGAAAACCATATGATCATTTTATAGCTGGACTTAAAGATAAGTGTCTTGGAAAATTAAAAAACTCACCCATGAGAGATAAACAGTCAGATGACAAGATTATTCAAGAATTACAAAAAAAATTAAACGAATTAAATAATAAAGAACTAGATAATGTTTATTGGGAAATTGAAACAGGTGAGTTTTTATCTTCAGAACAAATACAGGAGTTAGAAGATAAAAGAAATGATTTGATGAATGAATTAGATATTTTCAAAAATAAGGACAATGCTTACAATATTTTAATGAGTTTTTGTAAAAGTTACGAGGAACTTTGTAAAAAAAAATATCCAGAAGCTCCATTACCTTTAGAAATATTAAAATCAACTAAATAGTTATTTTTTTTTATTTTAAAAAGTATTTTAGTAGTATTAGCTTGTTGTAATATATAGATTAAACTCTATATATGTATCTCCAATAATGTCTGAAAATCAAATAATTATCGATAATTTATCTAAAAAATATGACAACGGATTTAATGCTTTAAAAACCATAAATCTAAACATAAAAAAAGGAGAAATTTTTGCAATGCTTGGTCCAAATGGTGCCGGCAAAACTACTTTAATCAGTATTATATGTGGAATAGTAAAACCATCATCTGGAATGGTAACAGTTGATGGATTTGATATAATAAATGAATATAGAGAAACAAGGTCAAGAATTGGATTAGTTCCACAAGAATTAACATTAGAGCAATTTGAGTCTGTTTTTAATAATGTTTCTTATTCAAGAGGTTTGTATGGAAAAAAACCTAATCCAAATTATATAGAAAAAATTCTTAAAGATTTAAGTCTTTGGGATAAAAAAGATCAAAGACTAAGACAACTATCTGGCGGTATGAAAAGAAGAGTTTTGATAGCAAAAGCTTTATCACATGAACCTTCTATTATATTTTTGGATGAACCTACAGCTGGTGTTGATGTTGAGCTAAGAAAAGATATGTGGAAAGTGGTCGAAAAACTAAGAGAAACTGGAGTGACCATTATTTTAACCACACATTATATTGAAGAAGCAGAGGCTATTGCAGATAGAATAGGTGTTATTAATCAGGGCGAGATTATTCTAGTAGATGAAACTAAAGAATTATTAAAAAAAATGGGGCATAAAAAATTAACTGTAGATCTTCAAGACAGAATAGATCAAATCCCCCCTAGTTTAGAAAAATATAATCTTGAAATTAAAAATAATAATATGTCTGTAGATTACAAATATAGTTTAAAGACAAAACAAACTGGAATTACAAATTTACTTCAAGATTTAAAAGATGCTGGCTTAAAATTGAGAGATTTAAAAACAGAGCAGAGTACTTTAGAAAAAATATTTGTAAGTTTGGTAAAGGAAAATAATGAGAATTAATTATTTAGCTTTTAAAGCAATTTATCTTCATGAAATGGACAGATTCAGAAGAACATTAATGCAATCTATGTTGTCTCCTGTTTTATCTACTTCATTATATTTCATAGTTTTTGGATCAGTTATTGGAAGTTATGTCGAAAATATTGATGGTATTAGCTATGGATCCTATATTGTTCCAGGATTACTGATGTTAACATTGCTAACTCAATCAATAAGTAATACATCCTTTGGAATTTTCTTTCCTAAGTTTAATGGAACAATTTATGAAATTCTTGCAGCACCGATTTCAACTTTAGAAGTTGTTTTAGCATTTGTAGGGGCAGGGGCCACTAAAACACTGATTGTGGGTGTAATTATATTTTTTACATCAACTTTTTTTGTTGAAGTCAGTGTAAAATATCCATTCTTAATGATATTTTTATTAGTATTAGTATCTTTTACATTTGCATTATTTGGATTTTTAATTGGTTTAATGAGCTCAAACTTTGAGCAGATGTCTATAATTCCTACACTTGTTATAACTCCAATGGTTTTTTTAGGTGGAAGTCTTTATTCACTAGATATGTTACCTCCTTTTTGGCAAACAATTACTTACTTTAATCCAGTTGTGTATTTAATTAATGGATTAAGGTTTGCTTTTTACGGTGTTTCAGATTTTAATATATGGATTAGTATAGTTTCCATGGTAGCTTTTTTATTTATTTGTATTACCGTTGTTTCGGTATTGCTTAAAAAAGGTTATAATATTAAATCTTAACTAGCTACTAGCAATTTTCTTTTTTGGATCGTAAAAAGGTTTTTGAACAACAGTACAATTAAATTTACCCTCATTAGAAATTACATCAAATTTATTACCTTTTTCTGATTGTTGAATTTCTACCATTGCTAAAGCGATATTCTTTTTAAGTCTTGGAGAATAAACTGCTGAAGTAACTTTACCAATTATTTCATTATCTTTTTGAAGTTCCCAAAATGTAGTGTTAGGTCCTTTTAAAGGCTCACAATCAATTTCAATACCAACTTGTTTTCTTTTGATACCTTCTTTTTTAATTTTTTTTAATGCATCTTTCCCTACAAAATTTATATCGGCATCTAAATTTACAAGTCTATCTAACCCAAGTTCAAAAGGATTAGTATTTATATCTGCATCAGCATGATAGGATAACATTCCACCTTCAATCCTTCTTATTGATGATGTGTGACCTGGCTGAAGACCATGTGATTTTCCTGCTTCCATAATTTTTTCGTACAATTCATTGCCTTTGGATCCATCTCTAAGATATATTTCATAACCAAGTTCACTTGACCAACCAGTTCTTGAAACTATTAATGGAATACCGTTAAGATCGTATTCTCTTAACCAATAATATTTTAATTCTCTAATACCTTCTCCAAATAATTTAACCATGATTTCTCCTGAGTTAGGACCTTGTAGTTGTAAGGGTGAAACATCTGGTTCTTTAATTTGAACGTTTAAACCTGAATTAACAGCAACACCTTGTGCCCATAATAAAACATCACTATCAGCAAGAGATAACCAAAAATGATTTTCAGCTAATCTTAATAAAACTGGATCATTAAGAATACCACCTTCATTATTTGTAATTAAAATATATTTACATTGTCCAATTGCAAGTTTTGACAAATCTCTAGGAGTGAGTAATTGTGTAAATTTATAAGCATCAGGACCAGTTATTTCTACTTGTCTTTCTACAGCAACATCACAAAGAATTGCCTTTTGAATTAAATTCCAGAAATTTTGTTCAGGGCTTCCAAAATCTCTTGGAATATACATATGATTATAGACTGAAAACCCAGTTGCACCCCATTTAACGGTAGAGTCAAAGTATGGTGATTTTCTTATTTGTGTACCAAAACCAAAGTTTTTATTACTCATTTTTTTGTTCCTTAACAGTCTCTTATAATCATTACAAACAAAAAAATAGCCCAATTAAGGGCTATTTAAAATAATTTGAGGGAAAATATTTTTTAACTAAAATTGTTCAGACTCGGTAGAACCCTCCATTGCAGTTGTAGAGCTTTGCCCACTGCTAATAGTATTGGAAACTGAGTCAAAATATGAAGTTCCAACTTCTCTTTGATGTTTTACACTTGTATAACCATCTTTTTCTCTAGCAAATTCCTGTTCTTGAATTCTAGAGTATGCAGCCATTCCTTCTTTTTTATATTTTTCTGCAAGTTCAAAGATAGCAATATTTTGTGTATGAAAACCAGCTAACGTTATAAATTGAAATTTATAACCCATTTTAGATATCTCTTGTTGAAAAGACGCAATTTCATCATCATTTAAATGTTTCTTCCAATTAAATGAAGGAGAACAATTGTATGCTAATAACTTTCCAGGAAATTTTTCATGAATTGCATCCGCAAATTTTTTAGCTTCTTCTAAATTTGGAGTAGCAGTTTCACACCAAATTAAATCAGAGTAAGGTGCATAAGCTAGACCTCTTGATATAGCTTGCTCAATACCTTGTTTTACATAAAAGAAACCTTCAGGTGATCTTTCACCTGTTAAAAATGGTTTATCATTTTCATCATGATCGTTAGTAATTAGTTTAGCAGCATTTGCGTCTGTTCTAGCTAAAATGATAAGTGGAACATTAGCGATATCTGCAGCTAATCTTGCAGCTTTCAAGTTTTTAATCATAGTTCCAGTTGGAACCAAAACTTTACCACCCATATGACCACATTTTTTTTCACTAGCTAATTGATCTTCAAAGTGAACACCAGCAGCACCTGCTTTAATAAATTTTTTTGCGAGTTCAAATACATTTAATGGACCACCAAAACCTGCTTCACCATCAGCAATAATCGGAAGCATATAATCAACTTTATTTTCTTCCTTCATATCACCATCTTTAAGTTCCATATGTTGGATTTGGTCTGCTCTGATTAATGCATTGTTCATTGAATCAACTAATTTTGGAGCACTATCGTAAGGATATAAAGATTGATCAGGATACATTTCGCCAGCACTATTTGCATCTGCTGCCACTTGCCATCCACTTAAGTAAATTGCTTTTAGTCCTGCTTTAGCATGTTGAACTGCATGATTTCCCGATAATGATCCAAGTGTATTTACATATGGTTCAGTGTTTAATAATTTCCAAAGCTTTTGAGATTGCATTTTACACATTGAATGTTCTATTTTAATTGAACCTCTTAATCTCTCAACTTCTTCCTCAGTGTAATCACGTTTAATTCCTGCAAATCTTTTTAAGTCGTATGAGATGTTTTCTGCGCTCATTATTGTTAGTCCTATTATATTTGTATTTTGAAAAGTTGAATTAGTAAGAAAGGAATAAAATTAAATTTTTTAGAGTCGAATTAATTATTGTCGTCTAAAGATTTAATAAGATCACTCATCCCACTTGAACCCCAATCACAATGATCATCTCTCATGTAGATACCTCTACTGTTATGCTGATCTAAATCTTCCTTTCTTATGATTTGAGCTTCATTTTCAGTGTTTTTTAATTTTTTGTTCATATAGATCTTGTAATTTACAATATTTACAAAATCTATTAAAAACTGCTTATTTACTTGTAAATTGAGTTAATTTTTTGTAAATTAAAATTTACAAAATTTACAAAAAACTGAAAATTTATGCAAATAAATAAGCAAATAGGTGAAAAAATTAAAATTTTTAGAAAAGAATTAGGACTTAGAGCCAACAAGCTTTCTGAGCTTTTATCAATATCTCCAAGTTATTTAAATTTAATTGAAAACGGAAAAAGAAATATAGATGCAGATTTACTATTAAAAATTTGTCAAGAACTTAGAATAGAACTTTCCGATCTTAAAAATGATTCAAATGTTAATCTAGAAAACTCTAAAATTGCAATTTCAAAATTTGTTAAAGATAATAAATTTAAAAAACTAGATCTAAAAATTGGCCCAAAGATAAAAGCCTTTAGAAGACAATTAGGCATTCAAGCAAATAAATTTTCTGAGCAAGTTGGTATATCTCCTACTTATTTAAATTTAATAGAAGGTGGAAAAAGGAAAATTGATGGAGATCTTTTAATTAAGATTAGTAAAGAATTGAGAGTGGAATTATCTGATCTAACAAGTAAAAGTGATATAAATTTAGAAAATGATATATCAGAACTTTTAGATGATCAATTGTTTGAAGATCTAGACATTCTTGGTCCAGAAGTTAAGGATTTAGTTAGTACTAACCCTAAAATTGCTAGAGCTTTAATAAAATTAGGAGATAACTTTAAACAAAAAGATCATGAAATAGTAAACAAAGTTGAAAATATTTCTAGTAAAATTATTGATAGTAGAAAAACCTCTTTTCCAGGAGAGGTAATTTCAGATTTTTTACAAGAAAACAAAAATTATTTTCCAAAGTTAGAAAAGTTTGCAAATGATATTTTTGACAAAGTACAAAAAAATAAAAGAACTAGATATATTGCTTTGTGTGATTATTTGAAAAAAAAATATTCCATTACAGTTAAAGATATTATTCCAGAGGAGGGCAAACCATTTTCAAAAATTTATAACAAATCTACAAAAGAGCTTCTATTAAGTGATTATAATTCTCTAGAAACTAAAAAATTACATGCTGCTGCACAAATTGCACAAGAGGGAGCAATAGATATTATATCAGAATATTTATCAAAATTTAACTTTCCTTCCAATGAATCAAAAAGATTAACTCAGGTTGCACTATTAAATTATTGTGGTGCAGCAATTTTGATGCCATATAAACTTTTTCATACAGAATGTAAGAAATTAAAATATGATTTAGAACTTTTGCAAAATACTTTTGCAACTTCTTTTGAACAAGTTGCTCATAGAGTTACTTGTTTGCAAGATCCAGAACTTCCAGGAATACCATTTCACATGTTAAGGACTGATATTGCTGGAAATATATCTAAAAGATTTTCTTTATCTGGAATTGAGATACCAAGATATGGAGGTGCATGTCCAAGATGGAATGTTTATTCTGCTTTCACAAGACCTGGGGTCATACAAGCAGCTGTAAGTAGAATGACTAACGGTGAAAAGTATGTGTGTATTGCTAGAACTGTTGAAAAGGGAGTAGGTAGATTTGGACAATCGAAAAGCATACTTTCAATTGGACTTGGTTGTGAGGCTAAATATGCAAAGGAATTTGTTTATACTGAAAATCTTGATATTTCAGACAAAAAAACGGAAATACCTATAGGTGTTTCTTGTAGGACTTGTGATAGATTAGATTGTTCTCAAAGAGCGTTCCCACCTTTACATAAAAAATTTGATGTTGATATTAATACGAGAGGTGTATCTGTTTATGTTAACGATAATAATTAAAAAAAATTAAATATGATTAAATTTATCATTCCAGCAATAATAGTTTTTTTAATTGTTCTATTTTGGGAAAAAATTACCAACTTTTTTGAAAAAAAGTTCAATATAAAATTAAATTACATACTAGTAATTTTCATCGTTATGTTATTAGTAGCTATCCTTTTACTCTTAAATTACTAAGTTTGGAGCTCATCAATTATAAATATAATGGAAATAAATCTATTATTTTTCTTAACAGTCATTCCAGCAATAATTTTATACGGAATTGCAAAATCAGGTTTGGGTGGCTCCATGACATTAATTTCTGTTCCGTTAATGACAATAGTGATGCCGTTAAATCAAGCTTTAGGAATTATTTTACCAATTTTAATATTCTTAGATTTTATCGCAGTTTATAAATATAGAAAGGAGTTTGATTTAGGAACTTTAAAATTGATGGTTCCATTTGCTGCTGTCGGTATCCTGATCGGTTCATTTACTTTTTCATATCTATCAGAAGAATTGTTAAAATTTATTATTGGATTGATGGGTTTTTTGTTTGCTGGTCATTATTTTTTTTTTAAAAAAGATAAAGAAATAAAATTAGAAAAGAATATTTTTAAAGGTGGAATTTGTTCGATAGTTGCAGGATTTACAAGTTTTTGTGTTCATGCTGGGGGAACACCTACTAGTCTTTATTTGCTTCCATTAAGAATGAAAAAAGAACTTTATGTAGGTACGAGAATATTTTTCTTTACTTTTGTAAATCTAATTAAACTTCCTCTTTATATCAATCTATCAATGGCAAATTTTGATTCATTTAAACAATCAGCAATATTATTTCCAGTTGCACTACTTGGTATTTTAATAGGATATAGATTGCTTAAAATTATTGAAGAAAAATTATTTTATAATATTTTATATGCTTTAATTTTTTTAACAAGTACTAAACTTTTATATGATTTTTTAATATGAAAAAAAATTTAAAGCAATGGTATTATCTTGTATAGATCCAAGATTTCAAAATTTAACCTATAATCATTTAAAGAAAAAAAAATTAACAGGAAAATATAGTGCTTTTACGATTAGAGGTGCTGCAGTAGGGGTTACACATAATAAATTTAAACAATGGCACAAAACATTTTATGATAATTTAGCAACCTCTATTCAATTACATCAAATAGAAAAATTAATTGTAATCAATCATAAAGATTGTGGAGCCGCTAAAATTGCTAATGGTAAAAAGGAATTTACCCCTGTTAATGAAAAAAAAATTCATCAAGAATCTTTTTTAAAGCTTAAAAAACAAATAAAAAAGAAATTTCCAAAATTGAAAGTAGAGTTTAATTTAATTTCTTTAGATAGCAAAATTACAAAATTTTAATTATTGATTTCTAATTAAAGGATATACCTTTGGATTTAAATATTTTAAATTTGTTAATAAAATCAAAACTAAAGTTACTAGGCCAATAGAAAATCCAAGGTAAATTAATACTTTAAAATCAAATTTCCAAACAAGTTCAAAAATATTTTCCATAATAAATTTTGATCCAATTACAGCAAAAAATATTGCAATTAAAATTACAGATTTAAAAATGATTATAAATTCAATTAGTGAGGATAAAACCACCTCTCTTTTTGAAAATCCTAAAATTTTAAAAACTAAATTTTGATATTCTTTTACTTTCCCTTGCACCATGATAGCGCTAGAAATTACAATTAAGCCAATAATAATAGTGACCGCAGAAATAAGCGTTACAGCAATAAATACTTTATTTAAAACATCTGTTACTTTATTTAAATAATCAGCGATCTTAATCATGGATAAACTTGGAAGAACTTCTAGCATTGAAGTTTCATCAAATTTTTCAATTATCTCAAATTTAGCAGTTGCTAAATATTCATGAGGAATATTCTTTGCAAATTGAGGATTGAATAGCATTGCAAAATTAATACTTAGATCACGGTAATCAACAGCTCTAAAATTTACTATTTCACCATCAATTTCTCTACCATAAATATTAAGAGTGAATACATCACCTAATTTAATATTTAAATTTTTTGCAACTTCTGCATCTAAAGAAATTTGAAGCTGATTAGGTTTGGTAAGATCCCACCATTTACCTTCAGTTAATGGATTATCTTCAGGAACTTCATCGGTCCACGAAGATCTTCTATCACTTTCAATTACCCAAAAACTATCATTATCAGGTCGGATATAAGTATTTGGATTAACACCATTAATTTTAATAATTCCAGATGACACCATTGGCACCACTTCAATTTTGGTGTTTGCATCCATATTCAATATATTTTTTTCAAATATTTCTTTTTCTCCTTTTTGAATCCCAACAAAAAAATAGTCAGGAGCAATATCAGGTATGGATTTTGCAATTTCTCTTTGAAAATTAGTTCCAACTAATGTGAGGGTTAAAAGCAAAGTAACCCCCAACCCTAAAGACATAATTGTAATTGGAGTAATACTTTTAGTTTGAGTGATATTTTTAATAGATACTTTTAGAGATATATTAGAAGAAGATTTAAATTTTTTTAAAATATAAATGATTATTTTCGATAGTAAAAAAAATACAATTAAACAAATAAAAAAAGCAATAAAATAGCCAAAACTGTAGATAGGTCTCTCAGAGCCAAAGCTAAATAAAAGAACCAAAATGGATAACAATATAAGACTTAATGCTATTGATTTTTTTGAATAATAAAATTCTAAATTTTGAAAAACATTTCTAAATAAATTTGAGGCTTTGACTTGATCGATTGAACTTATGGTTGGAATTGAAAAAATAACAAGAACCAATAATCCAACTAAAAAAATTTTAGTATAGTTAACAAATGAAAATACCGGAGAAACATTAAGTCCCAATCCATCTGATAAATATTGATCTACAACAGGAACTATTAAAAAACTTGAACCATAAGCTAAAGTGGTGATCACTAAAAGCAAAATTAATAATTGAAGATAATATAGTGTTTTAATGTTTCCTGAGTAAAACCCAACAGCTTTTCTAACTGCAATTGACATATTGTTTTGATTGATAAAAGAAAGAAGAGTATTTGCTATCCCAATTCCTGCAATTAACATCGCACTGATTGAGACTAACGATAAAAACTGCGAAAAATTATTGATAATTCTCTTTAATCCACTTGCAGAATTTTCAGGATATCTAAGCTGAACTTTTTGATCATCTTTAAATATATTTTCAATTCTTTTCTCTAGTTCTCTTGCATTTTCTGCTTCATTAAATTTTACTTTGTATTCATAATTTAGAAAACTTCCGATACCATTAAGTTTTAATATTTCTAATGTTTGATCACCTGCAAGTGCCCAGTCACCAAAGGCAACAAATCCACTGACATCTGGCACAGATTTTACAATTCCTATAATTTTAAATAATTGATTTTGAACTTTAATTTTGTCATTAATTTTTAGATCTAAATTTTTGGATAAACTTTCATTTACTAACAAAGTATTAGGCTCATTATGCATTCTATTAAACGCACCCGCTGGTTCATAATCTACCTCACCATATAAAGGATATTTTCTATCAACAGTTTTTATTCTGGTAAAAAGAGATTTGTTTTTTTCTCTATCAATAGTTGAGACCATTGTACTGAACTCAATCATTTGAGAAATAGTTGTAAATTCTTTTACTTTATTGACAAGATCAAGATTTCCTTCATTTCGATTATAATCAATTTCAAGATCTCCACCTAACAAAGCTTTAGCATTATCATTAAGTTCCTTTTTTAAACTATCTTCAATCGTGAAGATGGCACTTAAAATGAAAAGACTAATAAAAAGTGTTATTATAATACTTGATAATTTTTTATAATTTCTGCTTAAATCTTTAAAAGCATACTTAATAATTAAATTTAATTCAGATGGATTATTTAATTTTTCCATCTTTAATTTTAATTTTTCGTTTTGCTTTATTTGCTAATTTTGGATCATGAGTTACCATAATTAGTGATGAACCTTCTTCTTTCACATATTTAAATAATATATCAGAAATCATTATAGAATTTTCAGTATCTAAATTTCCAGTAGGTTCATCTGCTAAGATTAATTCTGGTTTCATTGCAATAGCTCGAGCTATAGCGACTCTTTGTTGTTCTCCTCCTGAAAGTTGGCTCGGTAAATTATTAAATCGATGGCTAAGACCAAATCTATCCAATAATATTTTTGACTCTTTTTCTGGGTTTTTGAATTTATTTAGTTCAAGTGTTAATGCTACGTTTTCAACTGCTGTATAATTTGGGATTAAATAAAATGACTGGAATATAATTCCAATATTTTTTCTTCTAATTTCGGAGACTTCATCTTCACTTAATTTTGTAAGTTCATGATTTTGAAAAAAAATTTTTCCAGAGGTAGCTTTTTCTAAACCTCCAATTAACATTATAAGACTAGTTTTTCCCGATCCGCTTTCTCCAACAATAGAAATTGTCTCTTTTTTCTTAGTAGTTAAGTTAACATCTTTTAAAACTCTGATATTATCTTTACCAGTTTTGTATTTAAGATTTACCTTATTTAATTTAAGAAGAACGCTCATGAATAAAAGTTTTATTATTAAAATAATCGTATTCTGTCTAGTCACCATAAAGGTGAGTGCGATAGAAAAAGTAATATTGTTTGGAGATAGCTTGATGGCCGGTTATGGATTACCGAATGAGCAACATTTATCAGTAGTTTTACAAAAAAGCTTAGAGTTAGAAGGTCACAATATAGAAATTATAAATGGTAGTGTTTCAGGCAGTACTTCTGCAGGTGGATTGAATATAGCTGAATGGACTTTATCAGAAAATAATATCGATCTTATGATCCTATGCCTTGGTGCTAATGACATGCTTAGAGGTATTAACCCTAAGGAAACAAAAAACAATTTAGAAGAAATAATTAAAATTGCAAAAAACAAAAAGATAAAAGTAATTATTGCAGGAATGATCGCACCAACATCTTATGGTTTTAGTTACAAGAAATCATTTGATAAAATTTTTTCTGATTTATCAAAAAAATATAAATTAGAATTAATTCCATTTCTACTTGAGGGTGTAGCACAAAAACCAGAATTTAATTTAAGTGATGGCATGCATCCAAATGACCAAGGCACAATTATCATTGGAAATACTCTTAAAAAAGCTATCTTAAAAAATCTATAAAGACTAAATATTAATTTTTTGTTATCATTCTTTATGAAAAGGATTCTAACAATCATAATTTTATTTTTTTCAACTGTAACTTTAAATGCAAATGAAAGAGATATTGAACTTGATAATCTATTTTCAGAATTAAAAAAAAATGATCCAACTTTGTCAAAGAATATTGAACTAAAAATTTGGGACCTTTGGAGCACACATCCTACTGATGATAAACTAACTTCAATTTTAAATGAAGGATCTAGACTGATGCACGATAAAGAATTATTTAGAGCTATTTCAGTTTTCACAGAGGTAATTGAAATGGATCCAACTTGGGCTGAAGCTTGGAACAAAAGAGCTACAGTATATTATATGATTGGTGAATTTGAAAAATCACAGAATGATATTAATAAAGTTCTTAATTTAGAAGAAAGACATTTTGGTGCCTTAGCTGGCCAAGGTTTAGTAAATATTCAACTTAAAAATTATGAAAAAGCAATTCTTAGTTATCAAATGGCTGAAAAAATCTATCCTACAATGAGATCTCCAAAAATTATGATTAAACAAATACAAGATTTAATAAAAAGAGATTCAATTTGAATGTGTGGGCGTTATGTTGTTAAAAATCCAGTAACTAAAACAAGTAAATTAGTTAAATCAGCTATACAGGTTGAAGATACCGAAAACTATAACGCACATCCTTATCAAAAACTTCCAGTTATAAAGAAATATAAAAACGGGAATACATTAGAGTCACTTAAATGGGGTTTAATTCCAAGCTGGGCTAAAGAAAAAGATTTTAAAGCATTAATTAATGCAAGATTAGAGACTATTGATGAGAAAGTTTCATTTAAAAAACTAATTAAAAATAATAGATGTGTTGCTGTCGCAGATGGTTTTTATGAATGGAAAAGAGAGGAAAAAGAGAAAACTCCACATTATTTTACAAGAAAAGATGGAAATTCAATATTTTTTGCTGGTATTTTTGAAGACGATCAATTTTGTTTAATTACTGAAGAAGCTAAAGAAAATATAAATGAAATTCATCATAGACAACCAGTTATAATCAATCAATCAGATGTTAATAGTTATTTAAATTTAGAATTACAGGGTTCAACTTTCTTAAATGAATGCAATAAACCAGATCTGGTATTTCATGAAGTGTCAAAGGATGTTAATAAACCTAAAAATAATAGCGCATCTTTAGTTCAAAAAGTTTAGCCCATTAGACACTTGATTTAAGTTTAAGTATCATAAAAAAAGGATCTTTTATTTTGAATTGGCTGTGTGGTTTTATACAATTAAGGAAAAGCTAAATGTTTGATATAAATTAATTGATATTTATTAAATTTAATTAAATATAAAAAGGAGAACTATATGTTGAAAGTGTATCTGGCTGGTGAAATCCATACTAGTTGGCGAGACGAAATTATTGATCTTTGTGTTAAAGAAAAATTGGATATCAAATTCACATCTCCTGTAACTGATCATGAGGCCTCTGATAATTGTGGAATAGAGATTTTAGGAAAAGAAGAAAAAAATATGTGGAAAGACCGTAAAGGAGCTAATATTAATTCAATTCGAACTAAAAAATCTATTCAAGATAGCGATGTTGTTGTTGTTAAATTTGGGGAAAAATATAAACAATGGAATGCTGCTTTTGATGCAGGTTATGCATCAGCTTTAAATAAATCTATAATTGTAATTCACAATGAAGATCATCTGCATGCTTTAAAAGAAGTCAATGCTGCAGCAGCAGCAGTTGCTTCTGATCAAAAACAAGTTGTTCGTATATTAAAATATGTATTAGAGGGAACATTAAAATAATTAATTATGCTTACTTATATAGTTCCATTTATAATTCTAATTCTAGTTGTTGTATTTATACACGAATATGGACATTATTATTTTGCAAGGAAATATGGAGTAGGAGTTACTGATTTTTCTATAGGATTTGGAAAAGAAATATTTGGATGGAATGATAAATCAGGTACTAGATGGAAAATTTGCTGGATACCTTTAGGTGGATATGTAAAATTTTTTGGTGATCGAAATGTCTTTTCACAAGCTGATCATGAAAAAATTTTAGAACAATATAGTAAAGAAGATCAAGATAAATTATTTGTTATTAAACCATTATATCAAAGAGCTTTAATTGTATTTGGTGGCCCATTAGCAAATTTTTTATTAGCTATAGTTATATTTTTTTCAATTTATACCTTTATTGGAAAAGATTTTACCCCAGCTGTTATCAATGAAGTTCAAAAAGATAGTCCTGCAATGATTGGAGGACTTCAACAAAATGATATTATTTTAGAAATTGATGGCAACAAAGTTAATAGCATCATGGATGTCTCAAAGTTTATTACAACTTCAACAGGAGATGTTATTGATTTTAAAATTGAAAGATTGGATCAAGAATACTTACTTAAAATCAAACCAAATCTAGTTTTAAGTGACGATAATTTGGGAAATAAAATAAATAAAAGAATGGTTGGTATTAAACTTGGTGCTTATAATAATGAAATTAATCATATTAAACTTGGTCCTGCGCAGGCTTTAATTCATTCAATTAAGGAAGTTTATTTTGTAAGTGCATCTTCACTTAAATATATAGGCACTATGATAAAGGGGACTGGTGATAGTTCTCAGTTGGGTGGCCCAATTAGAATAGCAAAGATTACTGGACAAGTTGCTGAAATTGGTATTCTTCCTTTCATTTCTATTATGGCTTATATCTCTATAAGTCTTGGTCTTATTAACTTATTCCCAATACCAATGTTGGATGGTGGTCACTTAATGTTTTATGCTTTTGAGAAGGTTTTAGGACGTCCATTATCTCAAAAAACTCAAGAAGGTTTTTTTCGAATCGGTATGTTTTTATTGATATCATTAATGTTTTTTACAACCTTTAATGACCTAAAAGATCTCGGTTTATTTAGTTAGTTATTCATTTAGATTCATTAAATAAGCTTTTAAAATAAACACTTTTTTAAGATTTAACTATATGTTGTATATTAAAAAAGATGAGGCACTAAAAAAAAGCTTGATTTATCAACGTTTATGACAAGTATGATATTTAACCAACTAAACCGGAGCTAAAATGAACAAAAAACAACTAATTGCACAGCTTTCAGGCTCATTAAATATGAGTAAAGCTGATGCTGAAAGAACATTTGATACAATAACAAACACCATTTTGGACGCATTAAAAGGTGATGACTCAGTAAAAATAGCTGGATTTGGCACTTACAAAGTAGCTAAGAGAAAAGCAAGAGTTGGAAGAAACCCGAGAACAGGTGAGCAAATTCAAATCGCTGCTTCTCAAAAAGTAAAATTCTTACCAGCAAAAGCTTTAAAAGAAGTATTCAATAAATAGTTTTTTTTAACAGCCCTAACGTTTTAAAAATACGTTCAGGGCTGTTTCTATATGCAAATATTGCATACCCAATTTACCTAATCAGCGTTAGTTTTTTATTAAGACCAAATTATAAATCAATTCCTCAACAGGAGGTCTTATGAGACAATTAAAAAAAATAATAAAAACAATTTCTCTAAGCTTTATAGTTTTATTTGGTTTTAGTGGATTAGTTAATGCAGAAACTACAATATCTGCAGAAGGTCAGTATATTTTTAATACTTTAGCATTTTATATAGGAGCTGTTTTAGTTGCGTTAATGGCAGCAGGATTTTGTATGTTGGAATGTGGGTTGGTTACTACTAAAAGTGTATCTACAATCGCAGCAAAAAATGTTGGAAAATTTGCAATTTGTTCAATAGTTTTTTTTTTATTTGGCTATAATTTAGCTTATGGAATACCTGAAGGTGGTTTTATTGGATCGTTTACAATTTGGGGTGACAATTCAAACATAGAAACAGGTTACTCAGATAGCTCTGATTGGTTCTTTCAAACAATGTTTGTTTGCGCAACAGTATCCATAGTATCTGGAGCAGTGGCTGAAAGAATTAAAATTTGGCCATTTTTCATATTTGCAGTTTTGATGGGTGGATTTATTTATCCAATTTCAATGGGTTGGCAATGGGGTGGTGGCTGGTTAGCAACCTCTGGTTTTTCTGATTTCGCAGGTTCAACTTTAGTTCACGCATGTGGTGGAGCAGCAGCTTTAGCTGGTGTAATAGTTTTAGGAGCTAGAG
>QBYI01000013.1 GCA_003282895.1 Pelagibacteraceae bacterium AG-325-F15
TCATTTTCTTGCAAATCATCTCTATCAAGAGCTTTTATTAATTTTAACCATGTATTTTGATTTGATGCTCCAACTGTTATCCATTTATCTTTTGTTTTAAAAGCTTGATAAGGAGCTGTTAAAGGATGGGCTGACCCTAATGGTCCAGGAGACTCACCAGTGGCCGATGCTATAGCAGATTGCCAATATGTATGAACTATACCAGCCTCATATAATGAAGTATCAACCACTTGACCTTCGCCAGTTTTATCTCTGTGTATTAAAGCTGCTAATATTCCACTTGTTGCAAGTAAACCTGCTGTTATATCTGTTAAGGGAGCTCCTACTTTAATAGGAGGTTTATCTGCACTTTCGCCAGTGATACTCATTAACCCACTCATTCCTTGAGCAATTAAATCAAAGCCACCTTTATCGGAATATGGACCTGTCCTTCCGTAACCAGAAATTTCACAAAGTATAATCTTTGGGTTAATTTTAGACATAACCTCATATCCTATTCCTAGTCTTTCAAGTGTACCTTTTCTAAAATTTTCTATGACAACATCTGAATGCTTAACTAATGTTTTAAAGATCTCCACACCCTCTTTACTTTTAAGATCTAATGCAAGTCCTTTTTTATTCCTATTCATCATCATAAACGCAGCAGACTCTCCATTCACATCTGGTGGAAGAAAATTTCGAGTATCATCCCCTCCTGGAATTTTTTCTATTTTAATTACCTCTGCTCCAAGATCTGCTAAAAGTAACCCACAGGTTGGGCCAGCCATAATTTGAGTTAACTCTAAAACTCTTATTCCCTTAATAGTACCTGGCATATATTACTTATTTCTAAATTTGGGCTTTGATTTCTTTAAGAATGATTTATAGCCAATTTGAAAGTCTTCAGTGTCGTAACATTTGTAACCAATATTGTTTAGTTTTTCTGTAACTTTTCCATTTTTAATTATATCCCTTGCAAACTGTTTATGCCATCTTGCAACCTTTGGAGCACCTTCACAAATTAATTCGGCTGACTTATATACTT
Source organism: Pelagibacteraceae bacterium AG-325-F15 (assembly GCA_003282895.1). Taxonomy (GTDB): domain Bacteria; phylum Pseudomonadota; class Alphaproteobacteria; order Pelagibacterales; family Pelagibacteraceae; genus Pelagibacter. Next base: position 1,025 of record QBYI01000013.1, read on the forward strand.
CTTTTTCAACTTGATTGTCATTTACAACTTTGTTTACTAATCTTTTTTCATAAGCTTCTTTTGAATCAAATACTCTACCCTCAAAAAGAATTTCCATTGCAGTTGAATAAGTTGTGATTTTTAGTAATGCTTCAAGTTCTTTTGCTGCCATTGTTAATCCAAGTCTTTTTATAGGAACTCCAAATCTAGAACTTTTTCCACAAATTCTAATATCACAACATGCTGCTATTTCCATTCCACCTCCTACACATATTCCCTCAATTAGTGCAATAGTTGGGATAGGACAATTAAATATAGCTCCTAAAGTTCCATGTAAAAATTTACCATATGACTTAGCGAGTTTACTTGATGATCTCTCTTTTTTAAATTCCCCAATATCATTACCTGGAGAAAATGATTTTCCGCCTTTTCCTCTAATTATAATACATCTTAAATTTTTATTTTTTGAGAGTGTTTTAAATATTTTACCAAGCTCAATCCACATTGGTTTAGTCATTGCATTTAGTTTTTCGGGTCTATTTAAAACTACTTCAACTAATTGGTTATTTTTTTTATTTATTTGAATTATTTTGCTCATTTAACTCCTATAAAAATACTCAACTAAAGTCATTGGTATAGCTGGTACATATGTAACTAATAGTAATAAAACTAACAATACACATATAAAAGATATATTCGATCTTGTAACATCCCAAATATCAGCTTTAGCAACTGAACATGCGGTGACTAAAACACTTGCAACTGGCGGTGTTTGTTGTCCAATAGCTAAATTTAATGTAACTATTATTCCAAAATGAACAGGATCTATTCCAACTGCATTTACTAAGGGCATTACTATTGGAACAGTAAGAATTATTGCTGCTACTGAGTGTAAAAAGAAACCAATAATTAATAGAAATACATTTAATATAGCTAAAACTGCATATTTATTATTTGTAAAATCAATAATTGATGCTGCTACCTTTTGTGGAATTTGTTCTATTGTTAAAAATTCACCTAATAGTACAGAGGCTGCTACAAGTAACATTACTGAAGCTGTCTGAATTGCTCCTTCACAAGCTGACTCGTATAATCTTTTAAAATCAATTTCTTTATAAATAAAACCAATAACTAATGATGCTACAACTGCTAAACCAGCTCCTTCTGTTGCTGTCACAACCCCACCAAAAATTCCACCCAAAATTATTACGGGTAATAAAAATGCTAATGCTGCATCTTTTGCAGTTTTTTTTACATTTGGAATATTAAATGTTTCTTCCACAGGAAAATTTTTTCGTCTAGCAGTGACGTAGGCAGCTAACATTAAAAAAAAACCTCCAATTACCCCAGGAATAATTCCAGCTACAAATAATTGAACAACTGAACTTTGTGACATTACTGCATATACAATCATTGGTATTGATGGTGGAATAATAATTGCTAAAGAAGCAGATGAAGATGTTACTGCAGCTGCAAATGCTCCTGGGTATCCTTTTTTCTTCATTGCAGGTATAAGAATTGAACCTAATGCAGCAACATCTGCAACAGCAGAACCTGAAATCTCTGCAAAAAACATCGATGTAGCAATATTAATCATACTTAAACCACCTTTGATAAATCCTACTAGAGCTGAAGCAAATGCAATTAATCTTCTAGAAATCCCAGCACTATTCATTATTGAGCCTGCAAGAATAAACAAAGGTATTGCTATTAATGGAAATTTCATTGATCCATCAAATAAAACAATAGCTGTGTCTATTAAAAAACTTGTTCCTGTTTTTAAAACCATTGCAACGATTGTTGTTACTGCGAGACCGATAGCAATAGGAACATTTATTGAAAGAAGGAAAAGTAGAACTGCAAACATTGTTAATATTATCATTAAATATCTCCTGTTTGCTCAACACCTGATGTTTGCAAAACTAAATTTCTATAATCTTCTGGTATTCTTAAAGTTTCAGATAAAATAAATAAACAAGATGCAATCGGTATTACTGATTGAACAAATGTTTGAGGCACCCATTCAAGTGTTACTAATGTTTCACCCGTTATTAAAGTCAAAACTAAATAACCGTAATATGCCAATAAAATTAAAAAACCATAAACAACTAATTTAGATAAAACAAAAAATATTTTTCTTAGTGATAGTGGAAAGGCTTTAAAAATACTTGGAACACTTATATGAGCTCCTTTTAAAGATGCATATGCTGAACCATAATATGTGATCCATGCAAGTTGAACTGCAGCAACTTCGTCATACCAAACTAATGCACTACCTGCGAAACGGAAAGATACACCCAATAAAACTGTTACTGCTAGTGCCACCATCATGACAAACAATATTAGTTTTAAAAATTTTTCGTAATTATATATAAATTTTTGTAATGTCATATTTCATTCAGGCCCTCAGAATGAGGGCCTGATAAAAATTATTGTTGATATATATTAATTTGCTAGTGAAGAAACTTTATCAACTAACGCACCACCAGTTGGTACCTCTGATGCAAATTGATCGTATATTCCTTTACTTGCTTTAATAAAAGCATCCTTATCAGCTTCGTTAACTTGAACACCTGCTGATTTGATTACTCCTAACAAAGATTTTTCAAGTTTAGCCGCTTCTTCATAAACAAATTTTTGTGTATCTTTTGCAGCTTGTTCTAAAATACTTTGTACATCTGCAGGAAGTTTACTCCAATGATCTTTATGTACTGTTACATAAGCAGGAGTATAAACGTGGCCTGTGATTGATAAATATTTTTGAACTTCTTGAAATTTAGCACTAGCTATTTGTGCATATGGGTTTTCCTGACCATCCATAGTTCCAGTTTTCAATGCAGTGAAAACTTCAGAAAATGACATAGGTGTAGGGTTAGCTCCATATGATTGGAACATTTTAACTCTCCATTTTGATTTAGGAGTTCTTAACTTAATTCCTTTCAAATCATTTGGAGTATTAATTGGTCTAGTGTTATTAGTGATATGTCTAAAACCATTTTCCCAAACAGCAATTACTTTATATCCAGTTTTATCCTCAAGATTTTTAAACATCCCTGGCAAAACTTGACTTTCAACCTTATTCATATGGCTTCTATTTTTAATAATAAAAGGCATATCAAATACACCAAATTCATCATGAATTGATGCCATTACTGATGATGGTAACCACATATTAACTGTACCTAGTTTAAGTTTTTGCATACCTTGTTTATCTTTTCCAAGTTGCGAAGAACCAAATACTGATACTTTACCTTTACTACCTAATCTTTCGTTAGCAAGTTTAGCAAAATGATCAACTGATGCTGAAAATAATGAACCAGGTTTTCCAACGTGTCCAAATTTTACCTCTGTTGAATTAACTGCGAAACTTAAAAATAAAGATGAAAACAAAACAACTATTATTTTGTTAATTTTATTCATATTATCCCCTATAAGTTTTATTTATTTTTCATAAAACCTATATAAATTATAAGTGGATTTCTAGCTTTTAAATGATGTGATTTAAAAAAAATTGTACTTATTGAATACTAGCTTGTGACTTATCGTCTTTTTTAGCTATATCGACTTCTACCCATTCTGTCGGCTTAAGTTCTTTTGTTAGAGCTATTTTAAGTACTTGATCAGCATGTTCAACTGTAGAAATTTTAATATCATCAGTTATTTTCTTTGGCATATCAACTAAGTCTTTCTCATTTTCTTTTGGAATAAGCACTTCTTTAATTCCAGCTCTATGAGCCGCTAATAATTTTTCTTTTAATCCACCAATTGGTAAAACTTGGCCTGTTAAAGTGACTTCACCAGTCATAGCTACATCTCTTCTTATTGGAATGTTTGTAATAGAAGATACTATTGAAGTAACCATACCAATACCTGCTGATGGACCATCTTTTGGTGTTGCGCCCTCAGGAACATGTATATGGAAGTCTTTCTTTTCAAATAGTGGAGGTATAATTCCATACTCTAAACACTTAGATCTTACAAAAGATTTTGCAGCTTTAACTGACTCTTGCATAACATCTCCAAGTTTTCCAGTAATTTGCATTCTACCTTTACCCGGCATAGTGACAGTTTCAATTTTTAAAATCTCACCACCATATTCTGTCCACGCTAGGCCAGTTACAATACCAACTCTGTTTTCAGCTTCAAGCTCTCCAAATTTAAATTTAGCTACACCAAGAAAATCAGAAAGGTTTTTATCATTTATATTAACTTCCTTTTCTTCACCAGCTACGACTTTCTTAACGACTTTTCTTGCTAATTTTGAAATTTCTCTCTCTAAATTTCTAACACCGGACTCTTTTGTATAACCTCTGATAACTTCTTTGATAATATTGTCATCTAATTTCATCTCTTTGTCTTTAACACCGTTATCTTTAATTTGTTTCGGCAAAAGATATTTATTGGCGATACTTATTTTTTCATCTTCTGTGTAGCCAGCTAATCTTATAACTTCCATTCTGTCTAAAAGTGGCGGAAGAATATTTAAAGTGTTTGCAGTTGTTACAAACATTACATCAGAAAGATCATAATCTACTTCTAGGTAATGATCGTTGAAAGTTGTATTTTGTTCAGGGTCTAATGCTTCTAATAAAGCGGAAGATGGATCGCCTCTATAATCATTACCAATTTTGTCAATTTCATCGAGTAAGATTAAAGGATTTTTAGTACCCGCTTTTTTCATCATTTGGATTATTTTACCAGGTAAAGAACCAATGTAAGTTCTTCTATGACCTCTTATCTCAGCTTCATCTCTCATTCCACCGACTGACATTCTAACGAATTCTCTGTTAGTAGCTTTAGCAATAGATTTACCTAAAGAAGTTTTTCCTACTCCTGGAGGACCAACTAAACATAATATTGGGCCTTTAATTTTGTCCATTCTTTTTTGAACTGCTAAAAATTCAATAATTCTCTCTTTTACTTTTTCTAAACCAAAATGATCAGTATCAAGAATATTTAAAGCTTTAGTTAGATCGATATCTACTTCACTTTTTTTATGCCAAGGAAGTTCTGTCATCCAGTCTAAATAATTTCTCACAACTGTAGCTTCTGCAGACATGGGACTCATATTTTTTAATTTCTTTAATTCTTGTAAGCATTTTTTTTCAACTTCTTTTGGCATTTTAGCTTTTGTAATAGCTTTATTGAGACTTGAAGTTTCATCCTTACCATCTTCAATTTCACCTAATTCTTTTTGAATAGCTTTCAATTGTTCATTTAAATAATATTCTCTTTGAGTTTTCTCCATCTGAGTTTTAACTCTACCTCTTATTCTTTTTTCAACACCAATAATGCTAGTTTCATTTTCCATTATTTTAATAATGGCATTCAATCTTTTCTTTACATCAACTGTTTCAAAAATTTGTTGTTTTTCAGAAATTGTAGCATTTATGTGTGAAGCTATATTATCAGCAATTTGAGATGGGTCTTTTAATTGTTTAATTGTGTTAATAGTTTCACTTGAAACTTTTTTGTTAATAGAAGTAAGTTTTTCTAATCTTCTTAGAGCGGTTACAGCTAATGGATATAAATCCTCATCTTTGGAAACTATGTCATTGTAATGCGAATAATCACAAGTAATAAACTTATCATTATCTTTAAAATCTAAAATTTTTATTCTTTTAATACCTTCTACTAAAACTTTGACTGTTCCATCTGGTAACTTTAATAGTTGAAGTATATTACCTTCACAGCCGTACATAAAAATATCAGTTTTTTTAGGGTCATCAATTTCAGAATTTTTTTGAGTAACGAGGATAATCTTTTTATCTTTTTTCATTACCTCGTTTAAAGCAGAGATGGATTTATCTCTACCTACAAATAAAGGTATTACCATACTCGGGAATACAACAATGTCTCTGAGAGGTAATAGAGGTAATGTTATTTTAACGTCCATAGTAATAATATGGATATTATATTTTATATTGCAATAGGTTTTTATTACTTATTAAGGATATTAAGCCGCTGATGGTTTGTTTGACTTTGATTTATTGTCACCTTTAGTATGAACTAAAATAGGCTGAGATTGTCCTTTGGCTGCTCCTGCGTCAACTATTACTTCTTCTACATTGTCTTGACTTGGTAAGTCATACATTGTTTTTAATAATATATTTTCTAAAATAGATCTTAAACCTCTAGCCCCAGTTTTTTTACTAATTGCTTTTTGTGCAATTTCTTTTAGTGCATTTTCTTTAAATGTTAGTTTTGCACCATCCAATTTAAAAAGTTCCTGATATTGTTTTGTTAATGAATTCTTTGGTTCTTGAAGAATTTTAATTAATGATTTTTCATCTAAATCCTCAAGTGTTGCAATCATCGGTAGTCTTCCTATAAATTCAGGTATTAAACCGAATTTTAATAAATCTTCTGGTTCAAGAGTTTTCATCCATTCACCAGTCTTTTTATCTTGTGTATTTTTAACATCTGCACCAAAACCTATTGAAGTACCCTTGTCTCTCTGAGAGATAATTTTATCAAGTCCTGCAAAAGCTCCTCCACAAATAAATAATATGTTTGTTGTATCAACTTGTAAAAATTCTTGTTGAGGGTGTTTTCTTCCTCCTTGAGGTGGAACACTTGCTACTGTTCCTTCCATTATTTTTAATAAAGCTTGTTGAACACCTTCACCAGAAACATCTCTTGTAATTGAAGGATTTTCAGATTTTCTACTGATCTTGTCTACTTCATCAATATATACAATTCCTCGTTGTGCTTTTTCAACATTATAATCAGAGGCTTGTAATAATTTTAAAATTATATTTTCTACATCTTCACCGACATAACCTGCTTCAGTTAAAGTGGTAGCATCAGCCATTGTAAAAGGAACATCTAAGATTCTAGCTAACGTTTGAGCTAACAAAGTTTTACCGCATCCTGTTGGTCCTACTAATAGAATATTAGATTTTGCTAGTTCAACGTTTTTACTAGTTTTGCTCTCATAGTTTAATCTTTTATAATGATTGTGAACTGCTACAGATAAAACTTTCTTAGCATGAGGTTGACCTATTACATAATCATCTAGAACTGAACAAATTTCTTTTGGTGATGGAAGTCCATCTTGATGTTTTACAAATGTATCTTTATTTTCTTCTTTAATAATATCCATACATAATTCAACACATTCATCACAAATAAATACTGTCGGCCCAGCAATTAATTTTCTAACTTCGTGTTGACTTTTTCCACAAAAAGAACAGTAAAGAATATTTTTATTATTTGTTGTCATAAAATTTATTTCGAATCAATCATGTTACTTTATTATATAAGACTCCAACTAATCAAGTTTCGATTATAGGATATTCAATATATAGTGTTTTAAGATCTTTTTTCCACTACTTCGTCTATTAAACCAAAGTCTTTAGCAACTTCAGCTGTCATAAAATTATCTCTCTCTAAAGCAGCCTTAACTTCATCTACAGATTTGCCTGTATGTTTAGAATAGATTTCATTTAACCTTTTTTTTAGTGATGAGACTTCATTTGCATGAATTTCAATATCAGTTACTTGTCCTTGAAAACCTGCAGAGGGTTGATGTACCATAACTCTTGAATTTGGGAGAGAAAATCTTTTTCCTTTTGTCCCAGCGGCAAGTAAAAATGATCCCATTGAAGCTGCTTGTCCAATACACAAAGTTGAAATGTCTGGTTTAACATATTGCATAGTGTCATAAATTCCGAGACCAGCAGTAACCAAACCACCAGGGCTATTAATGTATAAGTAAATTTCTTTTTTGGGATCTTCAGCCTCTAGAAATAATAATTGAGCAGTAACTAGTGATGCTACATTGTCATTTATTTGACCAGTTAAAAAAATTATTCTCTCTTTTAAAAGTCTTGAATAAATATCATAAGCTCTTTCACCTTTATTAGATTGCTCTACTACCATTGGAACTAAAGTATTCATATGTTCAGAAAATTTTGTTGTCATAAGTTGATTCGTATTACTTATACAACTTGAGATTACTTTTTGCTAACTTTTTTTGCTACAGGCTTAGATTTAGACGATTTTGCTGATGGTTTTTTTTTCTCATCATATTTTTGTTCAGCTTTTTTTTTTGTTTCTTTTTTCTTATCCTTTGCTTCTATTTCTTGATTGTGATCATGATTATAAGCTTCTTTTAAAATCTTTTCAGCTTCAGCTTTAGATATTTCTTTTTTATTTGGTTTAGCTTTTTCTTTGATTAGATTTAAAATCTTTTCTTCATAAACAGTTCCTCTCAAGCTAGCTACAGCTGAAGGATTTTTTTGATAAAAATCCATTACCATTTTTTCTTGTCCAGGCATCATTCTTAATTGTTTCTGAACTTCTGCTTGAATTTCTTGCTCTGATACTTGTATCTTATTTTGTTCGCCAAATTCGTTTAAAATTAATCCAGTTTTTATTCTTGTTTTAGCAGTTTCAGTAAATTTAGCTTTATTTTTTTTAGCTTCATCTTCAGACATTCCTTGAGAAAGAATCTTGATCTCACCTTCAATTAAATTTTCTGGAATTTCATCAACTTTAATTTTTTCTATTTCTTTAAGAATTTGATTTTTAGCTAACTGATCTAAAGAATTTTTATATTCATCATTTATCTGTTTTGAGATTAAAGTTTTTAAATCATTTAAATCTTTCGCACCTAAATTTTTAGCAAACTCATCATTAATTTTTACATCTTCAGGATTTTTAACATTTAAAATTTTACAAACAAATTTAGCTTTTTTATTTACTAATTCTTTTTCAGGAAAATTTTCTGGTAAAGTAGCTTCAACTATTTTTTCATCATCTTTTTTAGCGCCAATTAATTGTTTATCAAAGCCTTTTAAGAATAAGTCTTTTCCTAATGTTAATTGAGTATTTTTACCTTCACTACCTTTAAATTCTTTTCCATCAACTGTAGCGTTATAATCTAAAGTAACTAAATCGCCCTCTTTTGCTTTTGTTTCAGGTGATGCCTCTTTAAAACTTGGTTGATTTTTTGCAATTTCTTTAATTCTTTTATCTGTCTCACTATCATCGATTTTAACTGAATATTGATCAAATTTAATACTTTCTAATGATTTAGTCTCAACTTTGGGAAGTTCTGTAACTGACATAACATACTCTAATTCTTTATCTTCACCATAAGTCTTAAGATCAAGTTTAGGTTGACCAGCAGGTTTAATTTTGTTTTCCTCTAATGCTTTAGCTGAAGTATCTTTTAGAACTTTATCTAAAACTTCACCAAAAACTGCTTTGCCAAATTGTCTTTTTAAAACTTCTTTTGGAACTTTACCTGGACGAAATCCTTTTAAATTAACAGTACTTTTTATCTCTTCATATTTTTCATCCATATGAGAGTTCATCGTCTCTTTGTCTATAGAAACTTTTACGTCTTTATTTAAACCTTTTATGTTTTCTATTGTTACTTTCATAATATTTTTTGGTAGGGCGAAAAGGACTCGAACCTTCACATCCGAAAATATTGGTTCCTAAGACCAACGCGTCTACCAATTCCGCCATCGCCCCACAAATTACGAGGTTTTATATATTATTGAAACTATTTGTCCAATGACAATTGATAAAAAAATGATAATTTTATGCTTTAAAATTCTATAGATCTAATATTTCAAATGAACAAATTAAAAATATTAATAATTACTTATATTTTAGGGGTTATAATTGGAGCACTTTTTTTTGATGTTTGGGGAGCAAATACTACATTCATCAAAACTATGTCAATATTTTTATGGACTATCATTTTTTTAATAGCTCTTTTTTATGTAGATAAGAATGAGAAAAAATAATTTTTTTATATTTTTTACATTAATTTTTTTTACATTTCTCAAAATAGATGCTGAAATAATTATATTAAGTAAATGTGATCATAAGGAAGATATTTTTTTAAAAAATGAATATATTTTAAATCTTAACGAGCTAACAATGACAAGAAATTATGTATATAATGAAAAAACTTATCAAAAATACAGAATTACTGATTTAAGTGTAAAAAAATCAAATTCATACATTAGGAATATTTATGAAGAAGGAGGCAGGATATTAACTTTAAAACATGGATATCCACAATTTTATACACAGATTTTATTTGAAAAAGATAAACAAGAAATATTTATTAAAGCAGTTTTGAATGATATTGAAAGTGTTTCTAAGGTTTCAACTTGCAAAAAAATAGAAAAATTTGATCAACAAAGCTAATCTTTGTTTTTCTTTTTTTTTTCGTTATTTTTATTTAAAAATTTTTTTTTTAATTCAAACCTATTATTAGTAATATTTGATCTATGTTTTGCATACGCTTGTTTTTGTGCTTGTCGCATTGCTCTCTTAGATGACATAATAATGTAATTTAATATTCAATTTCTAAAGTATCAACAATATTTAGGTTTTTATCAGTAATAACCATCTCTCCAGATGAGGGTGCATAATTTAGTATTTCAGAAATAAACACATAATGAGTGACAAATATTAAATTTTTTTTTTTGTCCCAATTATTTATAAATTCTTGAAATTCTTTTACTTGTTTTTTTCTATTTTTTGCAAATTGAGAACTGTAAAAAGAGTTTAGAAATTTTTTTGTTTTAAAATTTTTAAAAGCAATAGAGGCAGTTTCTTTGCATCTGCACCATTCACTTGAATAAACATTCTCTATATCAATCTTATTTTCAAGGAATAAGTCGCCAATTTTTTTTGATTGTTCTCTACCATTTTCACTTAAATTTCTCTGTGTAGAACAATCGTATAAATTGAAATTTTGAGGATCACCGTTGCCTGGTGCATAAGCGTGACGAATAAATATTAACTTTCCTCCCTGCTTCAATTCTTTTATAAAATTATTATTTAAATCTGCTTTGACACCAGAATTTAAAAATATAAAAATAAAAAAGAGAATTTTGAAAAATTTCATATATGGATATTAGATTAAACAGTTTAAATAAGACAATAATTAAGTGTGAAAAATGTCCTAGATTAGTTAAATTCGTAAAAAAAGTAAGTTCCACAAAAAGAAAACAAAATTTAAATGATACTTATTGGGGAAAACCAGTAGCAGGATTTGGTGATATAAATGCAAAAATTTTAATCTTGGGATTAGCACCCGCAGCTCATGGAGGAACAAGAACTGGTCGGGCTTTTACCGGAGATAAATCTGGAGAATTTTTATTTAAGTGTCTTTATAAAGCAAAAATTGCAAACCAACCAATTTCTGAAAATATAAATGATGGCCTGAAACTTGAAAATGCCTATGTTACTAACATTTTAAAATGTGTGCCCCCTGATGACAAGCCACTAAATAATGAACTAAATAATTGCTCTAAATATTTTAATATTGAAATTTCCAATTTAAAAAAATTAAAAGTGATTGTAACTTTGGGAAAAGTTGCTTTTGATAACTGTATTAAATTATATAAAAATAAGTATGAGCTAAATAAAAAATATAAATTCAAACATGGTAAATCATATCTTATGCCAGATAATATATACATAATATCTTCTTATCATCCTAGTCCTAGAAATGTTAATACAAAGCTGGTATCATCAAAAATGATGGTCGATTTATTTAAGAAAGTTAAAAGGATTTCTAAAGTTTAATACTATCACAAAAATAAGGTTTTAAATTATCAAAAATAATTTGAGGAACTTTGATTGGTTTACTTATGTCATTAACAAATACCAAATGAACCTGCGCTTCAACAATAATATTATCATCTTTTGATATAAATTGATTCATAACGAATGATGTTTTGGTAACTGATTTTATAAAAGATCTTATATTTAAATTATCCTCTAGATACGCAGATTTTTTAAATTCAATGTTGCAAGATTTAACAATAATAAACGCTCCAAATTTTTCTTTAATTTGTAAATTACTAAGGCCAATAGTCGCTAAAGCCTCAGTTCTGGCTCTTTCAAGATATTTTAGATAATTTGCATAATAAACAATTCCACCAGCATCAGTGTCCTCATAATAGACTTTTACAGTATGGTAAAAATTTTCATGCATAAAATAGCTTATCAAATAAAAGTAAAATATAGCACAAACTAAGATATAATTATAATAATGAAAATTTATATCATTTGGCTAATAGGTGTTATTTTGTGGAATTTTGGAGTACCTGATGCAAGGCCAATTGAAGATGTAATTGTTGCGATACTACTTTCGTTTTTAAGTATAGGTCTAAAAAAATATTCAAAATTTTAATTATTTTGATGAAAAATAAATATTTTGGAAGTAACTAACTGATTTTAATTTAGAATTATCAGTATCAGCCATTATTGCTAAACCATCTAATTGATCTACATCCAAATTATGAAACTTTTTAAAGTCCTCTTTTACATTCGATTTAACAGTAATCCATTCATTTAAACTATCTTTTGTGGTTGACAGCACATAATCAATAGATTTTTTAGTGTATGGACTTGGGGCGTTAAATCCAACTTCATTATTACTTGAAAAGACATAGTTAATTGCCCTATTAGACAATATAGTAGCCCCTGTTTTTTTTATGACAAAAACACGAGCTGCGTAATCGTGTGCTTTTTTTGTATTTTCCTTTATACCTGCCAGGTCCTTTTCTACTTTCCAAGTAATATTAATTATTGGTGTTTTGTTTAAGTTAATATTTACTTTCTTTCCTAAGCCTGACGCAGAATTGTCTGCAACTGCTTTTAAAAAGTTACTATTTTCGTCTGATCCGACGGAATAAAGTGTTTTATTATCAGCACCTCTTACTTTTCTTACTTCCAATTTGTTAAGTTCAGTTTCAGTGAATTCAAATATCTTTATATTCTCTGCTTTTATAGGTGTGCATAGCAGTAAAAAAGTTAAAGTTAGGATATAAAATCTTATCATAAAAAAACTTATAGATTATTTTTTTTTAAATACAACTTTTGGACATTTTTTAAACATTCTTAAATCAATATTTACTATTATTTAAAAAAATATGAAGACAATTTCTATTTTTATGTTGTTAATATACTGGTCAGTAATGATTTTTGCTCCAGTTTTATCAAATGTTCAATAGGTGAATAATGATAATAAAATTAAAATAGTAAATCTTTCCTACAAAATTAGTAAGTAGATCTACCACCACTGATATCAAATACCGCTGCAGTAGAAAAAGAATTTTCCTCAGAGCAAAGCCAGCACACTAATGATGTAAACTCATGTATTTCTAAAAATCTACCTCTTGGAACCTTTGATAACATACGCTGTACGTGTTCTTTGCTCATTTGATCTAAAATTCTTGTTTTGGCTCCTGCTGGAGTAACAGCATTAACTGCTATGTTATAGTCCGCTAATTCTTTGCCCAGTGACTTTGTAAGACCAATAGCTCCTGCTTTTCCAGAACTGTATGCACTTGCATTAGCATTTCCATCTTTGCCAGCTACAGAAGCGACATTAACTATTCTACCATAGTTATTCTTAATCATATTAGGCACTATTGCTCTACAACAATTAAAAGTGCCCATTAAGTTTATTTGAACAATCTTGTTCCATTCATCTACATTATATTCCCATAATGGCGCTGTAGGACCTGTTATACCTGCATTGTTAATTAATATATCAATATTTGTTTTTGAAGTTATTTGATTAATATTTTGCTCAATTTGAGAGTAATTAGAGACATCAACAACATTGTAGCTCAAATTTTCATTATTTACTTCACTGGACGCTGATTTAAGCAACTTTTCATCTATATCCCAAATAATGACTTTAGCTCCAGAGTCTAAAAATCGTTTTGCTATATCAAGTCCAAAACCTTGTCCACCTCCAGTTATAACAGCTGTTCTATTATTAAAATCAAATTTGTTCATAAACTTATTCTTTTGCTAGCAGATAATATGTAACTGAAGAAATAATCAAACCTATTATCCATGCGTAAGATTGTAAAAACATCATATTCATATTCCAAATTGTTGATGCGGAGAAAATAAACCCTAAAGATACAGAGTACACTGCTTTGACATGCCATCCTTTTGAATAATAATAAATGCTTTTATTTTCAGATGAATATAGATCTTTATTACTTAAATCTGCATCTTTAATTAAATAAAAATCAATAATCACTACTCCAACTATGGGACCAAAAAAAGAGGCAAAGGTGTCAATAAAAGATAAAATTCCTATTTGGCTCAATAATGTTAGCCAAAAAATCCCTACAACAAATCCAATTCCTGAAATTGTATAACTTGAACTTTTTAAATTTAAATTATTTGGCATAAAATTTATAAGTGAATACTGTGAAGGAATAAAATTTGCCACTAAATTAGTGGAAATTGAAGCTACAATTATAAAAAAAAGTACCACAACTGTAATTTGCAAGTTGTCAAATTTGCCAATTATATCAGTTGGATTAGTAAATATTTGATTAATATCTTCAAATTTTTGATTCAAAAATATATCTGAGCCAACAACAATAAAAACTGCTGCAAAAGAGAAGACAATTAAATTTACAATTAAACTTAAATTTCCCTTTTTTAAGTTTTTTTCATCCTTAATGTATCTTGAAAAGTCACCAAAACTAATAATGATAATTGAAAAATAAGCAAAAATTGTTCCTGCTACTGTAAGTAGTGGCGCTATGTTATTTTTATCTAAAAAATTACTTAAATCTAAAATATCAACAAATGCTTTTGAGGTAATTTTTACATCACTCAAAAAAACAACAAAGAAAAAGAAAATCATTCCAGCATAAACTGTAACTGCTGAAATATTGATCAACTTTTTATTAAACTGTATGCCTGTACTGAACATTAAAGTCTGAAAAGCAATAACAATTACAAATGATATCCAATCAATGATATTTAATCCTAATAAAAATGTAAGTAAAATTTCATTTTCTAGAAGTGATTTATCTATAGAAAAAATTAAAATCCGAATTAAATAACTAATAGCTTTTGATAAAAAATAGGTTTGAATACCAAACATAAATATTCCAACCAGACTTCTGATTAATCCAAAAAATTTTGCACCATTAAAACCTAGAGATGATCTTAAAAGCACCGCAAATGGTAAACCAAATTTTTGGGATGGTTTTCCGATTAAATTACAAAATAAATAGACAAAGAATGACCCCAAAACAGTACCAAAAAAACAACAAAGGTATTTAAGCTATAAATAGTATATAATGAGGCAATTAAGGAAAATCCTATAACACTTTGAACATTAACACCCCAAAAACAAAAAAGATCTTTCCAATCCCAAGTTTTATAATTTGGATTAACTGTAACTAAATCCCAATTTGATAAAGAATATTTTACTTTTGGCTGATTCACTAAAAATTATCTTAAACTAATAAATTCTACTGTCCATATAAGAGAGTTGGTAACCATAATGCAATCTGAGGAAATATAATAATTAAAATCAAGCCTATAACTTGTAGAACCATAAATTGCATCATTCCGTAGTAAATATCTTTTAAATCCCACTCTGGAACAACTCCTTTTAAAAAATATGCAGACAGTGCTACAGGTGGAGATAGCCAGGCGGTCTGGAGATTGACAGCTACAAGAATTGCGAACCAAGTTAAATTAAACCCTAAAGCCTCAACAAGTGGTAAAATTATTGGTACAATTATCATTACAATTGGTACCCACTCTAGCGGCCAGCCTAGCAAAAATATAGCAACCATAACAATTGCTAAGATAAAGTATTTATTCATCTCTAAACCTAATAAAAATTCTGTTAATAATGTTGGCGTTCCTAATCTTGCGAATACCGCACCAAAAAAGTTTGATGCAGCAACCAAAACCATAATTAGGGCAGTTATTTCTAAAGTTTTAACAAGTGCGTCTTGAAGTTTAGATAAAGTCAATTTTTTATAAGCCAAGGATAGTAACAATGCACCCATGGCACCACAACCAGCTGCTTCTGTTGGTGTAGCAAATCCAAATAAAATACTACCTAATGCAGCAAAAACTAGTGCTGCAGGAGGAACAAGGCCTAAGAAGAATTCAACCCAAACATCTTTCATACTTGCCGATCTCATTTCTTCTGGAATTACGGGGCCTAGTTTTGGATTTATCATACATCTAATTGTTGTGTAACCTGCGTATAAACCTGCTAGGAGAATTCCTGGAATTATTGCAGCAGCAAATAAATCAATTACAGGTATTTCCATAATAGGACCCATTACAACAAGCATAATACTTGGTGGTATTAAAATTCCTAAAGTTCCTCCGGCAGTAATTGTTCCTGCTGCAAGCCTAACATCATAACCAGATCTATTCATTGATTTTGCAGCCATAATTCCAAGAATAGTAACTGATGCACCAACAATTCCTGTTGCTGCAGCAAAAATTACCGAAACAAATAAAACTGCGTAATATAAAGATCCCTTTACTTTAGCTAACATCATTTGAAATGAAGAAAATAATCTTTCCATTAACCCTGCTTGTTCCATCATAATACCCATAAAGACAAAGAGTGGGACAGCGGCGAGGGTTTGTTCTGTCATAACCATTGAGAATTGAAGTGTCATTAAATAGAAAACTAATTTTCCAAATCCTAAATATCCAAAAACAAATCCCAGAAATATAAGTGTAAATGAAATAGGAAATCCAACAAATATCGCAAAAAGCATTACTCCAACTAAAATGAAACCTAAAATAGCAGGGTCAATTAATTCTGCTATCATTTATTATCTCCTGGCCATTTTCCTCTTGTTGCTGCCCAATAACTTTTAAATAGTTCTGAAATCCCTTGAATTAGCAAAAAAACAATTCCTATTAATAAACAAGTTTTAATTGGCCACATATATGGCATCCAAGTTGTATCCATTCCTCGCTCACCTCTTTGAATAGACTCACCAACGTAACCAATTGTCATGTAAAGAAAAACTATTAAGCCTGGAAAATAAAATAAAATATACAACCAAAAATCAATTGTGCCTTGGTTTTTAGTTTTAAAATTTCTGTATAAAAAATCAGCTCTGATATGAACACCTTTTGAAAGTGCATATCCTGCGCCTAACATAAATAGAGCGCCATATAAAAATCTGCTTATATCGTAAGCCCATATTGTTGGGGCATGGAATAATTTCCTAGCAAGGACTTCGTATGTCATCGCAAAAATTAATGGCATTAATATCCAACAGACAACATTACCAACCCATTTACTAAATTTATCAATATTTAAAATTAAACTTGCCATCCATGACGGCATATCACTTGGCATTTTTCCTGAACCACCTCGCCTTTCGGCAATCATTTCATCGGAGATATCTAATTTACCTGGTTCGTTTGCCATAAAATTTTGCTAAAAAAAAATTAGAGCGGACAATTAAGTCCGCTCTAAAATTAAGTATTATTTAAAAAATTACTTTAATGTTGCTGCGTGAGCCATTCCTAGCTTCGCATTAGACATTTGAGCACCACTCCAAAATGGAACAGCTATATCAGCAAAATTTTTCATAGAAGTATAAACTTCATTGAAAAATGCGTTATCAGCAGCATTCTTATTTAAAGAAGCTTTTGCAGCAGCCATATACTCTGTGAAATAATCAGAAGGCGTATCTTCTAAAATTACTCCATGTTTAGTAGTTAACTCTCTTAAAGCTTTTCCGTTTTCATAGATTCTGTAACTTAAAGATTTAGCTAATGAAGCATTAGCAGCTACCTCTAGCGACTTCTTCTCATGAGCAGTCATAGCATTGTATGTTTTTCCAGTAATATAAAAGTCAGCATTTACGACTACTTGGTGTAAACCTTGTAAGTAGTAGTGCTTTAATACTTTTTGGAAACCAAACGTTAAGTCTGGCTTAGGACAACACCATTCAGCAGCATCAATTGTTCCTGCTTCTAGAGCTGGTAGAATATCTCCACCTCCCATAGCTACAGATGCGATACCGATGTCTTTGTATGTTTGTCCTGGAATTCCTGGAGGAGTTCTGAACTTATATTTTCTAAAGTCAGCCATATCTTTAATTGGTTTTGGAAACCAACCTAAAGCTTCTGGACCAACTGGTTGAATCATAAATCCTTTGATGTCTCTTCCCATTTCTTTCCATAGTCTGTCGTATAGCTCTTTTCCACCGCCATACTGAAACCATGATAGAAATGCAATGTTGTCAATACCAACACCACCACCTGCTACTGGTGAACCAAATAACATAGCGGCAGGGTGATCACCTGACCAATAGTGTGTCCAAGCAAATCCACAATCGATAAGTCCTTTATCAACAGCATCTAAAGTTTCTTTTACACCCACAACAGCTCCTGCAGGCATAATTTCAAACTTAAGAGATCCACTTGTCAAAGTAGTTACAGTGTCAGTGAAGTCTTTTAACATTTTAACTTCATCAGCCTTAGTATTAAGAACTGTCTGACATTTGAGTGTTTTTGCAGCATTAGCATTCGAAATAAATCCAAAAACTAGAGTGGCAGCAAATAACATTGAAATGATTTTTTTCATTTTTTTCCCTCTCCTTTATTTTTAAAAATGAAAGCTTGTCAAAAAAATTATTCTAAAACAAGTCTTAATATGGACTTTTTTGATTTTTTTTACTGTAATGTTAGTAAAAAATATTTTTTAATTTATAAGAGTTCTAATTAATGGATAATTTTGATTATATAATTTTAGGAGCTGGATCTGCAGGATGTGTGCTTGCTAACAGATTGTCTGAAAATCCAAGTCATAAAGTGTTGCTTCTTGAAGCAGGTGGTAAGGATAACAATCCATGGATACATATTCCAGTTGGATATTTTAAAACTATGCATAATCCCGATACTGATTGGTGTTATCGAACTGAACCTGATGAAAGTATGAATAATATTTCTATAAGATATCCAAGAGGAAAAACCTTGGGAGGAAGCTCATCAATAAATGGATTATTATATATTAGAGGACAGCATCGAGATTATGATCTTTGGAGACAATCTGGAAATACTGGTTGGGGTTGGGATGATGTTTTACCTTATTTTATAAAGGCTGAGAATCAAGAGAGAGGTAAAAGTGAATTTCATGGTGTTGATGGACCTTTATCAGTTTCAGATCAGAGAATACATCTACCACTTTTAGATGAATTTCAAAATGCGGCAGAGGAATTTGGTATTCCGAAAACAAAAGATTTCAATACAGGAAATAATCATGGATGTGGTTATTTTCAAGTAACACAAAAAGATGGTTTCAGATGTAGTACAGCAGTTGGATATTTAAATCCTGTTAAACATAGAAAAAATTTAAAGATAATTACTAATGCACATATTAAAAAAATAAATTTTGAAAATAAAATAGCTAAAGAAGTAGAGTTTTGGGTAGGTAATGAAGTAAAAAAAGTAAAAACTAACAAAGAAATAATTCTATCCTCTGGTGCAATAGGTTCACCTCAAATTTTACAAGTATCTGGTATTGGAAATCATGAAAAATTAAAAAATTTAGGCATTGAAACTATACAAAATTTAAAAGGAGTTGGTGAAAATTTACATGATCATTTAATGTTAAGACCGATTTACAAAATAAATGGCATAAAATCACTTAACAAAAAAATAAATAGTTTATTAGGAAATTTAATGATTGGATTAGAGTACATATTCAAAAGATCTGGTCCAATGACTATGGGAGCAAGTCAACTTTGTATGTTTGCAAAAAGTGATCCCTCATTAGAATTACCAGATTTACAATGGCATGTTCAGCCAATGAGCATGGATACATTGGGAGCTACAAAAAATCATGATTTTCACGCATTTACTCCAACTGTTTCAAATATCAGGCCTACAAGTAGAGGTCATGTCAGTATCGTAGATAAAGACACAAGAACTTATGCAAAAATTAAACAAAATTATTTATCAACTAATCATGATAGAATGGTAGCTGCTCGAGGTTTAAAATTAACTAGGAAAATTATATTAGAATCTGAAACATTTAAAAAATATACACCTGAAGAGTATAGACCAGGAATAAATATTGATGATGATGAAGAGTTAGTCAAAGAAGCTTCTAATTATGCACAAACTATTTTTCATCCTGTCGGAACTTGTAAAATGGGCCAAGATGATATGGCTGTTGTTGATGAAAAATTAAAAGTTAAAGGAATAAAAAATCTTAGGGTGATCGATGCATCAATAATGCCAAACATTACCTCAGGAAATACTAATGCACCAACAATAATGATTGCAGAAAAAGGTGCTGACATGATACTACAGCAATAATGTTTGCAGAATTTTTTACACCCGAGCAAATAGCAATATTAACTCAAATAATTTTTATTGATTTAGTTTTAGCTGGAGACAATGCAATAATAATTGGAATGGTTGCATCTAAGTTTCCAGTCGAACAGAGAAAAAAAGTTATTTTCTGGGGAATTGGTGGTGCTGTAATTTTAAGAATAATTCTAACATTACTCACAGCCTATCTACTGCAAATTACCGGTTTAAGATTAATTGGAGGAATTTTATTGCTTTATATTGTTTACAAACTTTATGTGGATATAATTAAAGGTTCTGAAACAGATGAGAATGTTAAGGTAGACAATTCAAGTTTTTTAAAAGCTATTTGGACAGTATTATTAGCAGATTTTACAATGAGTTTGGATAATGTTTTGGGTGTAGCTGGTGCAGCTGGTGATCATTATGGACTACTTGTGTTTGGATTAGTGTTATCAATCATTTTAATGGCAACTGCAGCAACCTTAATATCTGGGTGGATTAAAAAATATAAATGGATTGCTTGGGTTGGTTTGATAGCAATTTTATTGGTTGCTGTTGAGTTGATTTACACAGATATTAAAATATTATTCTTATAATGTATTTACAAAAAATTAATTTAAAAAATAAATATGCTCTTATAACTGGAGCTGGCAAAGGTTTAGGTAGAGCTTGTACTATAGCGTTAGCTGAAGCTGGAGCAACAGTAATTGCTCTAAGTCGAACATCATCAGATCTAGACAAATTAGAAAAAGAGATTAAAAAGATTAGAGGTAAAATTATTAAAATTCATTGCGATGTGATGAATTATGAAGATTTAAGAAAAAAAATAGAAAAAATAAAAATTATAGACGTATTGGTAAATAATGCTGGAACCAATATTCCTGAACCATTTGAAAAAATAAAACAAAAAAGTATGAACTATTTGGTAGATTTAAACCTGAAAGCTGCATTTAATGTTGCTCAATTAGTAGTAAAAAAAATGCTTAAAAATAAAAAAAGACCAGGATCAATAATCAATATATCTTCTCAATTAGGCCATGTTGGTATGAGTGGTCGAAATGTTTATAATATGACAAAATTTGGTATCGAAGGATTAACCAAAGGAATGGGAGTAGAATTAGCAAAGAAAAATATAAGAGTGAATACAGTTGCACCAACATTTGTAGCAACACCAATGGTTAAAAACTTTTTTAAAAATAAGAAATTCAAGAAATTAGCTTTAGGAAATATTCCAATGTCAAAACTAGCATCTGAAAGTGATGTAGCAACATCAGTTTGTTTCTTAGCATCCTCAGCTTCTTCAATGATTACAGGAACATCAATAATTATAGATGGTGGATGGACTGCTCAATAATTTATAGATTAATTATCGTATTTTTAATTTTTGTACCATCACAACTTCAAGCAATTGAATTTCAAGGAAAATTTTTACAAGGTCATTTTATTCTAGGTTCTACAAATCCAAACGCTAAAATTCTAGTAGGTAAGAAAGAGGTTAAAGTATCAAAAGATGGTTTTTTTGTTTTTGGAATTGATAGAGATAGAAAATTTGATTTAAATTTTACTAAAATAATAGATGGTAAAAAAACTGTAATTACAAAAAAGGTATTGAAAAGAAAATATAATATTCAAAGAATTGATGGACTTGAGGAAAGTAAAGTTACTCCACCTGAATCAGTTTACAAAAGAATTAAAAAAGAAAATAATGCAATAGGTGAAGCTAGGGCTATAAATTCTGATTTAAATTTTTTCAAAGATAAATTTATAATGCCAGTTGAAGGAATTATTAGTGGTGTTTATGGCAGCCAAAGAATTTTAAATGGTAAACCAAAATGGCCTCATTATGGTATTGATATAGCAGCAAAACAAGGAACTATGATTAAATCTTCTGGAGCTGGAATTGTAACAATGGCTGAAGATGATTTGTATTATACTGGTGGCACTATTATTATGGATCATGGTCATGGAATTTCAACTATATATTCTCACTTAGAAAATATTTTAGTTTCAGTTGGTGACAAAATTAATCAAGGAGATATTATAGGTACAGTTGGTTCAACAGGAAGATCCACTGGACCACATCTTGATTTTAGAATTAATTGGTTTCAAACAAGACTTGATCCAATGTCTGTATTGAAATAAAAAAGTTTAATGAATAAAAATTTAAAAAATAAAATTTCAGATAGACTTGTTAATGCATTTTTAAAAAATAAGATAATTTCTCCATTACCTCAAAAGATCACCAAAAAACTTACTAATGCAGATGAGTTTAGAAAATTATGTGAAAGTAAAATTAAAGAACCTGTTATTGGATTTAAGGCTGGTGGAACAGGAATTCCTGTAATGAAAAAATTAAAAGAAAAAGAGCCATTTTATGCATCAATTTATAAAAGAAATTTTTTAAAAAGTGGTCAAAAAGTAAAAATCAATAAATTCACTTTGGGAATTGAATTAGAAGTTTGTTATTTAATTAAAAAACAATTCTTCTCATCTAAGGGAGCAATAACTATGAAAAATATATCAAAATATATTTCTCATATGGCACCATGTATTGAGGTAGTTGGTTATAGACAAAAGAAAAAAGGTCTTAAATCCTTTGGTGATTTAGCTAGTGATTTTGGTGCAAATGTAAAATTTTTAATTGGTCAAAAGAAAAAATATAAAAAGATTAACATAGGTAATCTTAAAACAATTATATCAAACAAAAAAATAAAGCAGACTGTTTCAGGGAACACAGGAGCTGTTTACATAAGTCCTCTTAACTCACTTCGATTTGTGCTTAATAAACTTAAGAAAGATAAAGTTGATTTAAATAAAGACTTCTATGTCTTTACTGGATCAACTGTTGGAGTTGTGCCAATTCTTGGTAAGGGGCTGTACTCTGGAAAAATTGATAAATTAGGTTCAGCAAAAGCCATAATCCATTAATGGGATTACATTTTTCAACAGAAGAATTTTCGAAAAGAAAACAAGAAGTTTTAAAAAATATGAAAGAGCAAAATTTAGATGCTCTTTTAATGTTTAGACAAGAGTCTATGTATTGGCTTACTGGATATGACACTTTTGGATATGTTTTTTTTCAAACTCTTATTTTAGATCAAAAAGGAAATATTATTCTTTTAACTCGCGCACCTGACTTAAGACAGGCACAAAATACATCT
>QBYI01000014.1 GCA_003282895.1 Pelagibacteraceae bacterium AG-325-F15
GTTCAAGGTGGAGAACGATACAAAGATTGCATTACGATTAAAGAGTTTGATCAAATGAAAAAAACTGCTTTTTTAATCAATACTGCGCGTGGCCCGATAGTTAATGAGGATGATCTAATTATTGCTTTATCTACAAATGTTATTATGGGAGCTGGAATTGATGTTTATGAAAAAGAACCACTTCCCGAAACTAATAAGCTAAGATTTTTACCTAATGCTTTATTAACTCCTCACATTGGTTATGTGACAGCTGAAAATTATAGCATCTATTATACTCAAATGATTGAAGATTTAGAGGCTTGTGTAAATGGTAAGCCTGTTCGTGTTATTGAAAAATAATGGAGCTACCTGTAGTTAATCATAAAGACTATTTTGCTAAAATTGGAGATGACCATAAGTTTCCAATTAATAAATTTGGTATGCTTGCTAAATATCTAATTGATCAAAAAATTGTTGAAAATTTTCATAATCCTGTTGCCTGCTCTTTTAAAACTTTAAATAGAGCTCATTCAGAAGATTATATAAATGATATAAAAAATAAAACCTTAGATAAAAATAAGATTAAAAAAATTGGCTTTCCATTAGTTGATAGTGTGGTTCAAAGATCTTTAGTTGCAACTGGCGGAACAGTTTTAGCATCAAAACTTGCATTAAATTATGGACTTGCTTGCAATACCGCAGGTGGAAGCCATCATGCAAATTATAATGAGGGAGCGGGATATTGCGTTTTTAATGATGTGGCTGTTGCTGCTCATTATCTATTAGATAGAGGATTTGCTAATAAAATATTGATTGTTGATTTAGATGTTCATCAAGGAAATGGTAACTCGGAAATTTTCAAAGATAATAGACATGTCTTTACTTTTAGTATGCATTCAAAAACTAATTATCCAGCAAAAAAATCAATTAGTGATTTAGATGTTGAGCTTGAAGATAATCTTGAAGATGAAGCTTATATAAAGACACTTAAATTTTATTTAAAAGAATTAAATAAAGAAAAATTTGATTTTGTTTTTTATATAGCTGGTGTTGATATTCATTTTAATGATCGGTTAGGTAAATTAAAAATTTCAGATGAAGGAGTGAAACAAAGAGATGAATTAGTTACTGAAAATTTTTATTCAAAAAGAATGCCAATCTGCGGTGTTCTAGGTGGAGGCTATAATAAAGATTTTGATAAATTGGTAAAATTACACTCTTTATTACATCAATCATGTGCTAAATTGATTTAATATGTCAAAAAAAATTAATCCTAATTTAACAGCTGAACAAAAATTAGTTTTATTTGAAGAAGGCACTGAAATGCCAAATTCCTCTGAGTTAAATAATGAAAAAAGAGAAGGAAGTTTTTATTGTGCTAATTGTGGTGAGAAATTATTTGATTCAGACACTAAATATGAGAGTGGGTCAGGTTGGCCATCTTTTTATCAATCACTTCCAGATGTATTTGAAACAAAAACAGATTATCTTTTAGGTTATGCAAGAACAGAATATCATTGTAAAAAATGTGGAGGTCATCATGGACACATCTTTGAAGATGGTCCAGATCCCACGGGAAAAAGATACTGCAACAATGGAGTTTGCTTAGTTTTTAAGCCTAAATAAAGGATATTAATTTTTTTTAGATATATTATTATTTACATGAAGTATGAAAAAATATTTAATTACCTTATTTACTGTAACTTTTTTTTCTGCGGTGTCTGTAGCTGATACTTCTCAGTTAAAGAATAATTTCTTTAATTCACTTGAAAATTTTTTTGATGGTAAATTTGAAGATACTGATGTTTCAATTAAGTCAAAAGAAGGCAATAAGCCAGAAATTGGTATAAAAACTTTTAAGCCATTAAATGATATTGAAAGTGGAATAACTTTTTTCCAAGGATCTTTTTTTACTCATGATGAAAGAGAAACACTCAATCTTGGTCTTGGTAAAAGAATACTAAGTGATGATGAAAGTTTCTTATATGGTTTAAATGCTTTTTATGATCATGAATTAGATTATGATCATCAAAGAGGAAGCATAGGTGCAGAAATTAAATCCTCAATTTTAGAATTAAACACTAATCATTATTTTGCGATATCAGGTGAAAAAACTGGAAAAAATAACGTAAAAGAAGAAGTTGCGGATGGTTATGATTTAGAAATAGGAGCACATATTCCATATATGCCAACTGCAAAAATTTATACCAAGTTATTTGAGTATGATATTCCTGGAGGGGCAGATTTTGAAGGGCTAGAGTACACTTCAAAAATTGGCATACCAAATTCAGGTATTGATTTTGAAGTTGGTTACAAAGATTTTGGAAATGCAAGCTATGATGATCAATGGTTTTTTAATCTAACTTTTAATTTTAACAAAATGAATCCAAATACAAGTTTTATATCAGATGAAGCATTTGAAAGAGTTTCAATGAAAGAAAAAAAATATGAAAAAGTAAGAAGAGAAAATTTAATTGTTAAATCAAAAGCTTTTTCTGTTAAAGCAGGAGGATTTTAAATGAAAAATATAAAATATTTATTTTTAGTTTTATCTATGATTTTTATATTTGAGGTAATTAATCCTAATCAATCTGAAGCAGCTTGTTCAATTACCTCTGATGTTGTAAAAAAAGCTACAACTGGTGCTGATGACTCTATCAATGAAGGATGTGACTCAAAACCTGATCTTTATGAAATAGTTATCTATAAATTATATTTATGTACAAGTATTCCAACTGAACCTACTACAACATCGACAGTAGATCTAACCCCATGTTCACAAGTTTTTAATAGTGATAGTGGAGCAACTGCATCTGTAACTCAAGGAACTAACATAGTTTTAGATGGTACTTATACAAGACCTCCAAATGGCACTTATACTCATGGCTACGCTTATATGGATAATACTTTTGGTATAACTTGGTCAGGAGAACTTTCAGCATCTATGACAGGAATGACTGGAGGCACAGGAGTTTTTTGTGCAACAAAAGCTGGCTCAGGAACACATGCAAAAGCTGCGAGTAGTCATACTAATAGTTCTGTTTGTGGTTCAAGTCCGATAACTGCAGGAAAATTTGTTGAAACTTTAGCACAATTTGGATCGCCAACAGACGCTTTTTTATCAAAAGGAACAGCGCTTAATATCAATGGAACCACAGCAGATATTTTTGGATACTTAGTTGATAGCAATGAGCATAGAGCTGCAAACACTGGAGAAGTTGAAAAGTTAGAAGGTTTAGTTACGTTTGCAGATCCAGTCGTTGTTACTGCAGACACTACTTCTATAACTATGGAATTTAATGTAGGAGAGGGAATGCATCTTTCTGAAAGTGCGGGAAATACATTATTTATTGGTAGTGGACCTTTCCAAGCAATAATGACTGCAAATTAAGTCATTTGATAAACCAAAATAGGTTTAATTATATTTGAAATCATTTTCAATTTAATTAAGGTTTATAGAAATGAAAAAAATAAGTTTTACCTTTCTAATATTGATATTTAGTCTAAATGCTGGTGCTGTAGACCTAACTAATAAGTTTATGAACAACTTAAATAGTTATTTAAGTGAAAAATTCCCAACTGCTGAAATTGGTTTAAGTACAGGGGTAACAAATGAAGTTACTGGAAGTGTTTTAGTGGTAAAACCTTTAAGTGATCCAAGTGATAATGAAAATATTATTTTTACTCAAGCAAGTTTATTTTTATCAGACGATAGTAGAGAAACTATCAATTTAGGTTTTGGTAATAGAAAATTGATTAATGATGATACATTATTAGTTGGTTACAATTTATTTTATGATCATGAGATAGAATATGATCACCAAAGAGCAAGTATAGGTATTGAAGCAATATCAAGCGTTGGATCGTTAAGAATTAATCAATATTATGGTCTTTCAGGTTGGAAATCAGGATTAGATAATGTAAGTGAGAAAGCATTAAATGGTAGCGACGTAGAATTAGGAATGCCATTACCTTATTTGCCATGGACAAATTTATATTATAGATCATTTAACTGGGAAGGTGCTAGTGGTGCAGCAGATCTAGAGGGAGATGAGATATCACTAGAAGCAAAACTTTCAAATTTTAATTTTGAAATTGGAAAAAGAAGCAATGATGGAGTTACTGAAGATGAAGAATTTTTAAAAATAACTTACACTTGTTGCAATAATTCAAATAGCGAAGTTGGAGTAAGTGATACTGCTTATAATTTAACATCAGTTGCAGATCAAAAATTTGCAAAAGTTAGAAGACAAAACTTAATTGTAAAACAAAAAGAAATGGATTTAACGGTAATAGGATTTTAATTATGAGAGCTGATTTAAATATTAGGATATTTTTTATAATATTATTTTTAAGTTTGATTAGTATAACATTCTATTCAACAGCTACAAATGCACAGCCTGGAACTACAGTAAGTAGAAATGATCCAGAATGCACCGGTAATGGAGGAACTATAACCCCTGCTGCTGCAAACAATCGATGTGAATTTACTCCTGATGCTCAAAAGATAACTTTTTTTAGATTAGATCTTTGTACTTCTCGACCAACTGGTCCAACAACATCTGCACAAGTAGTAAGAACTAATTGTTCTACATTTTTTAAGAATGATAGTGGAGCAGAAACAGAGGTTGTAAAAGGTGTAGGAACAGCAATAGGCACAGCTTCAGATTATACTGCTTTACCTTATGGAACATATACTTTCGGAATTGTCACCATGGGCTCTACATTTAAATTCACGACAAGCCAACTTTTTGATGCTACTATGAGTGACAGATCAAACACTTCGACAACTTGCGTGACAAAGGTTTCTTCCCTTGGAACAATATATGGCTTTGAAAATAGAATTAATACTGCTGCAAAATCAAATGTAGACTGTACGGCAAGTGCAACCGCTGCAGAAACGACAATTGGAGTTAATACATTAACAATGGATAGTGATGATGATTGCTATCATGCAGTAACTTTTCAAGGCACAAGTGTTAATGTCGATGCTTATTTAGTAGAGTCAGATTTGACACTTCTTGATGGAGTTGGAGCTACAGATGCAGACCAAATTAAAAACGGTATAGCAGGTTGTACTGGTGGTGCAGATCACGATATTGCAAGAATAATTGGTGTAATGCCACTTGCAACACCAATGAAAATAACTCCTCAAACTATTGGTCTTCAAATTAAATACAACAATACCAGGGGAATAACTAAAAGTATGACTGGCACTACAAATATGATTGGATATTTTGACAGTGCTTATTTCGATTTTGATTTAATTGCTAGGTAGTTTTTAGTTTATTTTAAACTGTTTCTATTTAAGCAAATCTAATAATTTATTCTCTTTTTCTAAGGCTCTTGTTTCATCGTAACCACCAATGTGCTGGTCATCAAAAAAGATTTGTGGAATTGTTCTCTTACCATTTGCTTTTTTAATCATTTCTTCCATTGCACCCTCAACTGTTGCAATATTAATTTCTTTATATTCAACATTGTTCCTAGCTAATAATCTTTTTGCTGCATCACAATAGTTACAAAGGGGTCCTGTGTATATGGTTACCATTTTCATGGCTTATAAATAATCACTCTTTTTAATTTTACTAGTTATTTGTTTTCTTGAATATTCAAATTTTTTTCTATGTTTGATACTTTTTTGATTAACTCGTTTTCGCCACAATCTAAAGGAGGCAGGTTTAATGGATCGTCTCATAATTTTAATTACTTCAGACTCTGTTTTTCCAGTCCTCTTTTCAATATCTTCAAAAGTGATCCGGTCAGCCCAAGCTGCCCAAATAACCCAATCTGGGTCATTTACATCTGGCTCTGGATTTTTGACCCTAGTAATAGGGGTGTGACCTTTTTTTTTCATAAATCCTTTATATTTGAAAAAAATGTTTAATGCATTTTTTTTAGAGCATGATATTATTAGTATTGATAGTCCTTCTTAGCCATCTTTAGCTCCCGGTTTTTAAGGACTATCTACACTAAAAATGTTCCCCACAAATTATTTTCTATTTTTACAGATAATTTTATTTTTATTTATAACACCTGGCACTCCCAGAATTGTCATTATCTCTTATTCAATGAATTATGGTGTTCAAAAATGTATTTGGACTGCATTAGGAGACATCAGTGCAAATTTTATTCAGGCAACTCTTGTCATTTTTGTCATTGGCTCATTTTTCTTAGATAATCCAAATTTTTTAAATATTTTTAAATGGATAGGAATAGTTTATTTATTGTATCTTGCTTATGATCTTTATAACTCAAAACCAAAAGATATAAGTTCAAATAATATTTCATCAAAAAGTTTTTTCTCCTTTTTTAGAGATGGTTTTTTAGTTGCAGGTACAAGCCCTAAGGCTTGGATGTTCTTTCCTTTGATTTTTCCACAATTTATTGATTTTAATTCAAATTATCTTGTCCAATTTATTATTTTAATTACAACCTATGTAGTTTTAGATTTTTTATCTTTAGTTGCTTATGCTGTTCTTGCTAGAAAATTAATTGTTTGGATAAAAGCAAATCCAAAAGTAATTAATACAATTTCTGCGAGTGTTTTAGTTATCATTGCAATTATTATTGCTGTAATTCAACAATATTAGCATTAATAAGTGACGTTTAATGCTACTTGCATAAAATTAAATTTGTTTATTTAATAAGAAGATAATTAATTAATTAAAAAGGAAATAAAATGAGATTGAATAAAATAATTTTAAGTTTTGTTTCTGCATTAGTAATTTTATTCTCAACTTCAGTTGCATCTTTTGCAAAAGTTGTTGGTGACAAAATTATTTTAGGTGCTGCAATTTCATTAACTGGTAAATACTCATCTAATGGTGTTCATACTCAAAACGGTTATAACATGGCCGTTGACAGAATTAACAGCATGGGTGGTGTTAAAGTTGGTGGAAAAACTTATAAGTTTGACATTATCTATTATGATGATGAGTCAAACCCTAAGAGAGCTGCACAGCTTGCAGAAAGATTAATATCGCAAGATGGTGTTGAGTTTATGCTTGGTCCATACAGTTCTGGTTTAACTAAAGCGATTGCTCCAGTAACTGAAAAATATGGTGTTCCAATGGTTGAAGCAAATGGTGCATCTAGATCTTTGTTTACAAAAGGTTACAAATATTTATTTGCTGTATTAGCTCCTGCTAATTTATATCTTGATGTTGCTATAGATCTAGCAGTTGAAAAGAATAATGGCAAAGGAGTAACTGTTGCAATGGCATTTGAACAAGATGCATTTTCTCAAGACGTAAGACTTGGTGTTTTAGATGCAATTAAGAGAACTGGTTCAAAAAAAGTAATTGATGATAAATTACCAAAAGAGCTAAATGATATGGCAGCGACTTTAGTAAAAGTAAAACAAATGAAACCGGATGTTTTAGTTGTTTCAGGTCATACTAAAGGTGCTCTTACTGCAATAAGACAAATATCTGAAATGAAGGTAGATGTTCCAATGTTAGCTATGACACACTGCGATGCAGCTAAATTATCAAAGCAACATGGTAAAAACTCACAGTATGCTTTATGCGCTTCTCAGTGGCACAAAACATTAACTTACAAAGATGATTTCTTTAAAGATGGTATGACTTATGATGCAGACTTTACCAAGGAGTTTGGTTATGCACCTCCATATCAAGCAGCAGAGTCATCAGCTGCTCTATTGGTGTTTAAAGATGCATTTGAGAGAGCAGACTCTTTTGATCAAAAGAAAGTTAGAGATGCTCTAGCAGCCACAAACATGCAAACTTTTTATGGTAATATAAAATTTGCAGAAGGTGGTCAAAATGTTGATAAGCCAATGGTACTTTTCCAAGTAATGTGTGATGATGCAGGAAAATGTGAAAACAAAGTTGTTGCTCCAACTAAATGGGCATCAGCCAAGTTGATACATCCAATTCCTTCGTGGTCTAAAAGATAAAAACAAATCTATAAATACCCCCTAATATATTATATATAGGGGGTATTTTTTTAAAAGGTTCATTATGGATTTCATGGTCTTCCAATATCCAATGATTTCTGTTCAAGCATGTTTGGACGGAGTTTTACTTGGAATTTTATTTGCATTGATTGCATATGGCATGGCACTTCAGTGGGGAGTAATGAATATAATTAATATTGCTCAAGGAGATCTTGTTATATTAGGAGGATACATTGCTTACTTTATGTATCTATATGGAATTCATCCAGCATGGGGAGTAATCGTTGCCCCAGTAATAATGTTCTTTGTGGGTATAGCAATTTACAAACTTGTAATTAACAAAGTGGTAGATAGGGATCTATTTATCTCTATTTTAGCGACTTTTGGAATAAGTATTCTTTTCATGCAATTAATGAACTTTGCATTTGGAGCTGATGTTGTTCTTGCAAATTCAGATTACGGAACAACTATGTTGTTTAACAATAATGTTGTGCTGCCTAATTCAAAAATATTTTCAGCCTTTATAAGTATTTTATTTGCAATTTGTTTAGTAATTTATATGAAAAAATCTAAGCTCGGTCGCGCAATTAGAGCTACAGCACAAAATGCAAGAGCAGCGAAGATTTTAGGCGTAGACACAGAAAAAGTTTATGCAGCAACGTTTGGAATTAATGCTGCACTTTGTGGTGTTGCTGGTGCATTAATATCTATAACATTTACTATCCATCCTTATATGGGTTTACCCTACACAATAAGATCATTTATGATTGTCATTGTTGCTGGATTAGGAAATTTACCAGGTGTTGCAATGTCTGGAATGGGATTAGGTGTATTTGAAGAATTTGCTGATTACATTTTAGGAACAGAATTTAGAATAGGATCAGTATTTTTACTTCTGGTTTTAATACTTGTTTACAGAAGATTTAAACTTTCTAGAAAAAGAGAATACTTAAAATAATGAAAGATAATTTAATTTTATACATTGGAATTTTAATTTTTGGTATAGCAGCGCCTTTTATATTTCCAGCTTTTAAAGTTCAGTTATCAATATTATGTGTATTGATTGTTCTTGCTACCACCTGGAATATTCAAGGTGGTGAAATGGGTTATAATTCATTTGGAAATATTCTCTTTTATGGTCTTGGTATGTATCTATGTGCTTCTGTACAAGTTGGAATGTTTTTTCCACTAGCTGAGTGGACTGAAAGTGGTGGTGAGAAAACATTTGTACATACCCCTACACAATTTTTTCAGGGGATGGCTGTTGGTTTGTTAGTTGCTGCAATTGTACCCACTATTGTAGCAGGTGTAATTGGGTACTCTATATTAGGACTTAGAGGACATTATTTTGCAATTTGTACATTGGGATTAGGTGTTGCGGCAGGTGAAATTTCTGGAGGAATTGAAATTATCGGAGCTGGACAAGGTTTCACTACACCGCCATTTCCCGATGTTGGAAGTTTAGACTCAAGAGGTGAATTTTTTTATTTCTTAAGCTTCTTTACATTGGTACTCACTTTCATTGCTGTACGTTCAATATATTCTACAAGATTTAAATTAATACTTAACGCTATTAGAGATAACGAGGATAAAGCTGAAGCAATGGGTATCGAAACAATGAAATACAAAATTATAGGCTGGATGATCTCAGCTTTCTTTTGTGGTTTAGCTGGTGGAATAATGGGAGGATTGGTTGGATACATTGACTCTACAGATGTTGCCTTTGATGGAAGAGAGATGGGAGTATTCATGGTATTGATGGCAATACTTGGAGGCAAAGGAACACTTTGGGGTCCAATTATTGGTGCAACTGTCTTTCATATATTTAAAGAAGGCTTTTGGACTTTTTTCTTAGGATGGCAATACGTTGCTCTAGGAGTTTTAATAGTTGTGATAGTCATTTATTTCCCAGAGGGAATTATGGGATGGTTAAGAGAAAAATATCCAGAGAGGTTTGGTGAAGTAATTGATGAAAAAGATCGTAAAGCACAGGTAGAACTTAAATGAGTATTTTAGAGGTTAGCAATGTAAGTAAATCATTTGGTGGTGTTAAAGCTAATGTTGATATTTCAATGAATGTTGAAAAAGGAAAAATAGTTGGATTAATTGGGCCAAATGGATCTGGAAAAACAACTTTATTTAATTCAATAGTTGGTACTTATCCAATCGACCAGGGGTCTATAAAATTTAATGGCAAAGAGGTTTCAGAATTACCAGTACCAGTTATTGCAAAATTAGGTTTATTAAGAACATTTCAACAAACAAGAATTTATGGAAAGCTAAACTGCATTGAAAATATGCTTATTAGCCACAAAGGTAGTGACACAAATTTAATGAATATTTTTTCAAAAATTCCGCAAGAGCTTACAGATAAAGCTGAAAATTTACTCAATTTTGTAGGCTTGTATCAGAAAAGAAAGCTTAGAGCGGGAGATCTTTCATTTGGTCAACAAAAGTTATTAGAACTTGCAATGGCATTAATGAATGAGCCTGAAATGTTATTGTTAGATGAGCCTACCGCTGGCATTAATCCAACATTGATAAATGGAATTATTGATAGGTTAATTAAAGTAAATAAGGACTTTGGAATTACTCTTTTAGTAATTGAACATAATATGAGAGTAATTATGCAATTAGCTGAAAGTATTTTTTGTTTAGCTCATGGTAAAATGTTAGCTAACGGTTCCCCAGAGGAAATAAAAAATGATAAACGCGTTATAGATGCGTATTTAGGAGCTCAATAATGTCAAATCAATATGAAGTTTTAGGTAAAGCTCCTACAGCAGAAGACTTAAAAAAATTATCTCCAGATGAAATTCATTTAACAATTAAAAATTTAAATGCTGGCTATGGAAAAATGGAAATTCTTCATAACTTTGATTTGTTTGTAAATAAAGCCCAATCATTATGTTTGATTGGACCAAATGGTGCAGGAAAATCTACAATACTTCATTCTATATATGGATTTACCAACATATTTTCTGGTCAGATTGAAATAGAAGGAAAAGAGATTACTAATCTTACTCCTGCTGAAAAATTAAAGTCAGTTGGTATAGCTTATATACTTCAAGATAATTCTGTATTTCCTGATATGACTGTTGAGGAAAATTTATTGATGGGTGGATATATTAAAGAAAAAACGGATGAGTCATATCAAGAAGCTGAAAGAATATTTGAAAAATATGAGAGACTCAGAAATAGACGCAATCAACCAGCAAAAGTTTTATCTGGTGGAGAAAGAAGGTTGCTAGAGATTTCTAGAGCTCTTGTTATGAAACCATCAGTTCTTTTAGTAGATGAACCATCGATTGGTTTAGAACCAAGATATATTGATATGGTTTTTGAAATTTTAAGAGATCTTCAAGAAAATGAAAAAAAAACAATAATACTTGTTGAGCAAAATGCCAAAAAAGGTTTGGAGTTTGCTGATATTGGATATGTATTGGTATCTGGTCAAACTGCAATTGCTGGTAAAGGAAATGATTTATTAAAAAATCCAGACGTAGGAAGACTTTTCCTTGGTGGATAATGATCAACAAAAAATTTTTTTTTAGAGGATATAGATCTATCCTTACCCATGACAGTCCAGCCATAGCTCTTACTTGTTGCTTTATTGCTATTGGTGCTCTTTTCAAAAATTTAGGATTTAATATTCAAGAAAGTATATTTTCTACAATGTTAACATACGCTTTACCTGGCTCATTAGTCATGGCTGAGTCTATGTTGATTGGAGCATCTCTATTCAATATTTTTTTAGCTGTGTGGTTTGTAAATGCACGACTTTATCCAATGACTGTGTCTTTATTTCCGTTAATGATGCACAAGAGCCAACCTAAATGGAAATATTATTTTTCCTGCCATTTTATCGCTGTTTCTGCATGGTTGATTATGAGAAGTAACTATAAGCAAATCCCAAAAAAACATAGGATTGATTATTGGATAGGTATTGGTAGTGCCACAGTTAGTGTATCTGTTTTAGGAACATATATTGGTTTTTCTTTTTCAGATTATTTCAATAAAGATATGATGATAGGCTTAGCAATATTAAATCCAGTTTATTTTTTATGCATGATGGTTGGAGCATCTAAAACTATACAGATTACACTATCAGTCGCGCTTGGAATAATATTAGGGCCTGTTATTTATTTATTTTCACCAGAGTGGTCAATATTATTAGCAGGTGTAATCGGTGGAACTATTGCATATTTAGTAGGAGAACACAGTGTCAGCTAATATTGTATACGCAATTTTGGTTACTTCTCTTGCAACTTTTTTATCAAGATTTTTAGGAGTAGTTAGTTCACAAGGCATAAAAGAGAAATCGAAATTATTTAGATGGTTTAATTGTTTAGCTTATGCAACTTTAGCAGCTTTAATTGCAAGAACAATAATTTTTCCTGCAGGAGTTTTAGTAGACTCAACCTATTTTAGTAGACTTATAGTTGTTTTATTATCTTTATTTGTATTTTTTATTTCAAAGAAAAACTATATTTATCCAACTATCTTTTCTGCTATTTGTATGGCAATTATCAATAATTATATTTAATTAAAATTGATTTATAAACTAAGTTAAATTAAAATTTAGAATGCAAAAAATACCTGGTATTAATATTCAAAAACACGATAAATCAAATAGAATATTAAAAATTAGTTTAGAAAATGAAATTATTGAAAAATTAATTTTTCCATTTAATAAATTTGATGTAACAGCATTAGAACTTAAACCTTTTACAAGATTTACTTTAGCTAAAAGTTTAGATGATCTCACTGATAATAAATTAAGTGAATTAATGAATTCAATTATTAGAGATAGATCAACTGGTTGTTTTATAATCGGACCAAAAGATATTTCATCTAAAATTAATGAAACATTTTTAGTTAAGTTATCAACTGCAATAGCTTATCTTATAGGTATACCTAATCATGATGCGATGGCTGGAAAATATTATGCAAGATTTCATGTTAAGCATGAAGATAGTAGTGATTCTTATTTAAGAAAGGCTTATAGAAATATGGATCTTCATACAGATGGAACATATGTGAAAGAAGTTACAGATTGGTTAATTATGACGAAAATTGATGAACAGAATGTTGAGGGAGGAGAAACTGCAATGTTACATTTAGACGACTGGGAACATTGTAATGATTTATATAATGATCCAATTGGAAAACAGAATTTTGTTTGGGGATCACCAAAAAGTAAAAATATCGATTATAAAGTTGAACATCCAGTTTTTTCATCTGATGACAATGGAAGACCTATAATTTCATATATTGATCAATTTCCTGAACCACAAAATATGGATCAGGGAAATTTTTTACAGAGATTGTCTGATGGGTTGGAAGAAAGTAAAAATAAAGTGGTAACAAAATTACCTGTTGGATATTCTGTAATTGCTAATAATTATTTTTGGCTTCATGGTAGAAAACCATTTAAAGAAAATAAGGAATTAAGTAGAGAATTGTTGAGAATTAGGGGTTCTTTTTTTGTTAATTAATTAAATATAATCAATATAAATTATCCAAATAATCAATATAAGTAACCAAATATTATGAATTTAGGATTTATTGGGACAGGTAAGATTGCGTCTTCAGTTATAACTGGAATATCTAAATCAAAAATTTCTTTTAAAAAGATAATTATTTCTCCAAGAAATAGAGTTGTTGCAAAAGATTTAAAAAAAAAGTTTAAAAAAATAATTATAGCAAAAAATAATCAACAAATTGTTGATAAATGTGATTGGATATTTTTATCGGTAACACCATCAGTTGGTGAAAAAATTATAAAAGACTTAAAATTCAAATCTAAACAAACTATTATTAGTTTTATTTCTACAATTACTTTAGCTCAATTAAAAAAAGCTATTAAAGTAAAAGCAAAAATAGTAAGAGCAATTCCATTGCCTCCAATCTCCTTAAAAAAAGGTCCAGTACCAATTTGTCCACCTGACAAAAAAGTAAAAACTTTTTTTAATAAACTTGGAACTACAGTTGAGATAAAAAATGAAAAATCTTCAATCAATTTTTGGTCAACTTCAGGAATGATGGCACCTTTTTATGAAGTGTTGAGAGTAATGTCAGATTGGTTGGTTAAAAAAGGTGTTAAAAGAAATAATGCACAAAAGTATATAACTTCTTTATTTTTAGCTTTATCAGAAGACGCAGTTATAAATTCTAAAGAAAATTTAAAAGATTTAGTAAAAGAGTCTCAAACATCTAAAGGTTTGAATGAACAAGGTGTAAAAGAATTAACTAAAGCAGGTTTTTACAAGTCGTTAGAAAAGACATTAAATAGTATTCATAAAAGATTAAATAAATAAAATAATGTCTGAAAATATTTTAGAGATTAATAATTTATCAAAATATTTTGGAGGTCTTGCTGCCGTATCTGATTGTTCTTTAAATGTTAAACGAGGAACTATTACAGGAATTATTGGACCTAATGGATCAGGCAAAACCACATTATTTAATTTGATTGCAGGAAATTTAAAATCTTCAAGTGGAAATGTTACTTTTGATGAAGAAAATATTACTGATGTACCCTCATATGAATTATTTTCAAAAGGACTTTTAAGAACTTTCCAAATTGCACATGAATTTACTAATTTATCTGTTTTAGAAAATTTAATGATGGTTCCTGGAAATCAATCTGGAGAAAAAATTATGACAGCTTTATTTAAACCTAGCTTAGTAGCTCAGGAAGAAGCTATAATTAAAGATAAAGCAAAAGAAGTTGTAGATTTTTTAAATTTAGGACATTTATCAAATGAATTAGCTGGAAATCTTTCTGGTGGACAAAAAAAGTTATTAGAACTTGGAAGAACAATGATGGTAGATGCCAAGCTTGTGTTACTTGATGAAGTTGGTGCTGGAGTAAATAGAACATTATTAAAAGATCTTGGAACTGCGATTGAAAAACTAAATAAGGAGAAGGGCTATACTTTTTGTATGATTGAGCATGATATGGATTTTATTGGTAGATTGTGTGACCCAGTAATAGTAATGGCTGAGGGATCAGTTTTATTTGAAGGATCAGTTGAAGAAGCAAAAAAAGATGAAAAAGTAATAGAAAGCTATCTTGGAAGAGGCTCCAAACTTAAGGATATAAAATAATGGCATACTTCGAAGGCATAGAAATGACAGGTGGCTATGGAAATGGACCAGATATTATTAACTCATGCTCAGTAACTGTAAACAAAGGAGAGATTGTTTCTATATTAGGGCCAAATGGAGCTGGAAAATCTACAGCAATGAAAGCTATGCTTGGTTTACTTAATTTAAAATCTGGATCAGTAAAGATTGATGGAAAAGATATTTCAAAATTATCACCACAAGACAGAGTTAAAGAGGGAATTTCATTTGTACCACAAACAAAAAATGTATTTGCTGGAATGACAGTTGAAGAAAATTTAGAAATGGGTGCATTTCTAGTTAATGATGACATAAAAAATATTATTGAGGAAATTTATGAGCTATTTCCAATCTTAAAAGAAAAAAGAAACCAGCTTGTTGGAGAATTGTCAGGTGGTCAGAGACAACAAGTTGCTCTTGGAAGAGCATTAATGATCAAACCAACAGTTTTAATGTTAGATGAGCCTACAGCAGGTGTATCCCCTATAGTAATGGATGAATTGTTTGACCATATTATTAAAGTAAAAAGAACCAATGTTGCAATTTTGATGGTTGAACAAAATGCTAAACAAGCATTAAATATTTCTGACAGAGGTTATGTTCTTGTAACTGGAGAAAATAGATATTCAGGAACAGGAAATGAATTATTAAACGATCCAAGAGTTAGAAGCTCATTCTTAGGCGGGTAGTATGGATATATTAAATGCAATAATACTCTTACTTAATTATATTTTTATTCCAGCCTTAACATATGGATCCCAATTAGCCCTTGGAGCAATTTTTGTAACATTAATTTATGGTATCTTAAGATTTGCTAATTTTGCTACTGGAGACATGATGTCATTTGGTACAATGGTTACAATTTTGTTTACATGGTATTTTCAATCTTTAGGAATTTCACTTGGTATTCTGCCCACAGCACTATTAGCTATTCCTTTTGCGATTATATTCATGATTTTATACATGTTAAGTATTGATAAATTTGTATTTAAGTATTATCGAACAAACAAAAGTCCACCTGTTCAATTAGCTATGGTGAGTATTGGAGTTATGTTTGTCACTCAAGCAGTTGTAAGAATAATTATTGGTCCATCAGATAGAAGATTTTTTGATGGAGAAAAATTTATTATTAAAGCACGTGAATTTAAAGAGATGACAGGTTTAAATGAAGGTCTTGCATTAAAATCAACTCAAGTGCTCACAATATTTGTAACAATAGTATTAGTTTCTCTATTATTTTGGTTTTTAAACAAAACAAAAACCGGAAAAAGTATGAAGGCATATTCTGATAATGAGGATTTGGCACTTCTTTCAGGTATAGATCCAAAGAAAATTGTAATGATAACATGGATAATTGCTGGAATTTTAGCAACTATTGGTGGTGCTTTATATGGTTTAGACAAAAGCTTCAAACCATTTACATACTTTAACAATATGCTTCCTATTTTTGCTGCAGCAATAGTTGGAGGGATTGGAAACCCTTTTGGAGCATTTTTGGGAGGATATGTTATTGCTTTTTCAGAAATATTTTTAACTTACGCTTACAAGAAATTTTTAATATATATTTTACCAGCGAGTATGGAGCCTGAAAGTTTAGTTCAACTTTTATCAACAGACTATAAGTTTGCAGTATCATTTTCGATACTTGTTATTGTTCTGCTTTATAGGCCTTCAGGAATATTTAAAGGAAAAGTATTGTGAGAAAAAATTTAAACGTAATTGCTGCTTACAGTATTATGATGGGATTAATAATCTTGGTTGGAATATTCCAATCTTGGAATATTGCATTATCTATTTTTAATCTTTGCTTAATTTCTGCAGTAATGACAATGGGAGCTAATATTCAATGGGGATATGCGGGACTAATAAACTTTGGAATTATGGGATACACAGCGTTAGGTGGCCTTGCAGCAGTATTAATATCTGTCGATCCTGTACAAGAGGCATGGAGCGCAGGTGGTTTTGATATTTTAATGAGCTTATGGCTTATAATAGTTATGGTTTTAGTTATTAGATTTATTTTAAAAAGATTTGAAAAATCTAAAATTAGAACCTATAGCATCGCTACAATAATTATTTCGGGTATATTACTTATTAGATTTTCTGCAGAACCAGGTATTGAAGCTATCGAAGCTGTTGATCCTGCTAAAACAGGTTTTTTAGGTGGATTTGGATTACCCATTATATTTTCTTGGATAGTTGGGGCATTTTTTGCAGGAGGACTAGCGTTTATTGTTGGAAAAGTAGCATTGGGTCTTCGAGCAGATTATTTGGCAATTGCCACACTTCTTATTTCAGAAATTGTAATCGCTATAATTAAACACGAAGATTGGCTTACAAGAGGTGTTAAAAATGTAATTGGTTTAAAAAGACCAGCTCCTTATGAGGTCGATCTTCAAACCACAGATTGGTTTATAAATTTAGTTGAAAAATTTAATTCTGGAAAATTAGAAATAATTTCTAATTTATCAGATCGGCAAGTAGTATTAAATCAGCTTGTTATCGAAGGCTCATCAGTATTTGTAAAGTTATGTTACTCAGGTTTATTTTTAACAGTGGTTATAATTCTTTTAATTTTAACTCAGAAAGCACTTTATTCTCCTTGGGGAAGAATGATGAGAGCAATAAGAGATAATGAGGAAGCAGCAAACGCTATGGGAAAAAATGTAGTTAAACAACATTTATTAATTTTTATTTTAGGATCCGCAATAGTTGGAATTGCTGGTGCGATGTTAGTCACTCAGGACGGTTTGTTTACTCCTGGAAGTTATAGACCTATGAGATATACATTTCTTATATGGGTGATGGTTATAGTTGGAGGAAGCGGGAACAATTTTGGTGCAATTTTAGGAGGTTTTGTAGTTTGGTTTTTATGGATTGAAGCTGCTCCAATTGCTTTATTCTTGATTAATTTTTTTACAGCAGGTATTCCAGAAACAAACGCACTTAAAGCTCACTTAATTGAAAGCGTGCCTTACTTTAGGTTCTTGATGATGGGCCTTGGATTATTATTAATTATGAGGTATCGGCCAAAAGGTATACTTCCTGAAAAAATAGAAATAAAATAATTTAATATGAA
Organism: Pelagibacteraceae bacterium AG-325-F15; assembly: GCA_003282895.1. GTDB lineage: Bacteria > Pseudomonadota > Alphaproteobacteria > Pelagibacterales > Pelagibacteraceae > Pelagibacter. The sequence goes on from QBYI01000014.1 coordinate 18,111, forward strand.
ATATATTATATTAGGTGCCGCAATTGCTTGGGCCATGTACATGGCAGATAAGTATATGTTTTAATGAATAAAAATCTTTGGCTGCTGATTTTAAGTCAGATTTTTGCTTTTACCGCTGCACCAGTCACAGTATTTTTAAGTGGAATTATTGGATCTCAATTTAGTCCTATTAAATCCTTAGCAACTTTGCCAATGGCATTATCAATTGTGGGCATTGCAATCTTTGCAATTTTTGCTGCAAAGATTATGAGCATTATAGGAAGAAGAGCAGGTTTTATTCTTGCTTCAGTTGGAAGTTCACTAGCTGCATTAATGGCATCATACTCAATAATAATTGAAAGTTTTTTATTATTTAATTTAGGATGTTTTATACTTGGAGCAGGAGTAGCTTTTAGTCATCAATATCGTTTTGCTGCAGTTGAAACTGTAAATAAAGATATGGCTCCAAAAGCTATATCTATAATATTATTAGCAGGAGTCGGTTCAGCTTTTATAGGTCCAAATTTAGCAAATATTTCAAAGGAAATAATCTCTGATCACTTGTATGCAGGCTCGTACGTTACGCTTGCAATATTGACATTATCTTCAACAATTTTTTTATTATTTTATGAGGATAATCACAGACCAAGTAATTTTGTTAAAAAAAATACACGAAGTTATGTTGAATTAATTGGACAACCAAGATTTTTACAAGCTCTAATAGCATCATCTTTTGCTTACGCAGTGATGTCATTTTTGATGACAGCTACACCTATTAGCATGCATGTAATGGAAAAAATTAGTTTAGCAAAAACGGGATTAGTTATTCAATTACATATTGCGGCAATGTTTTTACCTTCTTTAATCACAGGAAATTTGATCAAAAAATTTGGACATAGTAAAATTATGTATTCAGGTGTTCTTTTGTTTTCAATAACAATTTTGACAAGTTTATTTGAGCAAAATTTTATAAATTATTTAATAGCATTAATCTTTTTAGGATTTGGTTGGAATTTTTTATTTATATCAGGGACTAGTCTATTAGTTTTATCTTATAAAGAAGAGGAAAAGTTTAAAGCTCAAGGGTTTAATGATCTTATTGTTTATACAGTTCAAGCAATAGCAAGTTTATCAGCCGGAATATTTATTAGCCTAACTAGTTGGAAAATAATGAATTTAGTTTGTATTATTTTTTTAATAATTATTATTATTTCTACTTTTAGAGCAGATTTAAAACAAAGAAGTTAAATGAATTTTTTGTCATACTTTAATTTAGGTTTATCTGAATTTTTATTAATAATTTTTACTGTTTTTGTAGCTTCAATAATAAGGGGTTTTAATGGATTTGGATTTTCAGCAACTTGTATTTCTGGATTTTCTTTCATTCTTCCTGCAATAGAGATAGTACCAATTATATTAATTCTTGAGGTTTTCATAAGTATTTTTATGGCACCCTATATTTGGAACAAAATAGACTGGAATTTTGTTTTTAAACTATTGATAGGGATTACAATTGGTTCACCAATTGGTTTATATTTATTAAAATACTTATCACCACAAACAACTCATTTGTATGTATGTATAATAATTATATTTTTCTCTCTGTTATTAATGAAAGGCTATTCAAATCAAAAGATTAATAACACTGGCTCAAAAATTTTTACAGGAATAATTTCTGGAACCCTAAATGGATTAACAACATTAGGTGGGATGCCTGTTGCACTATTTTTATTAGTTACCAGTATACAACCTGCTGTAATTAGAGGGTCTTTAGCAGCATTATTTTTTTTAACAGATGTATACGCTTTTGTTTTGAGCTTTTTTGGAGGGATTGTAGATATGATCACAATTTATAGAACTCTTCCCCTGATAATAATTTTACCAATTGGAGTTTATATTGGAGATAAATTTTTTGTTAAAAGCAAAGAAGCTCTTTATAGAAAAGTAGTGTTTTATTTTTTAATAATAATTTCAATTTTTGGTATTTTAAGAATTACAGGAAGTATTTGAAAATAAAAAAACCCCAGCAACTTACATTACCGGGGTTTTTAATTTGATATTAATTATCTTTGTTTTTTAGTTTTAAACTTTCCACCTTTTACTTCTTGCTCTAAGAAAGAACCTTCGGCTTCACCAACACTAGTAAATGTAACACCTGTTGCTCCTTCGTAATTAATCTTTTTACCTTTAGCAAGTAAGTCTAAACCTTTTTTAAGTTCACCAGGATAGATTTTAGTTCCAGGCTCATTAGCAACATCCATTACATTTTTTGCAATAGATGCTCTATCTGCTGAATTACCAGCTTGCATTGCTAAAACTATTAAAGCAGCAGCATCATAAGATTCTCCAGTATAAGGACCAGATGAATCTATTCCACCAGCTTTAGCTACTTCAGCAAACACGCCAGCACCTTTTCCTGTTGAACCAGGCATTGAACCAAAAGATTTACTTAAATCTTTTCCAAATGCATCAACCAAAGATTGACCGATCATTCCATCTGATAAAATAAATTTATCAAATGCACCTGAATCTAAAGAGGCTTGAATAATTCCTTTTCCTCCTTGGTCAAGGTAACCAATAACTGCTACTGCATCACCACCTGCTGAAGCAAGTGTTGCTACCTCAGATGAATAATCAGCTTTTCCATCTTCGTGAGCAGTTACTGTTGTAACTTTAATACCGTGAGCTTTAACTGCTGCTTCATAAACATCAGCTAAACCTTTTCCATAGTCATTATTAGTGTAAGTTATTGCTACACTTTTAACTTTTCTGTCTTTTGTTATATCAGCTAAGATTTGACCACCTCTAGCATCTGATGGTGCAGTTCTAAAGAAATACCCATTATCATCTAAAGTTGTTAAACCTGGAGAAGTTGCTGATGGTGAAATCATTACTACACCATTTGGTACAGCAACATTTGATGCAATAGCACCAGTTACACCTGAGCAATCTGCTCCCATAATTGCAGCTACACCACCTGAAATTAATCCTTCAGCTGCTGCTGTTGCTGCTGCTGAGTCTACACAAGTTGAGTCTGCTCTTACTGGTTCAATTTTTTTTCCACCTAATAGCGAACCTGAATCAGAAGCCTCTTTAAAAGCAAGTTCTGCAGATGCAGCCATAGCAGGAGTTAAAGATTCAATAGGACCAGTGAACCCTAAAATAATTCCCATCTTAATCGAATGTCCGTCAGCCATTACATTAGTTCCAAAACTTGAAACAAACATAAATAAGGCAATAAATAGTTTTCTCATTATCTTCCTCTTTGATTGTTAACAATTTATAAAAAGCTAATTAAAATATGATTATTATTAATATTCAATGGGTAAATTATCTTATTTTATGAAGGAAAAAGACCGAACTAATTACAATTATACCCCCTATAACAAACAATATTGTCGGAACTTCCCCAAAAATTAAGAAAGTCATTGCTATGCCAAATATAGGAAACAATGAATAGAAGGGAAAAATTCTTCCAACTGTATAAAATTTATATAAGTAAAACATTAAAAGATGTGCGCAAAGTGATACCACAATAGCTTGGTATGAAATTAACATCCATGAGCTTGGGCTAATATTTTTAATATTTAAGATAGTTTCTCCTTCAATAAAATTAGAGATAATAAATAAGATTATAAAACCAAATAAAGCTACACTAGAGTTAAGAATGCTGGTATCTAAATTTTTTAACTGTCTAGAATAAACTTGAGCTAAACCAAAAAATAATGCCATTAAACTAGCAAAAAATAATCCTAATAAATTATTAGCTAATTTTGGATCAAAAAAAATTATAATAATTCCCACAAAAGCAGTAAATATAAGAACCCATTTTCTTGAACTAATATTCTCACCAAGCATAAATGCACTAGCAAGAATTCCAAATGGAATTGCTAATTGTGAGCCAACTATGATAGGAGAAATAATTGATGAATGGTAAAGTGATAAATTCATAAAAACATAAACTAAAACTCCCATAGAAATTGAAAAAGCTATCAAAGGTAGAAAATATTTTTTATTTGGGATTCTAAATCTCCAAAAAGGAATTAAAATAATTAATACCAAGCCCATTCTCAATGATGCCATTAATATTGGAGGAACAGAATTATTTAATGCTAATTTTGCAATAGGAAAAGCACTACCATGGGCTGCCATAATAGATAATAAAATTATTATATGCTTAAAGGGCAATATATTATCTAATTGAAAAAGGATCTAAAGTTGGCTCGTCTGAAGTATAAAACCAAGTCGTTTTAATTCTTGTGTAATCTTTAATTGACTCAATTCCTGCCTCTTTTCCATAGCCGCTATCTTTAATCCCACCAAAAGGTGCCGAAGGTGAAATTAATCTATAAGTATTAACAAATGTTATGCCAGCTCTTATAGCTTTTGAAACTCTCATTCCTCTTGAAAGATTACTAGTATAAACCCCAGAAGATAAACCATATTGATTATCATTCATTTTATTAATTACTTCTTCTTCTGTCTCAAATTTCATAACTGATAAAACTGGTCCAAATAATTCATTCTCTGCTACAGGTAAATTATGATTATCACATTCAATAATAGTAGGTGGAAAGTAATAGCCTTTATTTGAAAAGGAATCTCTTTTACCACCGCATTTGATTCTTCCACCTTGATCAACAGTAGCCTCTATATTTTTTTCTATTGTTTCTAATTGTTTAAAGCTACTTAATGGTCCCATTTCTGTATCTGGATCCATAGGTGTTCCAATTTTAATTTTTGAAGCTCGAGTAGAAAGTTTATCAAGGAATTCATTATAAATATCTTTTTGAATATATAGTCTTGATCCAGCTATACAACTTTGGCCACTTGCGCCAAAAATACCTGCAGTAATTCCATTTATAGCATTTTCTTGATCAGCATCATTAAATACTGCGACTGGACTTTTCCCACCCAACTCTAAACTCACTTCAGAAAGATTATCAGCTGAATTTCTAATTATGTGTCTTGCAGTTTCTGGACCACCTGTAAATGCAATTTTTTCAACTAAGTTATGACTAGTTAAAGTTTTACCACAAGGATCACCAAAACCAGTAATCACATTAACTACTCCTTTAGGAATTCCAGTTTTTTCAATTAATTTTGCAAACTCAAACATTACAGCTGGGGCAAGCTCAGAAGATTTGATAACAACAGTATTACCCATTGCGAGTGCGGGAGCCAACTTTGTTGCAGTAAGAAACATTTGTGAGTTCCATGGGATGATTGCCGCTATAACTCCAATTGGTATTCTTGTTGTTATTGCCTGAACATTTGGTTTATCAATTGGCAGCACTGTTCCCTCAACTTTATCTGCAAGCCCTGCATAATAATCATAATACTCAGCAATATATATTGCTTGTTTTTTTGTTTCTCTAAAGAGTTTTCCAGTATCAATAGTTTCAATTTCACCTAACATTTCTGCGTTCTGTCTTAATTGATCTCCTATAGCTCTTAAGAATTTTGCTCTCTCTCTTGGGAGTAATTTAGGCCATTCACCCTCAAATGCTTTTTGTGCAGCCCTAACAGCTTTATCTACATCTTTAGCACTAGCTTCAGGAACAACTGCCCAAGGTTCATTATTTTCTGGGTTTAAAATTTCAAAAGTTTTATTATTTTCAGAGTCGATCCACTCACCGTTAATAAACATTTTATATTGTTTTAATTTACTCATTGCTGACTATAAAATTTTTGATTGTTAAATTTACATCATCTGCACATTCAATACCACAAAGATGTTTACCATTCTTGATGATCTTTAATTGACTATTTTTTATAATTTTGTTTAATTCTTGTGACATTTCAATTGTAGAGCCAATGTCATTTTCTCCTGTCGTAATTAATGTATTAACCTTAATTTTTTCAAAATCTTCGTCATTTTTATGATTAACAAAAAGTTCATAAACTTTTATGAAATTTGCCATATTATTTGAGGATAAAATAGAACTTATTTTATCGTAGGTATCTGGATTATTTTCTAAATACTTATCTGTAAACCATCTCTTAAGAGCTAGTTTTGATAGTTTCAATTCCTTTTTGGCTTGATTGAATCTTTCATTAACAATTTTTTGTTGCTGCTCAGTTCTTTTGTAAATTGAACCTAAAAGTATAAGCGATTGT
>QBYI01000015.1 GCA_003282895.1 Pelagibacteraceae bacterium AG-325-F15
TACTCAATCATTAACATCTTTAGTAGATAATATTAAAAATAAAAAAATATCTTCAGAGGAAGTTACCAAAGCATTTATAGACCGTTCAGAAAAATCAAAAGAATTAAATTCTTATATTTCAGAGGATTTTTCTAATGCAATTGATAAAGCTAAAAAATTTGATCAAAATCCTAATTTTGATTTAAAATTACCAGGTATACCTATGGCGGTTAAAGATCTATTTTGTACAGAAAATGTTAGAACCACCGCTGGTAGTAAAATTTTAGAAAATTTTGTTCCAACTTATGAGTCCACTGTTACACAAAATATATGGAATGAGGGTGCTATTTTACTTGGTAAATTAAATTGTGATGAATTTGCGATGGGATCATCAAATGAAACAAGTTATTATGGAAATGTTCAAAATCCAATAGACAAAGGATTAGTACCAGGTGGATCATCTGGTGGTTCAGCAGCAGCTGTATCAGGTCAACTAACGCCTATTACAATTGGTACTGATACGGGTGGATCTATTAGACAACCGGCATCATTTACTGGAACCGTAGGTTTAAAACCAACTTATGGAAGTTGCTCTAGATATGGAATCGTTGCTTTTGCCTCATCTTTGGATCAAGCAGGGCCTATGGCTCAAAATGTCAAAGATTGTGCATTGCTACAAGAAGTGATCAGCACTTATGATAAAAAAGATTCTACATCAATAGACTTTAAAAGAAATCAATATTGTAAAGAATTAAATAAAAATATTAAAGGAAAAAAAATAGGTATTCCTAAAGAATACAGAGTAGATGGTATGTCAAAAGAAATAGAGGATTTATGGCAAAAGGGAATTCAATATGCAAAAGATTGTGGTGCTGAAATAATAGATATTTCTCTACCTAATACTAGTTATGCTTTGCCTACATATTATATAGTAGCTCCTGCTGAAGCTTCATCAAATTTAGCAAGATATGATGGTGTAAAATATGGTTTTAGAGCTAAGGGTGAAAATTTAATTGATATGTATGAAAAAACTAGATCCGAAGGTTTTGGTGCTGAAGTTCAAAGAAGAATAATGATCGGCACATACGTTTTATCATCAGGATATTATGATGCTTACTATTTAAAAGCTCAAAAAGTTAGAAAACTAATTAAAAATGATTTTGATGAAGCGTATAAACAAGTAGATGCAATCTTAACTCCATCAACACCTAGTTCAGCTTTTAAAATAGGTGAAAAAAAAGATGATCCAGTTTCAATGTATTTAAATGATATATTTACAGTTCCAGTAAATCTTGCTGGATTACCAGGAATATCTATTCCTGCAGGTCATGACGCAGCAGGCTATCCACTTGGATTACAAATTATTGGAAAAGCTTTTAAAGAGCAAGAAATATTAGATGTTGCCTATGCAATGGAAGAAAAAATTGGTTTTAAAAATAAGATTACTGATTGGTGGATTAAATAATGGTCAAAGATAAATCTGAATATTTAATTGAAAGATATAACAATGTTTATGAGGTTGTTATTGGTTTAGAAGTTCATGCACAAGTGACTTCTAATTCTAAGTTATTTTCATCATCATCTACAAAATTTGGCGCAGAGCCTAATACACAAGTAAGTTTAGTTGATGCTGCTTTTCCTGGAATGTTGCCTGTAATTAATGAATTTTGTGTCAAACAAGCAATTAAAACTGGAATTGGATTAAGAGCCCAAATTAACAAAAGATCAGTATTTGATAGAAAAAATTATTTTTATGCAGATCTACCTCAAGGTTATCAAATATCCCAATTTAAGTATCCAATCGTAGGTGAGGGTAAAGTTGTATTAGATATGCCTAATGGACAAAAAGAAGTTGGTATAGAAAGACTTCATTTAGAGCAAGATGCTGGAAAAAGTATTCATGATATTGATCCTCAACATACATTAGTTGATTTAAATAGATCAGGCGTAGCTTTAATGGAAATAGTAAGTAAACCTGATTTGAGATCACCAGATGAAGTTAGTGCATATATCAAAAAACTTAGATCTATAATGAGATATTTAGGTACATGCGATGGAAATATGCAAGAAGGCTCTTTAAGAGCAGATGTGAACGTTTCTGTAAGATTAAAAGACTCTAAAGATCTTGGAACACGTTGTGAGATTAAAAATGTTAATTCTATTAAGTTCATGCAAATGGCAATTGATTATGAAGCTAATAGACAAGTTGATTTAATTGAGGAAGGTAAATCAATTGATCAAGAGACTAGATTATTTGATACTAAAAAAAATGAAACAAGATCAATGAGATCAAAAGAAGATGCTCATGATTATAGGTATTTTCCAGATCCAGATTTATTACCCCTAGAGGTTACGGATGAGTTTATTGATGAATTAAAATCATCAATTCCAGAATTACCGGATGATAAGAAAAAAAGATTTATTGATGAATTTAAAGTTTCTCCTTATGACGCAACAATATTAGTTTCCGATATTGATACAGCTAAATATTTTGAGGAAGTCGTAGCTAAGATGGGTAAAAACCAGGATATCAAATTAGCAGTTAATTGGATTACTGGTGAATTATTTGCAGTTTTAAATAACAAAAACTTAGAAATAGCAGAAAGCCCAATTAGTGCAAAAAATTTAGCGAAATTGATAAATTTAATTAAGAATGGAACAATCTCAGGTAAAATTGCTAAGACAATATTTGAATTAATGATGAATGAGGATAAAGATCCTCAAATAATTGTTAAAGAAAAAGGTTTAAAACAAGAAAGTGACCCTAAAGCCCTGGAAACTTTAATAGATAAAATAATTGATGACAATCGAGAAAAAGCTATTGAATATAAAAATGGAAAAGAAAAATTATTTGGTTTCTTTGTAGGTCAAGCAATGAAAGCTTCTGGTGGTAAAGCAAACCCTAAATTAATAAATGAGATTTTAAAAAAGAAACTTTAAATTTTTAAGTTGTTATAAAATACAATTTTAAATTGAAGTTAATTTATTTATTTCTTTAAAAATAGCAAAAAATTTAAATTGACTTGATAATTATTAGGGGACACTATCAATCTATTAACAATAATTAGAGGAGGAATAAAATGATTAATTTAAAAAAGATAGTTCTTACTTTTTTAGCATTTATTTTCGCCATTAGTTTAACAGTTCAAAGCGCTAATGCTGGAAATATTACTATCAATTTAGGACATGGAAATACTGAAGGAAGTGCCTACGATCCTTTGGCAAAAAAATTTGCTGAATTAGCAGAAAAATATTCGAACGGTAGTATTAAAGTAAAAGTTAGATGTTGTGCACAATTAGTTAAAGAAGATGAAGCTTTCAAAGCGATGCAATTAGGAACAGTCGACATGGCTATTGTCACTGGTAATAATTTATCTCCTCATTTTGGTTTAACAGATGCTTTTGTTTTACCATACATATTTAAGAATAAAGAACATGCTTATAAAGTTTTGGAAGGACCAGTTGGAGACAGTTATAAAAAGAAACTTTTAGACGCAACAGGAATAACTATTCTAGCTTTTGGTTTTGTTGGAGATCGTGATTTTTATAACTCTAGAAAACCCATTAAATCAATGGCAGATATGAAAGGTTTAAAAGTTAGAGTACCAAAAAATCAAGTTATGATAGATACATTTAAGGAGTTTGGAGCTGCGCCTATTGCTTTACCATGGGCTGATACTCCGACAGCTTTACAAACAGGAACAGTTCAAGGTGCTGACAACGGTACCTCGTTTATTAAATCTGCCAAATTCTATGAAATTATGCCATATTTTACTGTTCTTGAACACTTTACTTATTTTTCACCTCTGATGGCGAGTCCACATCTAATGAAAAAATTAGATGCTGATCAAAAGAAAGCTATAATGAGGGCAGGTAAGGAAGCTAATGATTATCAAAAATCAGTAATGTCAGCAAAAGTTGGAGATATAAGAAAGTTTCTTACAACTGAAGGTCAAGGTGGCATGAAAACTACTGAGTTTGATAGAAGTGATTTTATAGCAGCAGGACAAAGAGTTCAGGATCGATACGCAAACTCAAAAGGAGCTGAGTTTACAGAATTTGTTCAAGCAATAAGAGCTGCGGGAAACTAGTTTAAATTAAATCATTTAAGAGGGCGCATAGTATATAATAGCTAGCGCCCTTTTTTAATTTCAATATAATTAATTTGATGTTTAAAAAAATAAATCAATATTTTGAAGAAGTACTTTGTACATTTTTTTTAAGTGTTGTATTTATTTCAGTTATAACTCAAGTAGTTTTAAGATTTGGCTTTTCTTCAGCAGCAGTGTGGGCTGAGGAAACAGCTGTTTATGGTCTAATCTTTGCAACCTATTTAGGAGCATCTTTAGGAATAAAAAGAAGAGAACATGTTAGAATTACATTTATAGTATTATCTTTTCCAAAAAAATTAAAAGTTGCTTCAATTGTTTTAGCCGATTTTTTTTGGTTAAGTTTTTTGGCACTTATGATTGTTCAAACAATTGTCTACACACAACTTTTATTTAATGTAAGCTATGTTCTTCCTGGATTAAAAATAGAATTAAAATGGTTGCAAATGTTTATACCAATGATTTTTGCTTTAATGCTGTATAGAGTTTTCGAAGTTTATTGGGTTTGGAAAAAATCTGGATGGAAAGGATTACCTCTATAATGGAATTTCTCAATGGTCCAATAATTATGGCAATTGTCTTTGTGTTTACAATGATAATTGGTGTTCCGATCCCGTTTGCAGCTGGGATAGCCACTGTTTCAGGTCTAATAATTGCTGATATTCCATTATCATTAATGGCTTTAAGTGCTTGGACAGCATTTGAGCCATTCCCTTTGGTTACAATTCCACTTTTTATATTAGCCGGCCAACTTATGGAATATGGAGGTATGTCGGAAAAATTAGTTACAATTTCTAAAAGATTAGTTGGTGCTTACAAAGGAGGAATGGGATTAGTAACCGTAGTAGCTTGCATGTTTTTTGCTGCTTTATCGGGATCTGGTCCTGCAACAACAGCAGCTATTGGTTCAATTACAATTCCAGCAATGAAAAAAGAAGGTTATGACACAGGCTTTGCTGGAGGAATTGCAGCAGCAGCAGGAGCTTTAGGTAGTATGATACCACCTTCAAACTTAATTATAATTTTTGCTCTTGTGAGTGATGTTTCTATTCCAAGACTTTTTTTAGCAGGTATAGTTCCAGGAATAGTCCTTGGTTTAATGTTAATGGTAGTTGTTTTTGTGATTTCTTTTAAAAATAATTATGGTGGTGCTGACGCTAAATTTCAATTTAGACCTTTGATGTGTGCACTATGGCAGGGGAAATGGGCATTGTTTGCTCCAATAATAATTTTAGGAGGAATTTATGCTGGAATTTTTACACCATCTGAAGCTGCCGCTGTAGCTGTTGCTTACGGTCTATTTGTAGGTTTATTTATCTATAAAGGTCTCAATTTAAAAAAGATAATAGAGTCATTTAAATTTACAGCTGTTGTGATTGGAACAGTGATGTTTATTTTAGGTTCGACCAAAGCATTTGGTCAACTCGTAACTATATATGATATTCCTGAATCGATTCTAAATTTATTTCAAGTATTAGCAAACCATCCAGAAATAGTTATGCTATTGATAGGAATATTTTATATTTTTATAGGTATGTGGCTTGAGAGTGTGGCTCAGATAGTTATATTTACTGCTGTATTTTTACCTTTAGCAGTAAAATTAGGAATTGATCCTGTAGTTTTTGGTATATTCACAGTGTTAACTTGTGAAATTGGTTTCTTAACACCACCAATTGGTATTAATCTTTTTGTAGCCGCACGTATTACAGGAGATTCCATTGAAAAAATATCTATTGGAGTATTACCTCTTTTAATTCCTTATATATTAATGGTTTTAATTTTAGTTTATTTCTCAGATTGGGTAACTTATCTACCAGATTTAGTTTACGGTGTAAGTAAATGAAGAGCATTCCTTTAATAGGATACTCCGATAAAATTTCATTACGATCAGAAGAAACTATATCGTTTAAAGTGTCTTCAACTTTAAAAACTCCTTTTACCGCCACTTTAAAAAGATCTATCAGTGCTGACCCAAACCCTTTAGGTATTGGTATAATTGAAGAAGATGCTTCAAAATATTTCAAAACAGCAAAATTTAAGTCTAGAACTCAAGATTTTAACCCAGGATCTTATGCAATAAGCACAAAATCCTTTAAAATTAATATTAAAAAAGAATTATGTATTAGCGTAATAATATTTCCTACTCTTTTTACAGGTGCTAAACAAACTATATTATCATTTGATAATTTAGAACTTTATATAGACTCTAATGGAAATACTAATTTTTCAATAAATAAAGAAAATATATCAATTAAAGATACATTATTATTAAATTCTTGGTATGAACTTGAAATAAAATTTTTAATTAATGGTAAAATAATTATTTCACAAAAGTTGATTAAAAATAAATATAAAAAAAAATCAATAGAGAAAAAAAAATTTAAACCCCAAAAGAGCTTCAAGGGTAAATTATCTCTAGCAGCTCTTGTTCATAAACAAATAGGTAAAAATCATTTTAATGGAAAAATTGAGGCACCAAAGATTTCAGTTGATAAAAAAAAGATTTTTGAATGTGATTTATATAATAATACTAGTTTTTCTTATATTAAATCAACCATTGGACCATCATTAAAGTTAAAAAATTTTCCAACCAGAGCGGTAACAAGTTCAAAGTGGGATGGTACAGAAATGAATTGGCAATACAAACCTGAACATTATTCTGCAATTCATTTTCATGATGATGATATTTATGATTTTGAGTGGGATACAGATTTTAAATTTAAAATTCCAATTAATATGCCATCGGGTATATATGTTATGAAAATTAAAGCCGAGAGTCATGAAGACGCAATACCTTTTTTTGTTGCTCCAAAAATTAAAAATATTAAAGCTAAAATATGTGTTTTAATATCTACATTTACATATTCAATATACGGAAATCATGCTCGAGTAGATTTTGAGGATAAGTGGTTAGAACGCATAAAAAAGTGGAATGCTTATCCATACAATCCTGTAAAATTTAAAGAATACGGACTTTCAACATATAATTATCATTCAGACGGTACTGGAATTTGTCATGCATCTCATCGAAGACCACTTTTTAATTTAAGACCTGGTTATATAACATTTGGAAATTCAAATACTCCTTGCTCGGGTTTAAGGCATTTCCAAGCAGATAGTCATTTGATTAGTTGGTTACATAGTAAAAAACTAGACTATGAAATAGTTACTGACGAACAGCTACATGAAAATGGTTATAAAGCTATTAAGAAATATAAAACTTTAATCACCGGATCGCATCCAGAATATCATACAAAAGAAACACTAGATGCTTTGCAGGATTTTCGAGATAATGGTGGGTCGCTTAATTATTTAGGTGGAAATGGTTTTTATTGGCGTATTGCAGTTCATAAAGAAAATAAAAGTCTGTTAGAAATTAGAAGGCCTGAAGGAGGAATACGTGCTTGGGCATCTAAACCAGGAGAAGCGTATAACGCTTTTGACGGAACTTATGGAGGCTTATGGAGAAGAAGTGGAAGAGCTCCACAAGAACTTGTTGGTATTGGATTTACAGCACAAGGTAACTTTTATGGTCATCCATATGAACGAAAATGTTTTGATTCAAAATTTGATTGGATTTTCAAAGGTATAAAAGAAAATAAAATTGGCGATTTTGGTTTTAGTGGAAATGGTGCAGCTGGCTTCGAATTAGATCATATAGATTCTGATCTAACTTCTAAAAAAGATATAATATTACTAGCTCAATCTAAAGCCTCAAAAGATCCTAAAGAGAATTTTATACTTGTACCAGAGTCACAACTAACTCACTTGTCAAATATTAAACATTTACCAAAAGAGGATATTTTACAAGCAGATATGGTTTATTTTACAGTACCGGGTGGTGGTTCAGTATTTTCAACTGGATCAATTACTTTTTGTGGAAGCCTTCCATGGAATAACTTTAATAATAATATTTCAAAACTATTAGAAAACATAATAAATAAATCAATATTATAAAATTCAAAAAAACACTAAATTATTTCAAAGAATTTAAAATGAGCAAAGCACTTGAAATTAATAAAAAATTACAAAATTATATTAATGATTTTGGATTAAAACTAAATCCAGTTCAGCAAGAAATTATTGATTATAACAAAACATTAGGTGACATAAAAAGAATGCAAATTGATCCTTCGCAATGTCATTTTCTTCATCTAATTATCAAAATTTCAAACATTAAAAATGTACTCGAGATTGGAACATTCACTGGACTAAGTGCTCTAACAATTTCACTTGCATTACCAGATGACGGAAAACTAATAACACTTGATAAAAATGAGGAAACTAGCAAAGTTGCATTAGATTATTTTAAAAAAGCAAATCAAGATCATAAAATTAAGACAATTATTAAACCTGCTCTAGAAAGTTTAGATAAACTTAAAAATAATAAATTTGATATGATTTTTATTGATGCAGATAAAATGAATTATAAAGTGTATTATGAAAAATCATTAGATCTATTAATCAAAGGTGGTTTAATTATTATTGACAATGTTTTGTGGCATGGGGAGGTTGCTGATAAAGACAATTTAGATAAATTTACAGTGAATATAAGGGAATTTAATGAATTTATTGCAAATGACAAGAGAGTTGAACAAATTATTATTCCCTTAGGTGATGGAATGACAGTTTGTAGAGTTTTGTAATGTTTGAAGTTTTTGGTTTTTATAAATTTGTTAAAATTACATCTTTAAAGAAAAATAAAGATTTTATTCAAAAATTTCTTATTAAAAATAAAATAAGAGGAACTATAATTATTGCTAAAGAGGGATTAAATGGAACAATATCAGGTCAAGATAAAGATATAGTAAAAACCATTAAAAAAATAAAATCAATATTTCTATTTAAAAATTTTGATAGCAGCAATAATTCAAAATCTAAATTTCAACCTTTTCAAAAACCTAAAGTTAAAATTAAAAAAGAAGTTGTCCCAATGAATTTAAATTTAAATTCTAAAGAAAGAAATTTAGAAACTCATTTAAATCCAAATGAATGGAATAAATTAATCAAGAAAAAAGATACCCACATAATAGATACAAGAAAACCTTTTGAATATAATGTAGGAACATTTAAAAAATCAGTAAATCCTAATGTTAAAAATTTTAGAGATTTTCCAAAATATTTAAATAAATTAAAAAAAGATAAACCTGTAGCTATGTTTTGTACTGGTGGTATTCGATGTGAAAAAACATCAGTATATTTAAAGAAAAAGGGCTTTAAAAATATCTATCAACTAAATGGTGGTATTTTAAATTATCTAAAAAAGATCAAGAAGAAAGATAGCATGTGGAAAGGCGAATGTTTTGTTTTTGATAACAGAATTAGTCTTAAGCATGGTCTTAAAGCTGGAAGTTATTTTATATGTAGTGGATGTAGAAAACCAATTAGTTCTAAAGATAAAAAATCTAAAAAATATGAGGAGGGTGTTTCTTGCCCAAATTGTCACGATAAATTAACAGATAATCAAAAAGATCGATTTAGAATGAGGCAAAAACAAATAAATCTTGCTAAAAAGACTGGATCAAAGCATATATTCCAAAAAGAATTTAAATAAAAATAATTTGTCAAAAAAAATAAATTTAACCAAAGACCCTATCTGGGATCTCTTAAGAAAAGTAACTATACCTGCAAGTGTAGGATCGTTATTCCAAACATTTTATAATTTAGTCGATACTTGGTTTGCTGGTAAAATTTCTGCAGAAGCTATTGGAGCAATAGCAAAGTCTTTTCCAATATATTTTACAATTATAGCTGTTGGTGTTGGAATAGGAGCTTCAACAAATGCTATTATTGGAAACTATATAGGGGAAAAAAAAGAGCGAGTAGCTTCCATGTATATTGCCCAATCTTTGATCTTCGCTATATTTATCTCAATTTTGGTTACTCTGTTTGGTCTAAATGCCTCAAATTTTTTACTTGGTATTATGGGTTCTGATGCTTCTGGAATAATACTAACTCGTGAATATTTAGACATAATCTTTTTCGGAACTTTTATTGTTCTTATACAAATTTCATTAAATGGTACTTTAAACGCTCATGGAGATACCACGAGTTATAGAAATGTATTGATATTTAGTTTCTTCTTAAATATTTTCTTAAATCCATTATTCATATGGGGTTATGGCTTTATACCTGGATTTGGAATTGCAGGACTTGCAATAGCTACTGTGATATCTCAGCTATTAGGTACGATTTATTTAGCCTATAAAGTTAATCATTGTAAAATTAGAAAATATTTAAAATTAGTATGCTTCATACCTAAGTTTAATTACTTAAATGCATTAACAAAACAATCTGTTCCTGTAATGTTTAGTATGTTGTTTATAGGAGTTGGTATATTCAATATTTTATATTTTATTGGAAAATTTGGAGATTTAGCTACGGCAGGATACGGTGCCGCTTTAAGAGTAGAGCAAGTTTTATTATTACCAGTTATTGGTCTTAATACTGCTGTTTTATCCATTGGTGGTCAAAATTTTGGAGCAAAAAAATATAATAGAATCAGAGAACTTTATTCAAAGGCACTTTTATTCGGATCATCATTTATGGTTGTGGCTGGTATAGTTTTATTTTTTGGTGCAGAGTTTTTTGTTTCACAATTTACAGACAACCCCAAAGCAATTATCCATGGTGCGATATATCTTAAGGTTGCAGCTTTAATTGGTCCAATCTATCCCGTATTTTTTATTACTACTGCTGTATTTCAAGCATTAAAGAGACCTATATACAGTTTGTATTTGAGTATTTTACGATTAACAGCATTTCCATTTCTTTCTTTGTGGTATGTTATTAACATAAGAGGTGGGGATTATACTGATATATTTTATACAATAATGGCTACTAATTGGATAATGGGTATTGCTCTAATCATATTCATTGGATATTTCTTAAATAATGTATTTAAGCAAAAGAAAAGTCATTTTAGTTACTAGTATTTCAGCATTAGTATTTTTTTTTACTTACACTGACATCAAATCACAAGATATTAAAATAACAGATGGTGATACTATTAAATTAAATGGAGAAAAGATTCGATTTAGTGGCATAGATACTCCAGAGTTAAAACAAACATGTGTTAAAAATGATGTAAAAATCTTATGTGGATTAAATGCTAAAAAAATCCTTGTTGATAAAATTGGAAATAACAAAGTGATCTGTGTAAAAGAAGGTAAAGATCGATACAAAAGAATATTAGCAGAATGTTTTGTTAATAATAAGAGTTTATCAAGTTATTTAGTTCGAAGTGGTTATGCATTTGCTTATAGAAAATACTCTAAAAAATTTATATCTGATGAAGAATTTGCTAAATCTAATAAACTTGGAATGTGGTCAATGGAATTTGACTATCCATGGGATTGGAGAAAAAAAAATTAATACCTAATCTTTTTTTAAATTTTTTTCTAATTTTCTAACAAAGAAAGAAACAATTAAGATTAAAACCAAATATTCCAATATCAAAAAAGTGTAAATTTCTAAAGGGCGATAAGTTGTGACAACCAACTCGTTTGCTTTTCTTGTTAAATCTCCAATACCAATTATTGATACTAATGAAGACATTTTTAATACATATACAAACTGATTTCCTATTGCTGGCAAAATATTTTTTATTGCTTGAGGTAAAATTACCAATCTTAACCTTTTAAAAAAATTTAAACCTAGTGAGCTTCCAGCTTCCCATTGAGCTTTTTTTATTGAATTTATACCTGCTCTAAAGATTTCAGCCTGAAATGCACTTTCGCTTATAGCAAGAGCAATTATCCCAGATACAAATGGACTAAAGCTAATCCCTGTCATTATTGGTAATCCGTAATAGATCCACAAAATTAAGACTAATAGCGGAACAGCTCTTACAATCTCAACATAACCAATATTAATATAAGTTAAAAATTTATTTTTAGCTAAGGAGGGAATAGCAACTATTAATCCAAGAAACATTGATATAATAATTGATACTACTGAAATATAGATAGTGGTTGTTAAACCACTTAATAAAAATTTTAAATTTGTTAAACCTTCAATATTATTTGGGGAAATAATAAACCAACCCAATTCTTGATCTGTACAAGAAGTGAGTGGAATAATTAAAAGTAAAAAAAATATATTTTTCACTCTTAAAGTTATAGAGAATTAAATATTAATATCTAACTGATTATAAGCTTTTAAGATTATACTTGGATAATAATTTTTCGAAAAAGCCTGAATTTTTTTTCTTTTCAATCCATTTACTTACATAATCATTCCAAACGGTATCACTTTTTGGCACCATCATTGCTAAAAAGGCAGGATTTTTTTCACCATCCTGTACTATTGCTAGCTGAGGATATTTGATTACTAATTTATTTGCTTCAGTCGAACTTGTAATATTTCCATCAGCTCTACCTGCTAAAACTTCCTGAAAATCTCTAGCTGGAGCTTCAACAGATTTTAATGTTGAATTTGGAAAAAATTCTTTAGCTTTTTGCTCTTGAGAAGTCCCTAATGTAGTAGCTATTTTAACTCCATCTTTATTTAAAGAGTCCCAAGTTGGAAATTTTTTAAGATTTTTTTTAAGAACAAGTGGTACTGTCCCATATTTATAATAAGTAGATGTGAAACCAGCTACTTCTGCTCTTTTTGCAGTCTTAGTAACACTTGTTGAAATATCATACCTACCTGATGTAATTCCAGAAACTATTGTTTTCCATTCAGTTGGTACAAAAGTTACTTTAACGCCCATATCTTTTGCTAATTCATTCATAACATCTATATCAAAACCTTTATATTTATTTGTAGCAGGATCTTTCATTGTCATTGGATCCCAGTCTCCTGTAGTTCCAACTTTTAATTCACCAGATGCTAATATTTGATCTAATTTTGTTTCTGCGTTAACTGATAGGGGTAAAAGCACTAATAGTGCAAGTAAGATTATTTTTTTCATAAGGACTTTTAACTTAAAATAGAGAATTAGAACTCTATAACCTTGACGCACTATCATTTATCCATGAGCATAAATGCTCTGAAAATGAACGTCTAACAAATAAATTAACTAAATTTTGATCTTTATGATGAATTATAACATCTATGTTGTTAAGTAATGTTTGTGTTGTAGATCCCTTTTTTTCTTTAAATTCATTAAAATTAAAAGGACTACCTGAGGCAAATAATTCAAAAATATTTTCTCCTTTTAATTCAAGCAATACTAATTGATCGGTTACATCTGTAACTGCTCCTAAATTAGTTTTAGAAATACTATTGTATAAAGTCTCTTCTAATTCATAGATATTACTGTCTTTTTGAACTTTTTCATTTGAGAAGATCATCCATTCATCTGGACTTAACCAAATTGAGGTAAGTTTATCACTTGAAGATGAAGTGTTAGCTTCTGTAGGTAGTATCATGTTTAAGTTTTTACCAACTGATGTAAAAAATTCTCTTTTTTTTCCTCTTAAATTAAGTTTCATAATTGGAGAAATTTCTTTAATTGATAAACCATTATGGTTTATTTCATCTTTTAAAATACTATTGTAATTAAGCATTTAACCTCTTATTTTCTTCATCAAAAAAAACTGGATTAGCTACAGTTACACTAATCGTTTTATCTTCCATTGGAATAAATAATTTTTTACCCATCATATCTTTTCCGCCTCTAACAACTGCCAAAGCAATAGATTTATTCAAATTTGGACTGAAATAACTAGAAGTTACATGTCCTAACATTTGGGTAGGATTTTGATTTAATTCAGATACAATTTGAGCACCTTCCTCTAAAATTATATTTGGATCATCAGTTAACAATCCAACTAATTGTTTTCGATCCTCTCTCATTGTATCAGATCTATATAGAGATCTTTTGCCAATAAAATCATATTTCTTTTTACTAACTATCCAACCCATTTGAAGATCAATAGGAGTCATTGTTCCATCTGTGTCTTGACCAACTATAATAAAACCTTTTTCTGCTCTTAATAAGTGCATTGTTTCTGTACCATATGGAGTAATGTTAAATTCTTTTCCTGCTTCTATACATTTTTCCCAAAGTGCTTTACCGAAACTTGCTTGAATATTAATTTCATAACTATGCTCACCAGTAAAACTTATTCTCATTACCCTGCATTTAATATTGTTAATTTTTGCCTCTTTAAAGGACATGTGAGGAAAATTTTCATCAGAAAGATCCAAATCTGGAATTATTTTTTTTAATATTTTTTTACTATTAGGACCACAAACACTAGCAGTTGCATAATGGTCAGTAACGGAAGTTAAATATACATCTAGCTCAGGCCATTCAGTTTGCAGATAATCCTCAAGTTTTCCTAAAACATTAGCAGCACCACCAGTTGTAGTAGTCATGAGATAATGGTTTTCTCCTAACCTGGTAGTGACACCATCATCATAAACCATTCCATCTTCGTTAAGCATTAGACCATATCTGCATTTACCAATGGCAAGTTTTGACCAGGCATTAGTGTAAACTCTATTTAAAAATTCAGAAGCATCACTTCCTTGAATATCAATTTTACCAAGAGTTGAAGCATCTAAAATCCCAGCACTTTCTCTTGCAGCTTTACTTTCTCTTTGTACCGCTTGATGCATAGTTTCACCATTACTAGGATAGTACCAACCTCTCTTCCATTGACCGACATTTTCAAATTCAGCTTTATTTTCAATATGCCAATCATTCATTGCTGTTCTTCTAAATATATCAAAATATTCTCCCACATTACGTCCAACTATAGTTCCAAAAGTTAAAGGAGTGTAGGGCGGTCTAAAGGTTGTAGTACCAAGTTCACCCATTTTTACTCCAGCAGTGTCAGCTATTATTCCAAGGGCGTGCATATTACCAAGTTTACCTTGATCTGTTCCCATACCGGTTGTTGTATACCTTTTTACATGTTCAATTGATCTAAAACCCTCACGTAATGCTAATTTTATATCTTTTGCAGTTGCATCATTTTGATAATCCACAAATGGTTTAGTTTTTCCAATAGCTTTATCAGTTGGAAGTAACCAGATATTCCTCTTTGAAGTTTCTTCTTCACTTTCTATTGCAATATTATCAAAATCAGTTTGATCTATTTTTAAAAATTCTTTTAGTTTAATTGACAGTTCATTTATTATTTCTTTTAAATTAAAATTCCCATTGCATGAACCAACGCTAATTTGATCTGAAGGGTATTTATTAGGTAAAAATACATTGTTATCTTCATCAAATTTTAATTTACCACCTGATTGTGTAAATAAATGTACTGCAGGTGTCCAACCACCCGCTACTCCCAAACAATCACATGAAATGTTAATTCTTTTACCAGTTACAGTCATTCCATCATTTGATAATCTCATTATTGAAATATTACTAAGTCTTCTATATCCATTGGTATCGACAATGGTATGTGACCAGTAAATTTTTATTCCTGTTTGTTCAACAGCTTTAACAATTTTTGAATTTGAGTTATCTCTAATATCTACAATAGCATCTACTTTGATACCTTTATTGTGTAAACATAATGCACTTTCATAAGCACTATCATTATTTGTAAAAAACACGTTTTTTTCACCACACTTAACACCAAAGAAATCTGCATATTTTTTTACAGCAGTTGACAAAATTATTCCTGGTCTGTCGTTGTTATTAAAAACAAGTGGCCTCTCTAAAGCACCAGTTGCAAGAATTACTCTTTTAGCTCTAATTTTTAAAAGTCTTTGTCTTACTTTATTATTTTTATCTTTTTTTTCTAAATGATCTGTTAGATTTTCTCTAGCCAATAAATAATTATATCCATGATAAGCAGCCACACTTGTTCTTGTTTTAACTTCTAGATTACTAATATTCTTAAGCTCATTTATTTCTTTTTTGATCCAATCAGATGAACTTTGATTATCAATTTTATTGAACTCTCTATTTTGATTAATGGTTGCACCACCTAGCTCGTTTTTTTCTTCAATCAATAAAGTTTTTAAATTATTTTTAGCTGCATTTTTTGCAGCTAATATTCCTGATATACCTGCTCCAACAACTAAAACATCACAATGAATATTTCTATGATCATAAATATCTGGATCTTTCTCAGTTGGTGATTTACCTAAACCAGCTGAGTGCCTAATGAAAAACTCATATTTTTCCCAAAAGTTAGTTGGCCACATGAAAGTTTTATAATAAAAACCAGCAGGTAAAAATGGAGAAATGATATTATTTATTCCTCCAATATCAAAATTAACGTTTGGCCAACAATTTTGACTTGATGCCTCTAAACCTTCATAAATTTCAACTTCTGTAGCTCTAACATTAGGTTCTGTTCTATTCGTATTATCATTAACTTGAACAATTGCATTTGGCTCTTCTGAGCCAGCAGTCATAATTCCTCTTGGTCTATGATATTTAAAACTTCTTCCTACTAAATGAACATCATTAGCGAGTAGAGCGGAAGCTAAAGTATCACCTTTAAATCCATAATAAGTTTTACCATTAAACTTAAATGAAATTCTATGCGTTTCATCTATAAATTCACTAGATTTAACTCTTAAATTTGCTGACATATTATTCTAACGGAGGTTTTTCACCCATTTTATAAACTAATTTGATTTCATCATTAGAAGTGTCTCTGACCATATTGAACCACTTTCTACATCCATGTGCATGGTTCCATCTTTCAAACTGAACACCCTTAATATTTTTTCTCATAAATAAATACTCTGCCCATTCATCATCACTTAATTCAGTAGGTTGTTTTGGTCTTTCTATGTGTGCTTCACCGCCAGCCTTAAATTCTTGCTGATCTCGTTCTCCACAATAAGGACAATTAATTATAAACATTAGTGAGCAACAGCTGCAGCTCCATGTTCGTCAACAAGATCTCCGCTAACAAATCTATTTAGATTAAATGCAGCATTAAGTTTATGTGGCTCATCATTTGCAATTGTATGAGCAAATAAATCTCCTGATCCTGGAGTTGCTTTAAATCCACCGGTGCCCCAACCACAATTAAAATATAAACCTTTTATTGAAGTTTTACTCAATATTGGACTAGCATCAGGGCAAATATCAACTATGCCTCCCCATTGTCTCAACATTCTCATTCGGCTAAAAATTGGATAAAGTTCTAATATAGCATTTAGTGTACCTTCAACTATCTGATGACTTCCTTTTTGAGAATATGAAACGTAATCGTCTGTTCCTGCACCTATAACTAGCTCACCTTTATCAGACTGACTAACATAAGCATGTACAGCATTTGACATTACAACAGTATCAATTATTGGTTTTACTGGTTCAGAAACTAAAGCTTGTAACGGTTTACTTTCTAGCGGTAATCTTAACCCTGCCATATTAGCAATAACACTTGAGTGACCTGCAGCAACAACACCAACTTTATTAGTTTTAATAAATCCTTTTGTTGTTTCAATTCCTTCTACGCTGTCACCATTTCTTTTAATTCCTTTTACTTCACAGTTTTGAATAATATCAACACCCATCTCATCAGCACCTCTGGCGTAACCCCAAGCAACAGCATCATGCCTTGCAGTACCAGCTCTTCTTTGAAGTGTTCCACCTAAGACAGGATATCTTATATCAGGTGAAGTATTAATAATTGGGCAAAATTTTTTAACTTGTTCAGTATTTAAATAAACTGCATCAATTCCATTTAATCTATTTGCATGTGTTCTTCTTTTTAAGTCTCTGACATCCTGTAGATTGTGAGCAAGATTCATAACACCCCTTTGACTAAACATAACATTATAGTTTAATTCTTGCGATAGACCTTCCCATATTTTTAATGCATGATCATATAGACCAGCACTAGCGTCCCATAAATAATTTGATCTAATAATTGTAGTGTTACGTCCAGTGTTTCCTCCACCAATCCAACCTTTCTCAACAACAGCAATATTTTTCATATTGTGTTTCTTTGCTAAATAGTAAGCAGTTGCTAATCCATGACCACCACCACCAACAATTACAGCATCATATTCTTTTTTGGGTTGTGGATCTTTCCATGCTTTTTGCCAATTTTCATGATAGCTAAAAGCATTTTTAATTAGTGAAAATATCGAGTATTTGTTTTTCATTATTACGCAATAATTACTTTATAAATATTGAATATTCAATACAATCGGTTATATCAATGTCGCAGTGGAAGAGTGGGTGAGAGGCTGAAACCAGTCGTTTGCTAAATGACCGTGCGAGGAAACTTGTACCGAGGGTTCGAATCCCTCCTCTTCCGCCATTAATATAATGGCTGGTCTTTAAAAAAGTCTTTCATAATTATAGGTTTTTTTTCTAATATATACCTATAGACGTTATAGTTTTCTAATACACGCTGTACATAGTTTCTAGTTTCTCTAAATTTAATCAACTCAACCCAATCAATATAATCAACCTGTTTTTTTTGGGGATCTTTATTTATTTTTTTCCAATATTTAACCCTATTAGGACCCGCGTTGTAAGCAGCTGTAGCAAAAGGGTATGCACCGTCATACTGAAGTATTAATCCTGCAATATAATGAGACCCCAAATTAATATTATATTCTGGATCAGTAGTTAATCTTGATTTTGAATATGGAAGTCTAGCTTGCTTTGAAACAATTTTTGCAGTGTAAGGCATTAATTGCATTAATCCTTTTGCACCGGCATGGCTATTAGCACTTAAATCAAATTCACTTTCTTGTCTAATAATTGATAATATAAAAGCACTTTCTGGAATTTTTCTTCCATTAATAGTTTTAGGTGTACTTATAATTGGATAGTTAAATTGATTATGAAATCTCTTTTGATATGAGGCTATTTTAGAAACTTGAATTGCAAAATCATATCTTTCAATATTAGTTGCTAATTCAGCAGCAAGTACTTCACTTCCTCTTTTAATGTTATCATTTGCAAGATGTCTTAAAATATATTTTGTGTATTTATCTTTTTTAAGTTCATCTAGTAAATAAACTATCTTAACTAACTCTTTGTTATAAAAAATATATCTATATTTATTATCAACCTCCATATCATTACTAAGTGTAAATTTGCCGTTAGGATTTAATTTTAAAAATGCTAACTGGCCATAGTATGTAGTGAGATATTTTGATGCTTCCTGATACCATTTAAGTGATTGAACTTTATTACCAAGTTTTTCATAAGTTCTTCCAAGCCAGAAAGCACCTCTAGATGTACTAATTGGATAACCCACATTTTTATAGAAATTATGAAAATGATCTTTTGCTATTAAAGGATCTTTTAAAAAACTTAAAGCTATCCATCCACTCATCCATTCAGCTTCAGCAAATTCAGCACCTTCAATCATACCGTGTTCACTAGTAATTTTATAAGCTAATTCATATTTTTTTTTATAAATTAATTTTCTAGAAATTATTTCTCGCTCTTTCCACCATTTTTCTGGCATCACTAGATAATCTTTATCATTTTTAATCTTCATTAAAATTTCAACAGAAGAGTCAACACGTCCTTTTTTTCTTCTCCATTTTAAGCGATCATAATTTAAGCCAGCATCATTTTTAAATTTTTCTGGAACGTTTTTAATTGCTTGGTCTACACCATAACCTTTGCTCATTAAGATATGCCTTGCAGTATACAAAAGCTCGTAATCTTTAGGTAAATATCTGGTTAATCTTCTTAGATCCCAATATTTATTATTCCATGCTAAATAATCTGCTCTTTTAACATAATCATCTGCATTAAGATATTTCTTAAATTTTTTTCTGAAAAATTTTAATTCATTTTTAGATATACTTGCTGTAATCCATCCTTTTTTAATCAGATCTGTTCCTCTCGATTTTTCACCTATTAATACTAAACTTTCTCCTAATATCATTTGCCCATATCCACTTAGTGGATCTTTGTCAGCAAACCAATTAATTATTTTTTTTGGAGATACTTTTGATGTTGATAATTTGTGTTCTGCTAAATATCTTAATCTATCTATCCTTGGATATTGATTATTACGATCAATAAAAACTTTATAATCATAAAAAGACGCCTGATTTCCTGTTGTTAATAGGTATCTCCACTTAATAAAATTATATATAGATTTATCTTTTGCTTTTTTTGCAATCTTTAAAGAAGAAGTCCATCTACTTTTCTGCATTTCAGATATAGCTTTTCTTGCAATATTGAAATCTTTTTTGCTGTAGTATTTTGATATTTTGGCACTACGTGAAGTAGTGACACCAGGTATTGAAGGTTTTTTTTTTGGAATTTTGAATGATAGTTTTTTATCTTCAGTTCTTTTAACAATTTTTGTAATTTTTTTTTCAATAACTTTTATTTCTTTAATTTTATTTGGTTTTTTAATTGGTATAAGAATATTTTGTGTTAATTTTTTTACTATTTCTTCATCTGTTAATGATGGCTTTTTTAAAGGAATTAGTATCGATGTTTCAGCTGAAAGATTATTAATATTCACTATGATTGATATTACCAAACTTATAAAAAATAATTGTTTAAGCATAATCTTTTAGTATATGAATCTATAAACTATGTTATAAGTATTTATGTTCAAAGGATCAAATGTTGCTTTAATTACTCCATTTAAAAATAATGGTCTTGATGAGGAAGCTTATATAAAATTAATCCATTTTCATATGGATAATGGAACTAGTGGATTGGTGCCTGCTGGAACAACAGGGGAGTCACCAACACTTAGTCATGATGAACATCAAAGAGTTATTGATTTATGTATAAAAGAAAGCAAAGGTAAAATCCCTGTAATAGCTGGAACAGGGTCTAATTCAACAGAAGAAGCAATTTCTTTAACTTCTCATGCTGAAAAAGCTGGTGCAGATGGAGCACTAATTGTAACACCTTATTATAATAAGCCAACCCAAGAGGGTTTATATCAACATTATAAAGCCATAAATGATAAATGCGGAATACCAATCATCATTTACAATATACCGAGTAGATCTGTTATTGATATGTCTGTTGATACAATGGCAAGACTATTTGAATTGAAGAATATTGTTGGTGTAAAGGATGCAACTGGAAATTTAGATAGAGTAGATCAACAATTATCAAAGATGGGAAAAGAGTTTATTCAAATGACAGGAAATGATGAAAATGCTTTTGAGTTTAACAAAAGAGGGGGGGTAGGTGCAATTAGTGTAACAGCAAATATTGCTCCAAAACTTTGTTCAAATTTTCAAAAATTTTCAGTTTCAAAAAATGAAAATGATTTAATCGAAGCTAAAAAATTAGATGATATTTTACAACCTGTTCATGATGCGATGTTTGTAGAGAGCAATCCAAGTCCTGTGAAATTTGCAGCCAAATTGATGAATTTATGTGACGATGAAGTTAGACTGCCACTGGTCAAGGTAACTGACAAGACTCAAAATATTGTCAAAGAAACACTGCAGTCTGCAAAATTGATTTAATGAACAAAAAGACCAACCCTGGTTTAAAAATAATCTGTTTAAATAGAAAAGCTAGTTTTAACTATTTTTTTGAAGATCTTTTGGAGGCAGGAATAGTTTTAAAAGGTTCGGAGATTAAATCAATCAGAGACGGCAAAGTTAATATAGCAGAGTCTTATGCTATAGAAAAAAATGGAGAATTGATTTTAATTAATGCTCATATAGCTCAATATAAGCAGGCAAGTTATTCGAGTCATAATCCAACAGATGAAAGAAAACTTTTGCTTAATAAAAGAGAAATAAACAAATTAATTGGTAAAATGCAAAGAGATGGCTTTACGATAGTTCCAACAAAAATGTATTTTAAAAAAGGTAAAGCCAAAATTGAGTTAGCTGTTGCAAAAGGAAAAAAACAATTTGATAAAAGAGCAACAAAAAAAAATAGAGATTGGAACCGTGACAAAGCTAGATACATCAGGAAAACAAGCTAAAATAATTTATTTAGGAATAGGTTCTAATCTAGGTAATAAAAAAGATAATATTGAAAAAGCAAAATCTCTTTTAATTGAAAACAATATAAATTTAATTTCAGTATCAAGTTATTATAATACTCCTTCTTGGCCAAATCCAAAAAATCCTGATTTTATAAACATAGTTGTTAAAGCTAAATGTACTCATGAACCAGAAATATTATTAGGCATATGTAAATCTATTGAGTCTAAGTTAGGAAGAAAAAAAACTCCAAAAAATTCCCCACGTGAATGTGATATTGATATAATTGATTTTGACGGAAAAATTAGAAGAAATGGCTTAGTCCTCCCACATAAAATGATGCATCTAAGAAACTTTGTACTTATCCCATTATTTGAGATCGAAAAGAATTGGTATCATCCAATAACGAAGACTAATATCAAAAAATTGATTTTTTCCTTACCAAATAAAGACATTAGGTCTATTAAATAAATTTTAAATTAATGTTATAATTAAATATGCTCAATTCAAATGAATTAATAAATAAAGTAAAAGGATATAATAAATTTTTAAATCCGGAGAGACTAGATAAAGCTTATAATTTTGCTGTAAAAGCTCATCAAAATCAAAAAAGAGCTTCTGGTGATCCTTACTCAGTTCATCCAATTGAAGTAGCAAATATTCTTACAGATTTAAAATTGGATAGTGCAACTATCACAACAGGGTTATTACATGACACTATAGAAGATACTTTTGCTACCTATGATACAATTAAAACTGAATTTGGTGATGAAGTTGCCGAATTAGTAGATGGCGTTACGAAGATATCAGTATTTGAAAATACAGCTGGAGCTAACTCAAAAGTAGAAAATTTTAGAAAATTAATTTTAGCTACATCAAAAGATATAAGAGTTTTATTAGTTAAAATTGCAGATCGTCTTCACAATATGAGAACGATTAAAGCAATACCTAAAGAGGACAAAAGAAAAAGAATAGCACAAGAAACTATGGAAATTTATGCTCCATTGGCTGATAGAATGGGAATGCACAGAATTCGAGATGAATTAGAGGATTTGTCTTTTGAAATTTTAAATAATGATGCAAGAAAATTAATTAAGAAAAGGCTTGATGAAATCAAATTAGATAAAAAAGATATTTTTGAAGAACTCTCATTTGAATTAAGTGAAATTTTAAATGATAACCACATCAATGCTGAAATTTATGGAAGAGAAAAAACACCTTTTTCAATTTGGAGAAAAGTTCAAAAAAAAAGAGTATCTTTAGAACAAGTAACTGACATAATTGGTTTTCGTATAATTTTACATAACATAGATGATTGCTACAAGACATTAGGTATATTTCATAAAAAATGGAATTGTATACCTGGAAAATTTAAAGATTATATTTCTTCACCAAAAATAAATGGATATAAATCAATACATACAGCAGTAATAGGTTCAAATAAAAAGCCTGTTGAAATTCAAATAAGAACTAAGGAGATGCATGAATTTGCCGAAAGAGGAGTTGCATCCCATTGGCAGTATAAATCATCTGAAAGATTTAATTCATTAAGCTGGAAAGAATATGATTGGTTAAAAGACTTAGTAGAAATTATTGAAAAAAACGAAAATCCTGAGCACTCATATGAATATACCAAGCTTCAAATGTTTCAGGAAAATGTATTTTGTTTTACTCCTAAAGGCTCTGTAATTAAATTACCAAAGGATGCAACACCAATAGACTTTGCGTATGCTGTTCATACTAAAATTGGCAACACTGCAATTGGATGTGAAATAAATGGAAATAAATCTGAGTTGCAAGATATTTTAAGAAATGGTGATAGAGTTAATATAATTACTTCTAAAAATCAGTCACCGTCATTACACTGGATACCCACAACAAAAACAGGTAAGGCTAGATCAGCTATAAGAAGATACTGGCATGATAAGGGTGAGCAAAAAGAAGAAAGAACAAAAAAATATAATACTACACTCTGGATTTCACTACCTGACCAACCTGGCCAATTAGGTGATATTAGT
>QBYI01000016.1 GCA_003282895.1 Pelagibacteraceae bacterium AG-325-F15
TATGAACATGGGAAATTCAGCAATCAAAAAAGGTGAGACATTAATTGATACAGCAATGACTTTAAATGCAATGCATCCAGATATCATTGTAATAAGACACCAAGACTCAGGTGCGTGTAATCTTTTATCCCAAAAAGTAAATTGTGCAGTATTAAATGCAGGAGATGGAAGACGAGAACACCCTACTCAAGCTTTACTAGATGCTTTAACAATAATTAACAGGAAAAATAAAATTCAGGGGTTAAGAATTGCAATTTGTGGAGATATTCTTCATTCAAGAGTAGCTAGATCTAATATTTATTTATTAACTATGTTAGGTGCTGAAGTAAATATTGTAGCACCATCCAATCTTATGCCAAAAGAAATTGAAAAATTTGGAGTAAATACTTTTACCGATATGAAAAAAGGACTAAAGGATTGTGATATTGTGATGATGTTAAGACTTCAAAATGAAAGAATGACCAGTTCATTTTTATCATCAAATCGAGAATATTATGAATATTATGGCTTAACACCCGACAAGCTAGATCATGCAAAACAAGATGCAATTATAATGCATCCTGGTCCAATGAATAGAGGAATTGAAATTGATACAAGATTAGCTGACGATATAAATAAAAGTGTAATTAAAGAACAAGTTGAGCTAGGTGTGGCTGTTAGGATGGCGTGTTTAAAAATTTTTTGTGAGTAAATGAAAAAACAATATTTTATAAATGGAAATATTTTAGATCCTCATAATTCTATTAATGAAAATGGAGGTTTAATAGTTAGTGAAGATGGAAAAATTGAAGCTATCGGCAAAAAAGTAAATGTAAATAATTTACCTACCAGGGAAAAACTTATCGATTTAAAAGGAAAATATTTAATTCCTGGTATTGTTGATATGAGAGTTTTTGTGGGTGAGCCAGGGTATGAGTATAAAGAAAATTTTAGAACCCTAAGTAATGCAGCATTATCGGGCGGAGTTACGTCGGTTGTGACCATGCCAAATACAAATCCAATAATAGATAATGTTTCAATTGTAGATTTCTTAAAAAGAAGAGGTAGAGATAAATCTAAAATAAATATATTCCCTTGCGCGTCACTTACACAAAATATCGAAGGGACCAACATGACAGAATTTGGATTGTTGGCAAGAAAAGGAATAATAGCCTTCACGGATGGTGTCAAAACAATACAAAATACAAACTTAATGTCCAGAATAATGAATTCTGCAAAAGATTTGGATTGTTTAATCATGCAACATGCGGAAGATTATCATCTTTCTAAAAATGGAATGATTAATTCTGGAATAATTGCAACCAAACTTGGGTTATCAAGTATACCAGATATTGCAGAAAGAATAATTATTGAAAGAGACTTAACATTACTTGAGAAAAATAAATGTAGATACCACATTTCTCAGCTTTCATCTGCAAAATCAGTTGAAATAATTAAAGAGAGAAAAAAAGATATCAAATTTACTTGTGGCGTATCAGTAAATAATCTCTCATTGAATGAGAATGATATTGGTGATTTTAAAACCTTTTTAAAATTATCACCACCACTTAGAAAAGAAGAAGATAGAGAAGCATTAGTTCAAGGGTTAAAAGACAAAACTATTGATGTAATTGTATCAGATCACAAACCTGAAGATGAAGAGTCGAAAAGATTAACTTTTTCACAAGCTGCGACTGGAGCATCTGGAATTGAAACATTATTATCACTAAGCCTAAAATTATACCACAATGGTTCCGTCAAACTTGAAACCATAATTCAAGCATTAACATCAAATCCTGCAAAAATTCTTAGAATAAATAAAGGAAATCTTACGATAGGAAATGATGCAGATTTTTGCATTTTAGATTTAGATAAACCTTGGATTGTAAAAAAAGAAAATTTAATTTCAAAATCAAAAAATACTTCAATAGAAGATAAGAAATTGCAGGGTAAAGTTACTAATACCTTTGTAAAAGGTAAGGAATTATTTAAAATATAACAATGGAATATTTAATTGTTGGAATAATTTCATATCTAATGGGATCAATACCATTTGGATATATTTTAACAAAAATTTTTTTAAAGCAAGATATTAGAGAAATTGGATCTGGTAATATTGGAGCTACTAATGCTTTAAGAACGGGAAATAAATTAATCGGCTATTCCACATTAATCTTAGATATGGCTAAGGCAATAATTCCAGTTATTTATGTGAAGATAAATTATCCAGAACTTATATATATTGCATCGTTATGTGCTTTTTTAGGGCATGTATTTCCTTTATGGCTTAAATTCAAAGGAGGTAAAGGTGTTGCAACTTACGTAGGAATTTTATTTTCAATAAATATAATATTGGGAGTAATTTTTATTTTAAGTTGGGGAATAATATTTTTAATATTTAAATACTCCTCTTTATCATCAATAATTGGTTCTTTATCAATTCCGATTTACTTAATTATTTCAGGTCAGATAACAGATGTTGTTTTTTTTGGAATAATGTTCATTTTGATCTTTTACACTCATAGAGAAAATATTAAACGACTTAGAAATAAAGAGGAAAATAAGACTAAAATTTATTAATTTGACTATCAAAGACTTTTGAGTAGTTTGATAAAATAATGAATCTAGTCATAGTTGAGAGTCCAGCAAAAGCTAAAACAATAAATAAATATTTGGGTGACAATTACACTGTCTTAGCAAGTTATGGGCATATAAGAGATTTGCCATCAAAAAATGGATCAGTTGATCCTGACCAAAATTTTAAGATGGAATGGGAAGTTGATAGTTTTTCAAAAAAATATTTAAAAGAAATTACTGATGCAGCAAAAGACTCATCAAAAATTATTTTAGCAACAGACCCAGATCGTGAAGGAGAAGCAATAGCATGGCATGTAAAAGAGTACTTAAGCGAAAAAAAGCTTTTAAAGGATAAAGCAGTTGAGAGAGTGGTCTTTAATGAAATTACAAAAAAAGCAGTCACACATGGTATTGATAACCCTAGACAAATTGAGCCTTTGCTAGTCGATGCTTATATGGCAAGAAGAGCTCTTGATTACTTAGTTGGCTTTAACATCTCACCTATTCTCTGGACAAAATTACCAGGATCAAAATCAGCTGGTAGAGTACAATCTGTAGCATTAAAACTTATAACAGAGAGAGAACATGAAATAGAGTCTTTTAATCCCGAGGAATTTTGGACTTTAAGTGTTAATTTTCAAGATGAAAAAAATAATCTCATTATGGCAAGTATTTCTCAATTAAATGGAAATAAAATAGAAAAATTTTCCTTTAAAAATAAAATCGAAATTAATAAAGCGATAGAAAAGATTAAAGATCAAAAGTTTAATATAAGTGATATTTCTTCAAAAATTATTAGCAGAAATCCATCTGGTCCATTTACTACATCAACTTTACAACAGGTAGCTTCAAGCAGATTAGGTTTTGGGGCATCTAGAACAATGCAAATTGCTCAAAGGTTATATCAAGGTATTGAAATTGATGGAGAGACAATAGGTTTAATTACTTATATGAGAACTGATGGAACTAATATTTCAAAAGATGCTGTTTCTAATTTTAGAGATTTTATTAATAATCAGTACGGAAAAGAATATCTTCCCGAAAATCCTCTTAATTACTCAGGTAAAAAAGCAAAAAATGCCCAGGAGGCTCACGAAGCAATAAGACCTACTGATATAACTAGGTCACCAGATTCTGTAAAAAAATATTTAAGTACAGATCAACAAAAACTCTACAATTTAATATGGACCAGAGCATTATCATCACAAATGGAAACAGCAAAATTTGATAGGAATACAATTACTATAACTTCTGTAGACAATAAAACAATATGTAAGTCTAGTGGTTCTGTACTAAAATTTGACGGTTATTTGAAAGTATTTCCAAGTTTAAGTAAAGATGAAGATGAAACAATCCTGCCAGAAATGAAAAAAGGGCCAATTAATATTGAGTCACTTATAGATGAACAACACTTTACACAACCACCTCCACGATATTCTGAGGCAAGTATTGTAAAAAAATTAGAAGAGCTTGGAATAGGTCGACCTTCTACTTACGCAAGTATCATATCAACTATTGCAAATCGTGGATATGCAGAAATATTAAATAAAAGATTTTTTCCAACAGACCGAGGAAAACTAATATCTGCTTTTTTAGAAAAATTATTTTCTAAATATGTTGATTATAATTTTACAGCAGGATTAGAGGATCAATTAGATGAAATAACAACAGGTAAAGAAAGTTGGATAAAAGTTTTAGAGATGTTTTGGAAGGATTTTAATAACAATGTTTCAGAGGTAAAAGAAAAAAGAACTAGAGAGGTTTTAGATTTATTAAATGAAAGTCTAGGAACATTAATATTTGACAAAGATGCTGATGGAAAAGTTGTAAGAAAATGTCAATTATGCGAAACAGGATCTTTGAGTTTGAAAAATAGTTTTAGAGGTGGTGCATTCATTGGATGCTCAAATTATCCTGAATGCAAATTTACTAGACCACTATCTAAAGCAAAAGCTGCTGCACAAGCTCAGTTAGCAGAACCAAAATTTATTGGTAAACACGAAAATGGAAATGACATTTTCCTCAAAAATGGAAGATTTGGCCCTTATCTACAATACGAAAAAATATTAGAAGAATTAACTGAAGAAAAAACAACTAAAAAGAAAAAGAAAGTTAAAAAACATAAAGATGTTAATGAACTTTTAAAAAATGTTTCAATACCTAAAGGATTAGAGCTTAAAAGTATTGATCTCGAAAAAGCTCAATTTTTATGCTCATTACCAAAATCACTTGGTATTAATCCTGAAAATCAAAAAGAAATCTTTTTAAATACAGGAAGATTTGGACCCTATTTAAAATGTGAAAATAAATCTGCAAGGATAGAAAATATTGAGGAAATATTCTCAATAGGATTAAATAGAGCAGTTACATTAATAGCTGAAGCAAAACCAGGAAGAATGTCTGCCTCAATCATTAAAGATTTAGGGGAACATCCAGAAGATAAAAAGCCAGTAAGAGTAATGAAAGGTCAATATGGGCCCTATATAAAATATAAGTCCTTAAATGCCACTATACCTGAAGAAAAAGATCCTACAGAACTTACGATGGAAGAAGCCTTGATCCTTATAGAGAAAAGAAAAGAATACGATAAAAGTAAAAAAAATAAAAAAAAGAAAAAGAAATGAAATTTTTAAGTTCTATATTATTCATTCTATTTTTCTTTACTATTCCAGTAAAATCAGAGGAAAAAAAATGTGCCGGAATGAAAAAAATTTCAAAGGAATTCATAAAATGTAGTACTGTTAATATTAAGGAAAAAACTATTGAAAAAGCATCTGATTTAAAGAAAAATACATCAAATAGAACAAAAAAGATAAAAATAAAATTAAGCGAAACAAAAAATAAAATTACTAATAAATTAAAAAAAAGGGATTAATAAATGAGTTATGAAGAAAAAATTAAAGAACTGAAAATAGAATTACCAGAAGCAAAAGCTCCTGTTGGATCATATGTTGCAACAAAAATTTCTGGTAAATTACTTTTTATTTCAGGACAAATCTCAATGTCTTCAGATGGAGAATTAATAAAAGGAAAAGTGGGTAAAGATCTTAACACAGAAGAAGCCTATAAAGCTGCAGAAAGATGTGGATTAAGTATTGTTGCTCAAGTAAGAAATGCGTGTGAAGGTGATTTATCTAAAGTTAAATCGTGTATTAAACTAACAGGATTTGTTAATTCAACTGAAAATTTTACTGAACAACCAAAAGTAATTAATGGAGCATCAGACTTGATAGCTTCAATATTTGGTGAAGCAGGGATGCATACTAGAGCAGCAGTAAGCACTAACAGTCTTCCACTGGGTGTATCTGTTGAGGTTGATGCTATTTTTGAATTAAATTAATATTTATCTTCCAATTGAAAAGTAATCAATTTTCTGATTTTTCATTTTAATTGGAGAGTATATATTTCTCATATCAAAAATTTTAAAATTATCTTTTTTTACTAATTTTTTGAAATTTAATAATCTAAAATCATTCCATTCTGTATGTAAAACAATTAAATCACTGTTTAGACACGCAGAAGAAATATTTTTACAATATTTAACGTTCTTTAATTTTCTAAATTCATCTTTTTCACCTGATGGGTCATAATATCTTATTTGAGTATTTTTTTTATTTAGATATTTAATCATTGGAATACTGGATGCTTCACGCATATCATCTGTATTCGGTTTAAAAGTTACACCTAAAAAAGTGACTACTTTATTTTTAAGTTTATTTTTGAGAATTTTCTCAAGTCTTTTTGTAAGAATTATTTTTCTTTTTTCATTAGATGTAACAACACTATTAACAATAGATAAATCAGTTTTAAATTTTTTAGCAGTATCAATTAAAGCTCGAGTATCTTTTGGAAAACAAGATCCACCGTAAGCTGGACCAGCTCTTAAAAATCTATCCCCAATTCGTTGATCTGAACCCATTCCTAAAGAAATATCTTTAATATCTACTCTAGCTTTTTCAGACAAATTAGCTAATTCATTTATAAATGAAATTTTTGTAGCTAAAAAGGCATTTGAAGCGTATTTGATTAACTCGGCACCTCTTCGAGAAGTATTAAAATATCTGCTATTTTTTTTAGTTATAGGTGAATAAAGGGACTTTAAAATTCTATTGGCTTTTTTACTCTCTGTTCCAATTATAACTCTATCAGGATTGGAAAAATCTCTAATAGCTTCGCCTTCTCTTAAAAATTCTGGATTAGAAACAACATCAACTAGTTTTTTGTTTTTTAATTTAATTAATATCTTTTCAATCTTATCGCCAGTAGTAACTGGGACTGTAGATTTTGTTATTATAATCTTATATTTTGTTATTACTTTTTTTAATTCTCTAGCTACTTTAAATACATATTTTAAATCAGCAGAATTACTATTTTTCTTTGTAGGAGTGCCAACACAAATAAAAATAATATCAGAATTTTTTACAGCTATTTTTAAATCTGATGTGAAAATTAATCTTTTTTGTCTTTGATTTTTTTTTAGAATCTCCTCTAAACCAGGCTCATAAATAGGAACTATACCGTCATTTAATAAATCTATTTTTTTCTTATCTTTATCCACACAATAGACTGTATTTCCTAGGTCAGAAAAACATACGCCACTCACTAAACCAACATAACCCGTACCTATCATGCAAAGCTTCATAATTTTGCAATTTCCTTCGATGAGTTGATATATCCATCCATTGTTCCACAATCTAAATATTTTCCAGTAAAGTTGTGAGCTACAAATTTTTCCTTATCATTAATCAATAATTGAATTGCATCTGTAATGTGAATTTCACCTCCTTTACTAGGCCTCAAATTTTTTAATTTAGTAAAGATTTTTTTAGGTAATATATATCTTCCTATAACAGCTTTATTAGATGGAGCTTCTTTTATTTTAGGTTTTTCAATAACACCTTTAATCAAATAATCAGTCATATTTAGTTTTTTATTAATTTTATAAATTCCCCATCTGGAAACAGTTTTCTTATTAACACTCATACTTGCCATTACTGAGGATTTAAATTTATAATGAGTTTGTATCATGGATTTAGAACAGTTTTTTTTAATTATAAGATCATCAGGCAACAACATTAAGAAATATTTATCTTTAATATATTTTTTAGTTTTAAGAACTGCGTCACCTGTTCCTTTTGGTTTATTTTGATAAACAAACTTTATCATTTTTCTGTATTTCAAAATTTTTTGATATTCTCCTACTACTCTTGGATCGTTCTTCTTTTGGATCAATTCTTTGTAAAATTTATCATTATAAAAATACTTTTTAATCATCTTTTTTCTTTTTGATATAAT
Organism: Pelagibacteraceae bacterium AG-325-F15; assembly: GCA_003282895.1. Taxonomy (GTDB): domain Bacteria; phylum Pseudomonadota; class Alphaproteobacteria; order Pelagibacterales; family Pelagibacteraceae; genus Pelagibacter. The sequence continues at coordinate 7,852 of QBYI01000016.1, forward strand.
GAAGATTATTTGTGTAATACCTGCATCAATGCATTCATTTATTATATATTCTAATCCTGGTTTTCCATTAATAGGTAAAAGTTCTTTTGCAAATACACTAGTTAAAGGCAGCAATCGGGTACCAAGTCCGGCTAGAGGAATAATAGCTTGTTTAATCATTTAAATGTTTTACTTATTAAATATTTTAATACAAATGAAAATTTTATTAAACAATCAAGCATTGATCAAAAAAATAAGGCCATTTAGTGATATTGGGTTTGTGCCTACAATGGGTGGAATTCATAAAGGTCATATTTCGCTAATTAATAGATCAATTAAATCAAACCAAAAAACTATAGTGAGTATATTTGTTAATCCAAAACAATTTGATAAAATAAAAGACTATAAATCCTATCCTTCAAATATTAATAATGATTTAACTATTTTAAAAAGAATTAAAAAATTGGATTATGTTTATATTCCTAAATTTAAAGATATTTATGAAAACAATAAACAATCAAACATAAAAATTGAAAAAAAATACAAAATTCTTTGTGCAAAATTTAGAAATGGACATTTTGAGGGTGTCTTAGATGTTATGAATAGATTAACAAAACTAATTAAGCCTAAAAAAATATTTATGGGTGAAAAAGATTTTCAACAACTTTTTTTAGTTAAAAAATTTATTGAAAAAAAGTTTAATACAAAAGTTATTGGATGCAAAACAATAAGAAATAAAAATAAATTAGCTTTATCATCAAGAAATTTTTTATTAACTAAAAAAGAATTAAAAGAAGTTGAAAAAATTTCGAATAAATTTTTAAAACTTAAAATAAAAATTAAAAATATAAGAGAAATTAATAGATTTTTACAAAAATCAAAAAAAGAAATTGAAAATTTTTTTAATATAAAAATTGAATATTTGGAGAATAGAAGTATTAAAAATCTATCTAAATCAAACAAATATAAGGGTTCTAGAATATTTTTGGCTTATTATTTTAAAGAAATAAGATTAATTGATAATTTTTAAATTTATAGAAAATATGCACCTACACCTAAAAAAGATACAAAGCCTATTACATCAGTAATTGTAGTCACAAATACACTTGATGCAATTGCAGGATCAATATTCATTTTTTTAAGTGTCACAGGAATTAAAATACCAAAAAGACCAGCTATTATCATCGTTAATACCATTGAAATTGAAATTATAATTGAAAGAGTATTATCTTGAAACCAGATTTGAACAATAAAAGCACTTATGGCTGCAAAAATGATTCCATTTAAAATTCCAATAGTAAATTCTTTTATAACATTAGATGAAAAATTATTTTCTGTTAAATCATTTGTTGCTATTGTTCTTACAGTCACAGCTAAAGTTTGCATTCCAGCATTACCACCCATTGATGCTACTATAGGCATCAAAAAAGCTAATACCACCATCTGTTCAATTGTTGCACCAAATAAACTAATGCACCAAGTTGCTAAAAAAGCTGTAAATAAATTTAATAAAAGCCAATTAAATCTTCTTTTAGTTTTAGTTATTACTCCGTCTGTTATTTCTTCATCACCTACACCAGCTAATCTCAACGCATCCTCTTCAGCTTCTTCTTGTAATACAGTTAGAACATCATCACTCATAATCATTCCAACTAGTTTATTATTTTTATCAACAACTGCAGCTGAATTTAAATTATAGTTTTCAAATAAATTAGCAACTTCCTCTTTATCCATTTCTACTGGTATTAGTAGTTGAGACTCAGACATAATCGAGAGCATTTTAGTGTCTCTTGATGTGGTTAGCACACGAGAAGAAGGAACTGTACCAATTGGTTTGAATTCTTCATTAATAATAAATATTTCTAAAAATTCTTCAGGCAGGTCTTTATTTTCTCTCAAATAGTCAATTGTTTGACCTACAGACCAATTACTAGGTATAGCTGTAAATTCACGCTGCATTATTCTTGCAGCTGTATCTTCGGGATAGCTCAAACTTTCCAATAGAGCGAAACGATCTTTAGGGGGTAATGAACTAAGAATATTATTCTTTTCATCTTCAGGTACATTCTCTAAAATTGATATTGCATCATCTGACTCAAGATTAGTTAAAATAGAGACAATTGAATCTGATGAAAGATAAGTAATAATTTCTGTTTGAATTGACTCATTTAGTTCAACAAAAACTTCAGGATCAATTTTAAAATTATTGAGTTTTATTAAACTCTCCCGATCTGATTGATTTAGATGCTCAATGATATCAGCTGCATCAGCTGGATGCATTTCTTTAAAAGAATTAGTAATAAAAGTAGCATCATTGTTAGCGATTTTTGATGTTACAACTTTTATATATTCTTTATTAAATTCAAAATTTACTTTTTTATCTTTTATTTTTTTAACTAAAGACATAAATCTACCTATAATTTAGATTGGACTATTAATAGATAATTAAGATAATACAATTTATAAATGAATATAGAGATCAAAAAGTCAATAAAACCAATAAATTATTTTAGTGCAATAGATTTATTGGAAAGAAGATTGGAAAATTTATACAAAAATAAAGGTAAGGAACTTATTTGGATACTGGAACATGATGAAATATTTACAGCTGGTACAAGCTATAAAGAACATGAAATTTTAGATAATTCTATAAATTTAATAAAAACTAATCGTGGTGGTAAAATAACTTGTCATGCGCCAGGTCAATTAATTTGTTATTTTGTTTTAGATTTAAGAAAAAAAAAAGACATTAGAAAATTTATTTCTTGTATAGAGAAAACAATTATAGAAACTCTTAAAGAATATAAAATAGAAACATTTTCAGACAAAAATAATGTTGGAATTTGGTATAAAAAAAATAAAACAATAAATAAAGTTGCAGCAATTGGAGTGAGAGTAAAAAAATGGATTGCTTACCATGGGTTTTCGGTAAATATAAATAATAATCTTAATCAATATAAAAAAATTATACCATGTGGAATTAAAGATAAAGGTGTTACCAATTTAATGAATATAGTAAAAAATGATTATTCAAACTTAGATAATTTATTAGTAGAAAAATTTATTTCAAACCTGAAAATCTAAGTCTTTTTGTTTTTAATAATTTTCTAAAATAATCTGGCAGTAAAGCTGTATAAGTATGTTTAACATCATCAATGATGAATTTAATCTGATATGAGTGAAGCATTAAATTTTTATTTAAACCTTTAGAAGAATTAGATAATTTATACTTGATATCGCCAAATATTGGTTGTCCTAAAGCATATAATTGTTTTCTAAGTTGATGCTTTCGACCAGTAATAGGTTTTAATTCAACTAAACTTGCTTCTGAATTTTTATCTAAAACTCTATAAATTGTTTTTGCTTTTTCTAAAATTTTTCTTTCACCGTCATATCTTATAAGATCATCGTTCCATTCTCCAAAATCTTTATTCAATTCTCCATGACATATAGCTAAATATGTTTTGTGAACTTTTCTAAGTCTAAATAAAGAGGTTAATAATTGTGCAGATTGTCTTGTCTTAGCTATTATGAAAACACCTGAGGTATCTTTGTCTAATCTATGAACTGAATATGGCTTTGTGCCTTGAAATATTTCACTCTTAGCAAAAATATCTACTAAATTTTTTTTTGATTTAGTTCCACCTTGAACAGAGATACCTGAGCTTTTATTTAATACTACAAAATTTTCGTTATTATCTATAATTTGATCCTCATTGGATTTAATAATTTCTTTTGAGGGTTCAAATTTTATTTTCTTTTGAATTATTTGTTCTTTAAAATCTAAATTAAAAAAACTTATAATATCATTAGTTTTAACTTTAGTTGAACTTTTGATCTTTTTTTTATTAATCTTTATTTTTCCAGACCTTAAATATTTCTCAATTAATCCTTGTGGTATTTTACCAATTTTTAATCTTGTCCAGCGATCAATACGCATATCATTACACGTTGCATCAACGGTATATGACTTTTTCATGATTTAAAGATTAAGCTGTTGCTTGTTTCTTTTCTTCAGCTTTTTGTGTTTCTTTATTGGAATCTTTTTTTGGCTTATCTATTCTTTTTGCCTCTACATCTCTATCAACAAATTCTATAATAGCCATAGGTGCATTATCACCATATCTAAATCCAGCCTTTATAATTCTTGTGTATCCACCATTTCTTTTTTCATATCTTTTTGAAAGTGTTTTTTTTACTTTGTTTGCAGATTTTATATCTTGAAGTTGAGAAACTAGCATTTTTGTTGTTTGCAATGTTTCTTTCTTACCTAGTGTAATAATTTTATCAGCTTGCGGTTTTAAGAATTTAGCTTTTGGCAAAGTAGTTTTAATCTGCTCATATTTAATTAAAGAATTTAACATATTCTTTAAAAGAGCTTTTCTATGTTCAGAAGTTCTGTTTAACTTCTTATTTGCCATTCTGTGTCTCATTAGATAGCTTCCTCTAATTTTTTGGACATTTCTGCTATGTTATCTGGCGGCCAATTTGGTATTTCCATACCTAGGTAGAGAGACATACCAGTTAAAACTTCTTTTATTTCATTTAAAGATTTTCTTCCAAAATTTGGAGTTCTTAACATTTCTCCTTCGGATTTTTGCACCAAATCACCAATATAAATTATATTATCATTTTTGAGACAATTCATAGATCTTACTGATAGTTCAAGTTCATCAACTTTTCTCAGTAAATTTTTATTAAACTCAGGTTCTGTTGAAACTTCTTTAACCGGTGCCTCTACAGGTTCATCAAAATTAACAAACATCTTTAATTGATCTTGAAAAATTCTTGCTGAATAAGCTACCGCATCCTCTGCTGAAATTGCTCCATTAGTTTCAACTTCCATAGTTAATTTATCATAGTCTAATGCTTTACCCTCTCTTGCAGTGCTTATTGAGTATGAGACTTTTTTAACTGGACTATATAACGAGTCTATCGCAATAAGTCCTAGTGGTGGCTCTTCTGGTTTATTTAAATCAGCTGGAACGTATCCTTTTCCAGTATTAACATTCATTTCCATATGAAAATTAGTATTTTCATCAAGATTGCATATGACTAAATCAGGATTTAGAATTTCAACATCAGCTACGGGGGCTATATCAGAAGCTTTAATTTCACCAGGTCCTTTGGCATCTAAAACTAATTTTTTAGTACCTTCTGAATTAGATTTTAATGCTAAAGATTTAACATTTAATACTATATCAGTTACATCTTCTCTAACTCCTTTAATTGAAGTAAACTCATGTAAAACTCCATCAATTTGGATCGAAGTAACAGCTGCACCTCTAATAGATGATAGCAAAATTCTTCTAAGTGAATTACCTAAAGTTAGTCCGTACCCTTTTTCTAATGGTTCAGCAATTATTTTTGCGTGAGTTAAATCATCACTAATTTGTACATCTAGTTTAGATGGTTTTATTAATGACTTCCAATTTTTTATATTTACATTTTCGACTTCCATTAAACTCTCCTTTTTTTTGGTGGTCTAGTTCCATTATGAGGCATTGGCGTAGTATCTTTAATTGATAAGATCTTAAAACCTCTAGCTTGTAATGCTCTTAAAGCTGTTTCACGTCCTGAGCCAGGTCCTTTAACTTCAACTGATAATGTTTTCATTCCATATTCTAAAGCTTTTGAGGCTGCAGAGTCAGCAGCAATTTGAGCAGCATATGGAGTGGATTTTCTTGAACCTTTAAATCCTTTTTGTCCTGCAGAAGCCCATGATATTACGTTGCCATTAGTATCGGCAATTGAAATTATCGTATTGTTGAATGTTGATTGTACGTAAGCGATACCATTTAAAATATTCTTTTTAATTTTTTTCTTTTTTGAATAAGAGCTTTTATTACTTTTCTTTGAAGATTTTTCTACCTTCTGATCTTTATTTTCAACTTTATCAGCTTTAGCCATAGTTATTTTTTAGTTGGGGTTAATTTTTTTCCAGCAATTGCGATCGCTTTACCTTTTCTTGTTCTAGCATTACATCTAGTTCTTTGACCTCTGACTGGCAATTTTTTTCTATGTCTAGTTCCTCTATAACAAGCAAGATCAATTAATCTTTTGATGCTTAGTGAATAATCTCTTCTCAAATCACCCTCAACTTTAAAGTTTTGGTCAATGTATTCTCTAATTTTTAATATTTCATCATCAGTTAATTCGTTTATTCTTTTGGCTCTAGGAATTTCAAGAGAAGAACAGATTTGATTTGAAAATTTATCACCTATTCCATAGATATAAGTAAGACCTATGTGAACAAGTTTATTTTGTGGAATATTAATACCTGCGATACGAGCCATAGTTTTTGAGATAAAATTGAAACGTTTATATAAGAAGATTATTTAAAGTCAACGCCTTAAACATTGATAAAAGTGTCAATTTTCCTTGTTATTTCATCAATTTCCTGAATTCCATCTATCTCATGAAAGTTTGGATTCTTAGAGTAGAATTCTAGAACAGGTTTAGTGGTCTCCATATAGGTGTCATACCTTTTAAGAATTGTGTTAATATCATCATCAGATCTATTTTCTAAAACTTTTCTTTTTTCAATTCTTTTTATGATTGTTTCTTTATTTACATTCAGAAAAAAAATATGGTCAATTTTTTGATTAGAATTATTAAGTAAATGATCTAAATTTTTTGCCTGACTTAATGATCTTGGATATCCATCAAATATAAATCTACCTTTTTTGGTAGGATCATGAACTAATTTTTCTACAAGTTTATTAACAATATCATCACTTATAAAAATTCCATCATTCATATCATTAGTTATTTGTTTGCCAATAGCAGAATTTTTTTTAATCTCATCTCTTAAAATATCACCAGTTGAAATTTGAAAATTTTTCAGTTTATTTACTAGATGTTTAGATTGGGTGCCTTTACCTGCGCCAGGAGGCCCAAATAAAATAATATTCACTTATTTACCAAATTTTGTTTTCTTGATTAATTGTTCATATTGTGAACTCATTAATCTTGTTTGAATTTGAGTTACTGTATCTATAGCAACTACTACAACAATTAAAATTGAAGCTCCACCTAGATAAAAAGGTATTGGATAATTTGCTATTAAAAATTCTGGCAATAAACAAACTAAAGTTAGATATAGAGCTCCAATTGTTGTTAATTTTGTTAAAATATTTTCTATATATAAAGCTGTACTTTCTCCTGGTCTAATTCCTGGAACAAAACCGCCATACTTTCTTAAATTATCTGCTGTCTCAGTTGGATTAAAAGTAATATTTGTATAAAAAAATGTAAAAAATATAATTCCTGAAGCATATAACAGCATGTACAAAGGTTGGCCCTGTGTAAAATAGGAACTTATATTTAAAAATGTTTCATTGTTTGAAAATGAAAAATTTGAAAACGTCACTGGTAATAATAAAAGTGCTGAAGCAAATATTGCTGGTATTACCCCAGCTTGATTAATTTTTAAAGGTAAATGTGATGACTCTCCTCCATACATTTTATTTCCCAATTGTCTTTTTGGATAATTAATCAATATCTTTCTTAGAGCTCTTTCCATAAAAACAACAAAAAGTATTGTTAAAATTAGTAAAACAAAAATTGCTAAAATCATAAATGTTGAAACAGCACCAGTTCTACCAAGCTCAAAAGTCGTTACCAATGCACGAGGAATTTCAGCCACAATACCCGCAAAGATAATTAAAGAAATACCATTTCCAATACCTCTTTGTGTAATTTGCTCACCTAGCCACATTAAAAACATTGTTCCTGCAACAATTGTTGTTACTGTTGTTAATTTAAAAAAAACTCCTGGGTTAATAACTAAGTCAGCAGATGACTCCAATCCAACAGATAAACCATAACCTTGCAATGTTGCCAATAACACAGTTCCATACCTAGTAATCTGAGTTATTTTTGCTCTTCCTGTCTCACCTTGTGCTTTTAAATTCTTAAAATATTCTGAAACACCGGTCATCAATTGAACTATAATAGCTGAAGATATATATGGCATAATGCCAAGTGCGAAAATAGCCATCCTGCTAACTGCACCACCAGCAAATACATTAAACATCCCAAGTAATCCTTTTTGATTACCTTCCATCATGATTTTAAGCTGTTCTGGATCAATACCAGGAAGTGGAACAAAAGTTCCAAATCTATAAACAGCAAGAATAAATATCGTAAATAGTATTCTATTTCTTAAATCACTCGTTGATGATGAAGAACTCATTACTTAATTATTTTTTTAATTGAATAGATCCACTAATTTTTTCTAGTTTTTCTATTGCTGATTTAGAGGCTAAATCTGCTTCTATATTAACTTTATCTTTTATCTCACCTGTCCCTAAAATTTTAAGTTTTTGTGAGTTTTTGTTTATCAATTTCAATTTTTTTAATAATTCCATGTTAATAATTTCGGATGAGTTTATAGTTTTTTCATTAATGAAAAATTGGATTTTTTCTAAATTCATGATTGCAATATTCTGCTTTGATATAGAATTAAAACCTCTTTTTGGCAGTCTTCTGTATAAAGGCATCTGACCACCTTCGAAACTCTTTATAGCTACACCTGATCTAGATTTTTGACCTTTAACACCTCTTCCAGATGTTTTGCCTTTTCCAGATCCAATACCTCTCCCAACTCTCTTTTTAGATTTAATAATCTTTTCTTTTGAATTTAAATTAATCATTATCCTCTTTTTTCCACAATCTCAGAAATTTTTTTATTTCTAATTGATGATATTTGTTTTGGTGAATTTTGTTTTAATAAAGCTTTCATTGTTGCTCTAATAACATTATGTGCATTTGAAGTTCCCATAGATTTAGCAACAATATCTTTAACACCTAATACTTCACAAACTGCTCTAACTGGACCTCCAGCTATTATTCCAGTACCTTTGGATGCTGCTCTTAAAACTATTTTTCCAGCACCATCTTTTGCTCTAACATCATGATGTATTGTTCTACCTTCTCTTAAAGGAATGTGAGTTAACTTTCTTCTTGCCATTTCATTAGCTTTTTTAATAGCGTCTGGAACTTGTTTAGCTTTAGCGTGTGCAATACCTATTTTACCAGCTTGGTTGCCAACAACAACTAATGCAGAGAATCCAAATCTACGTCCACCTTTTACAACTTTAGTAATTCGATTAATGTGAACTAATTTTTCTAATATATCGTCATTTTTTTTATCTTTAAAATTATCCATAATTAAAAATCCATTCCATTTTCACGAAGTGTTTCAGCAAATACTTTAACTCTTCCATGATATCTATAAACACCTCTATCAAAAAATATTTTAGTAATCTTCTTTTCTTGAGCTTTTTTCGCAAGATTAGCAGCAACCTTTTTTGATAACTCAGTTTTGCTAACCTTATCTCCACCTTTCATATCTTTATCGATTGATGATGATGATAATAAAGTTATCTTTTTAACATCATCAATTATTTGTGCAGAAATATTTTTAGAAGATCTTGAAATACATAATCTAAATCTATCTTTAGGAGCAACTTTTTTAACTTTATTGCTAACTCTAAATCTTTTTCTTATACTAGTATTGAGTTTCATTATTTTTTCTTTCCTTCTTTTTTAAGAACATATTGTCCTTTTTCTCTAATACCTTTACCTTTATAAGGTTCTATTTTTCGAAATGTTTTAATTTTCGATGCTACAGATCCTACTAATTGTTTATCTGAACCAGTAATTTTAAGAGTAGTTTGTTTCTCAACAGTTATTTTAATGCCTTCAGGTATGTCAAAATCAATATCATGACTATATCCTAGCTGAAGGTTTAATTGATTGCCTTTAAGAGCAGCTCTATAACCTACTCCAACAAGTTCTAAAGTTTTTTCATAACCAGTGCTAGAACCTATAACCGCATTATTAATTAAACTTCTATTCATTCCCCATAATCTTTTTGAATTTTGATTTATTTCTTTTGGTTTAATTGAAATTTCTTTACCCTCTTGAATATCTAAATTGAACATATCTAAATCAATATTAACTGATTTTTTTCCTAATGGTCCTTCGATGTTTATCATATTGCCCGTTAAAGCTACTTTAACTTTTTCAGGAATAGAAATACTTATTTTACCAATTTTAGACATTAAAATACCTTACAAATTATTTCGCCACCAACACGCTGTTTTCTTGCATCAATATCTGTCATAACACCTTTGGGTGTTGATATTATTGCTATCCCGAGGCCATTATTAATTTTTGGTAGACCTTCAGCGCTAGAAAAAATTCTTCTACCAGGTTTTGATACTCTTTCAAAAGCGCTAATAACTGGGTTTCCAGAGTGATACTTAAGTTCCAATGATAATGTTGGTTTTTTATCTACAGCGTCAACCTTAAAATCTTTTATGAATCCTTCATTCTTAAGTATATCAGCAATCTTTGATTTAAAATTTGACGAAGGTAATTCTACTTTTTTATGATTTCTAGCTTGAGCATTTTTAACTCTTGCAATCATATCACCTATTGGGTCACTTAAACTCATAATTATTCCTTTCTACCAGCTTGATTTAACCAAACCGGGTATCTTTCCTTGTAATCCTAGTTGTCTTAATGCAATTCTTGAAATCTTCAATTTTCTATATACGCCATGAGGTCTGCCAGTTATTTCACATCTGTTCATAACTCTAGTTTTAGCTGAATTTCTTGGAAGTTGAGAAAGTTTTTGTTGTGCTTTAAATCTCTCCTCTAATGGACGTTTTTTATCCATGACTATTTTTTTTAGACTTTGTCTTTTTTTATATAATTTGTCAGAAAGCTTTATTCTTTTCTTATTTTTATTAACAGCGCTTAACTTAGCCATATTTAGTTATCTCCTTTTTTAATGAATGGAAAATTCATTTTTTCTAGTAAAGCAAAACTATGATCTTTGTTTAATGCCTTAATTACTATTACAATATCAAGACCCCTCACTTTATCAGCTCTATCAAAGCTTACTTCTGGAAAAATAATATGTTCTTTAATTCCAAAAGTGTAATTTCCAAATTTATCGAAACCTTTTGAAGAAAGTCCTCTAAAATCTTTAATTCTTGGCAATGCAATGTTTACAAGTCTATCAATAAACTCATACATTTTATTTTTTCTTAAAGTTACTTTTAAACCAGCATTAGAACCTTTTCTTGTCTTAAAGTTTGCTACTGATTTTTTAAATTTTGTAATAACTGGTTTTTGACCAGTAATTTTAGCCATATCTTCTTCACATGCTTTTAATATTTTAGAATCTGCGCCATCTAACCCAAGACCCATGTTTAATACAATTTTTTCTATTTTAGGCGCCATATAAATATTTTTTAAACCAAGCTTTTCTTTTAAAGCAGGTTGAATTTCTTTACTAAAAGTTTCTTTTAATCTTGGTGTCATTATTTTTTAGCTTCTTCTTTTTTAACCGCTTTCTCGTCAATTAGTTTTAAATTTGATAAGTGAATAAAACTTTCTTTCGATATTATTCCACCTTTTTTTTCTTTTGTTGTCTTGACATGTTTTTTTACCATGTTGATTTCTTTGACTTTTGCTCGATTATTTGCTCTATCAATTTCAATCACTTCACCTTCTTTTTTTCTATCTTTTCCAGTTAAAACTCTTACCTTTAAGCCTTTTTTTATCATTTTTATAAAACCTCTGGTGCTAATGAAATTATTTTCATTTGCCCTCTACTTCTAAGTTCTCTTGTTACAGGCCCAAATATTCTTGTACCTACTGGTTCACCTTTGTCATCAACAAGAACAGCTGCATTATTATCAAATTTTACTTTAGAACCATCGTTTCTATGGATACCTTTTTTTACTCTTACTACTACAGCTTTATGAACTGTTCCCTTTTTTACTTTACCTTTAGGTATAGCCTCTTTGACAGCTATAACTATAGTGTCCCCAATACTTGCATATCTTCTTTTTGAACCACCAAGAACTTTAATGCATTCTATTCTTTTTGCGCCAGTATTATCAGCTACTTGCAATTCAGTTTGTACACCAATCATTATTTTGTATTCTCCATAACTTGAAATTTTTTATTTTTTGAAAATGGTTTACTCTCTATAATAGATACTTTGTCACCAGTTTTAAAAGTATTGTTTTCATCATGAGCATTGTAATTTTTTCTAACTTTTATTACTTTTTTAAGAACCGGATGTGAATATTTTCTTTCAACCATTACAGTGACGGTTTTGTTTGGCTTATCGCTAATTACTACTCCCGTTAAAATTTTTTTAGGCATTAATCTTTCCTTTTAATATGGTTTTTAACCTTGCTATTGTTTTTTTTGTTTCACCAATTTTTGCTGGGTTTGTCACTTGAGAATTCATTTTTTGAAACCTAAAGTTAAAAAGATCTTTTTTTAATTTATCTATATTTTTCACAACTTCATCCTTAGATAATTTTTTAATTTCTTGTTTTTTCATTACGCATACCTCTTAATTATTTTTGTTTTAATCGGTAGCTTAGCTGAAGCTTTATATAATGCCTCTTTGGATATCTGTTCTGAAACACCATCTACTTCAAATAAAATTCTTCCTGGTTTAACTCTACATGCAAAAAATTCTGGATTTCCCTTACCTTTTCCCATTCTAACTTCTATAGGCTTTTTTGAAACTGGCACGTTAGGAAAAACTCTGGTCCAAACTCTACCTTGTCTCTTCATGTGTCTAGTCAATGCAACCCTAGCAGCTTCAATTTGTTTTCCTGTGATACGTTCTGGCTGTAAAGCTTTAAGTGCGTACGCACCATAATTAATTGCGCTTGCACGAGTAGCTGTACCATGAATTCTACCTTTATGTGCTTTTCTCCATCTAGTTCGTACTGGCTGAAGCATTATTCTTTACCCTCTTTTGGCGTTATTTTATTTGTTTCTTGGCTAAATTCTCTTGCAAAAACCTCACCTTTATAAATCCAAACTTTAATACCTATAATTCCATAAGTAGTTAAGGCTTCTGCTTCCGCATAATCAATATCTGCTCTTAGAGTGTGCGAAGGTATACTTCCATCTCTTAACCATTCAGTTCTAGCTATTTCATTTCCACCCAATCTTCCACTGACTGAAACTTTAATTCCTCTAGCTCCTAATCTAATGCATGATTGCATAGCTCTTTTCATCGCTCTTCTATATGAAATTCTTTTTACAAGTTGTTGAGCTATATTTTCTGCAACTAAATATGCATTAGTTTCAGGTTTTTTAACTTCTTTAATATTTAAAGCTACTTCATTAGTGGTAAATTTTGATAGGTTATTCTTTATTTTATCAATGTCGCTACCTTTCTTACCAATGACAAATCCTGGTCTTGACGTATAAATTGTCACATAGCACTTGTTTGAAGTTCTTTCGATCATAACTTTGGACACCCCTGAATTAATTACATTTTTTTTAATGTATTCTCTTATTTTAAAGTCCTCAATAAGGTAGTTACCAAAGTCTTTTTTCTTAGCATACCATACAGAGTCCCATCCTCTATTAACACCTAACCTGAAACCTACTGGATTAACTTTTTGTCCCATGACTCTCCATTTGTTTAAGTTCTGATAGTATTATGGTTACAGTTGACCATGGCTTTAATATTGGAGCTGCTCTCCCTTTAGCTCTTGGTCTAAACCTTTTCATTACAATTTTTTTTCCACAATAAGCTTCTTTTACAATTAAGTTATCGATATCGTACTGAAAATTATTTTCAGCATTGGCTACAGCTGAACTTATTGTTTTTCTTATATCATTTGAAATTCTCTTAGAAGAAAATTGAAGGTCTCTAATTGCAACATCAACCTTTTTACCAACAATACTTCTTAAGATAGGATTAAGTTTTCTAACACTAGTTCTTACACTATTGTTTACAGATTTTACTGTATCAACTTTTTTTCTATTTTTTTTCTTTGTTTTATTCATAGTTATTTTTTCTCTGCAGGTTTCGCTTTTTTATCAGCTGGCGTATGACCATAAAATGTTCTCGTTGGCGCAAATTCTCCCAATTTATGTCCAACCATATCCTCAGAAATCGTAATTGGGATAAACTTTTTACCATTATAAATTTGAAAACTAACTCCAACAAAATCTGGAAGTATTGTCGATTTTCTAGACCAAGTTCTAATTGGTATTTTTTTTGGATCATCTTTATATTTATCAACTTTTTTCATCAAACTTTCCTCAACAAAAGGTCCTTTCCATACTGCTCTAGCCATTACTTGGTATCCTTCCTCTTGTTTCTTCTTTTAACTATAAATTTATCTGTTCTCTTATTGTCTCTTGTTTTCAATCCTTTTGCAGATTGACCAGTAGGTGATACAGGGTGTCTTCCACCAGCAGATTTACCTTCACCACCACCATGTGGGTGATCTACTGGGTTTTTAACTACTCCTCTAGTATGTGGTTTTCTTCCTAACCATCTTGATCTTCCAGCTTTGCCAATTTTAATATTTTTTTGATCTGGGTTACTTAAAATACCTATTGTTGCTAGTGATCTCGAGTCTATTTTTCTAACTTCTCCTGAAGCTAATTTTATTAAACTGTAATTTCCATCTAAACCACTAATAGTTACAGATGAGCCTGCAGATCTTGCAATTTTTCCTCCTGCACCAGGTTGAATTTCAACATTATGAATATTTATTCCTACTGGAATATCCTGTAGTGGCATACAATTTCCAACTTTAATCTCTTTTTTTGATCCATTTTCTATTTTATCACCAGCTTTAATTTTTTGAGGTGCTAAATAATAAGCATGTGAACCATCATCAAATTTCACTAACATTATGTAACAAGATCTATTTGGATCATATTCAATTCTTTCAACTGTAGCTTCCATATCAAATTTCTTTCTGTAAAAATCGACATGTCTATACATTTTTTTATGTCCACCAGATCTATTTATTGATGTGATGTGACCATTATTATTTCTTCCCTTCATTGCATTTTTTGGTGATACAAGTGATTTAAAGGGTTTGCCTTTCCAAAGACCAGTTCTATCAACTAGAATTGTTCCTCTAGTAGATTTTGTATATGGTTTAAATGTTTTTAATGCCATTTGTTAAATACCTGTTGTCAGATCAATACTTTGACCTTTTTTAAGTGTTATTATTGCTTTTTTAAAACCTGATACTTTTACCTTTTTTCCTCTAGTAACTTTTGTCCTATTTTGCTTATTAATGATGTTAATCTTAGTAACATTAACTTTAAAAATTTTTTCTATATTTTTTTTTAAATTTAATTTGTCAGCACCAGCTGGAACTTTGAAAACAACTTTATTCTGTTCTGATAGATTGGTTGATTTTTCAGTCACCATAGGAGAAATAATTTTATCGTATAAATGTATTTTTTCCATTTTATGAATATCGCTTTTCTAATTCTTTTACTGAACTCTCAGTAAAAACTACTTTTTTAAATTTAATTATGTCATAAGAGCTAAAGTGATTTACATCTGTCACTTTAACATTTGGGATATTTCTTGCTGATTTTTCAATTTTTTCTTTAGAAGTTTTATCAAGTATAATTAAAGAATTTGTAATTTCTAATTTTTGAATAATTTCATACATTTCTTTAGTTTTTTTAATTTCAGAACTAAAATCATTAAGAATTAACAAATTTTTGTCCTTATTTTTTTCAGTAATTAATGATGCAACACTTAGTTTTTTTTCATTTTTATTCAATTTTCTTTTTTTATAAGCAAGCTCTCCCTTGGGACCGTGAGCTATACCACCACCAACAAAGATTGGTGCTTTTCTACTTGCGTGTCTTGCTCCACCTGTACCTTTTTGAGCATAAATTTTAGATGTTGGACCGCTAATTTCATTTTGTTGTTTTGTTTTTGCGTGTCTTCCTTTGTAATTTGCATTTGTCTTATACAAAACACTGCTTACTAGTTTGCTGTTAATTTTTGCAGAAAAAATTTTATCTAAAACTTCTATTGTATCTTTTTTTCCATCAATGCTTAATTTTTCTAATTTCATTATTTTTTCTTTTTATCAGGCGTTTTTTTTGCTTCTTCTGCAG
>QBYI01000017.1 GCA_003282895.1 Pelagibacteraceae bacterium AG-325-F15
AATTGTATGCGGAGTTGGTAAAAGTGGTCTAATAGCATCTAAGATAGCGGCAACACTATCTTCTGTAGGAACTCCTGCATTTAACTTATCAGCAAGTGACTCATCACATGGAGATTTGGGGTCTATTCAAAAAAAAGATGTGTTAATATTATTAAGCTATTCTGGGCAAACTAATGAACTTAAAAATATTATCCAGTATGCTAATAGAAATAAAGTATTGTTGATTGGAATAATGTCAAAAAAAGACTCTATTTTATATAAAGCTGCAGACATAAAATTATTAATTCCACAGGTAATAGAGTCGGGAGGTATAGTTCCAACATCAAGCACTACTGTTCAGCTTGCTCTGGGTGATGCTCTAGCTATAGCTGCTATGCAATATAAAAACTTTGGAAGATTAGATTTTAAAAAAATTCATCCTGCTGGCAATTTAAGTTTAAAACTTAAAACAGTTGAAGATTTAATGGCTACGGGAGCTCAAATTCCATTTGTTCAAGACAATATAAATATGAAAAAAGCCTTAGAAGTATTAACTAAAAAGAAATTAGGTCTTTTAATTATTCAAAATAAGAATAAAAAAACAATTGGAATTATCACTGACGGTCAAATAAGAAGATTTAAAGCAAAAAAAGATAATTTTCATTCATTAAAAGTAAAAAATGTGATGACAAAAAATCCTATAAGTGTTGATAAAGATATGCTAGCCGCTAAAGCATTAGCTTTAATGAATCATAAAAAGATTACTTCTTTAAGTGTTTTCAATAAAAAAAATAAGTCTAAGACAATTGGAGTAATTCACATACATAATATTCTTGCCGCTAATATTGTGTAAATGAAAAAGAAAAATATTATATTTTTTTTAATTATATTTTTACTAATATTTTCATTAATTATATATCTTAAGCACTCAAAGGAGGAGAATGTCTCTAAGATAGAAGAAGAAGTTTTAGAAGAACCCTATAAATCAAATATAATGGAAGATGTTAGTTATTCATCTAAAGATGCTAAAGGGAATGAGTATATAGTAAATGCATCTAAAGGTGAAATAGATTACGATAAGCCGAACGTAATATATCTTACAAACGTTAGAGCATTCATCAAATTAACTAACTCAAATGATATAACAATAACCTCAGATTTCGGAAAATATAATACTAATAATTTTGACACTATTTTTTCAAAAAATGTAATAATTAATTACTTAGATAATAAAATTACTGGTGAATATCTTGACTTTTCAATAGAAAGGAATTCAATGATTATTTCAAGAAAAGTGGTCTATACAAATCTAGAAAATATTCTAAAAGCAGATGTTGTTGAAATTAATATTACTACTAAAGACACAAAAATATTTATGTATAAAGATAATGCAAAAGTAAATATAAAAAGCAAAGATTAAAATGGCTGTTATTAAAAAATTTAGAATTAAATCATTTAAAAAAACAAATTCAGTAATTGAATTTAATAATGTTTCATTGGCTTATGGAAACAGACTAATTTTAGATAACATAAGTTTTAAAATCAACGAGGGTCAAATCTTTGGAATGCTTGGACCAAATGGTGTTGGTAAATCTACAATATTTAATCTTATAACAGGATTAATTAGCCCTAAAAGTGGGATAATTAAAATTAATGGGGAAGATGTTACTCAATATCCAATATATCTCAGAAGTAAAAAATTTAAGGTTGGTTATGTACCACAATATGGAGGTTTTTTTAATGAACTTACACTCCATGATAATCTTAGAGCCATAAGTGAAATTGTAATTGAGGATAAAAATTTTAGAAATGATAAAATTAATTATTTAATTTCAAAGTTTGAACTTGATAACTTAAAAGACATAAAAGCTAAATTTTTGTCTGGCGGACAAAAAAAAAAATTAGTGATTGCTTTATCACTTCTGAGTGATCCAAAAGTACTTCTTTTGGATGAATGTTTTGCAGCACTGGATGTTTTAACTATTAAGATGTTACAAGAAACTATAGTTTATTTGCAACAAGAAAATACAATTACAATTTGCATTTGTGATCACCAGGCAAGAGACTTGCTTGTCTGTGTTGATGTTGCAATGATTTTGAATAATGGAAAAGTTATAGCTCAAGACACTCCTTCAAAATTAGTGAATAATGTTAACGCTAAAAATGCTTATTTTGGTGATAGTTTCAATTTTAAATAAATATTAATGTTCAGTACAGTAATAATTAAAAAAAAATTAAAATATTTTAACAAAGAAATATTTGTAAGTGGAGACAAAAGTATAAGTATAAGATGGGTTTTATTTGCATCACTAGCTAGTGGAAATTCTCAAGCAAAAAATATATTAATTTCGGAAGATGTAAAAGCAGCGATCAAAACGATAAGGAAATTAGGAATTAAAGTTATTTTAAAAAATAATTTTTGTAAAATTTACGGAAAAGGAATTAATGGATATAAATATAAAAATAATCTTACTATCAATGCTGAAAATTCAGGAACGCTTGGAAGACTTATACTTGGATTTTTAATTAATACTACCAAGCCAATAAAGCTTATAGGTGATAAAAGTTTATCAACAAGAGATTTTAAAAGAATATCAGATCCTCTAAGTAAATTTGGAGGTATTTTTAAATTAAAAAATAAAAAAAACTTACCTTTAACAATTTACACTGCAAAAAAATTAAAACCTATTACTTACTTAGAAAACAAAGGTTCGGCACAATGTAAAAGTGCTGTAATTTTTGCAGGTATGAGAACTGAAGGAACTACTTTTATAAAAGCAAAAAAATCAAGAAATCATACAGAATTAATGTGTAAATATTTAAACCTACCGATCAAAGTAAAAAATAAAAAAACTTATGACATAATAAAGGTAAAAAAAGTAAAAGAAATTAAACCATTCGATTATATTATTCCTTCAGATATTAGCTCGAGTGCTTTTTTTATCATTCTGACATCATTGTCAAAAAATTCGAAACTACTTATTAAAAATGTAAATATTAATCCTTCAAGGGTAGCTGTCATTTCCATTATAAAAAAGATGGGCGCAAAAATTATTTTTCAAAATCAAAAAATTTATAAAGGTGAAAAAATTGCTGATATTAAAGTTGAAGGGGGAAAAAAACTCAGAGCCATCAATTGTCCTACAAAATTCAATAGCGGTGCAATTGATGAATTTTTAATAATTTTTTTATTAGCTGCTAAAGCTAAAGGTGTTTCATATTTTAAAGATCTAGCTGAGCTAGATCAAAAAGAAAGTCCAAGACTACAATGGGGTGCAAAAATTCTTAATTTAATGGGTATAAAAAATATTGTGACAAATAATTCTATAAAAATTTTCGGTAACCCTGATTTTGAAGTAAAAAAAAAGATCGTAATTAAAGATTACTTAAAGGATCATAGAGTATTCATGACTTGTGTTGTTGCAGGTCTTTCATTTGGAGGTGAGTGGCACATACATGATAAAGACTCAATTAAAACTTCGTTTCCTAGTTTTCTAAAAATTATAAATGAATTAAAAAATTAATGATTAAAAGAAAAAATATTTTAAAAATAGCAATTGACTCTCCAGCAGCAGCTGGGGCTGGAACTTTAGCAAAAGCTATATCAAAACATTATAATCTTTTTTATCTCGATACAGGAAAAATATATAGAATGATTGCTTATCTAAAATTGAGATATCCAAAAAAGTTCAATCAAAAATTTATTAAATCAAAAATAAAATTTCTAAAAGTTAAAGACTTAAATAAAAAAGCACTACTGTCTGATGATGTAGGCACGGAAGCTTCAATTATATCAAAAGTGAAATTAACAAGGAAACTTGTGCATTCTTTTCAGTTAAAATTTGCGTACAATCCACCGAAAAAGTATAATGGATCGTGTTTAGATGGAAGAGATATCACTTACAATATTGTGCCAGATGCTGAATTTAAGTTTTTTATTACCGCTAGTGTAAAAACTAGAGCTTTAAGACGTTATAAAGAGCTAAAAAGTTTAAAAAAAATAGTTTCTTATCAGGAGGTGCTTAAAAGTATCAAAAAACGTGATAAAAATGACTATAATAGAAGAATTTCACCGCTTAAGAAAACAAAAGATTCAGTATTGATTAACACTACAAATTTATCTAAAAGAGCCTGTTTTTTAAAAATAAAAAAAATTATAGACAGAAAAATAAATATTTAATGGAAATTTACAAAGACCTATCAAGTACTGCATCTCAAGAATTCGAAAAACTACTAAACAGCCAGCTTTCAAAAGTTCAGATTGAAGAAGGGAAAATTATTGAAGGTAAAATTAATAAAATTACTGAAAAATTCGTTTTCTTATTTGTTGAAGGTTTAAAAAGTGAACCTGTTTTAGATATTAACGAATTAAAAAGCATGGGTCTTGCTGATAAAATAAAAGTAGGTGAAACAATATCAGTATTATTAGAAAAAATTGAGGATAAACACGGAGAAGTTTTAGTTTCAGCTAGTAAAGCTCAAAAAATCAAAGGATGGGACAAGCTTGTAGAAGCTTATGAAAAAAATGAACCAATCATGGGTAAGATTACATCAAAATGTAAGGGTGGATGCATTGTTGAACATATAGATACTGGCTCTTTAATGTTTTTACCCGGATCACAAATAAGTGATAAACCATTAAAAGATATAAGTCATTTGATGAATGAACCACAAAAATTTGCATTAATTAAATTAGATAAAATTAGAGGAAACGCATGCGTTTCAAGAAGAGAAATTATTTCATCTTTCAAAAAAGAGGATAAAGCAAAAATAATAGAGAAATATAAAGTTGGAGATATTATTAAAGGAGCTGAAGTTAAAGGTTATAGTACTTTTGGATGCTTCTTTAATGTTAACGGTGAATTAGATGTATTAGTTCATCTGCAAGAAATTTCCTATTCGAGAGTAAATCATCCTGATGAAGTTTTTAATATTGGTGAAAAACATGATCTTAAAGTTATAACAGTAGATAAAGATAAGTTACAAGTTGGTTGTTCTGTCAAACAATTATCACCTGATCCTTTTGAGCATATTGAAAATTATGAATTAAATAAAATTTATAAAGTTCGTGTTTCTAAGCTCATGGATTTCGGAGCTTTTTGTGAATTAGAACCAGGACTTACAACATTGCTTCACTCAAGTGAACTTAGTTGGACTAAGAAAAATATTTCTGCAAAAAAAATGTTCAAAGTTGGTGATGAAATAGATTGCGTTATTACAGAGATTGATAAAGATAAAAGACGTGTTGCAATCTCCCATAGGTTAACTCAGGAAAATCCATTTGAGACTTTTGAAAAAAAATATCCTGTAGGATCTATTGTTGAAGGTGAAGTAGTTAATAAAAATGAGTATTCATTATTTGTAAAAATAGAAGATTTAGATGTGGATGCCTTTTTACATTGTAATGATTTAACATACCTTAATAATGGTGAACAAGAATTAGAAAAATACAAAAAAGGAAACAAAATTAAAGTTAAAGTGCTTGAAGTTAAAGTTTCTGAACAGAAAATTAGAGTGGGGTTAAGACAAACACAAACAGATCCTTTCGAGTGGTTTAAAGATAAAGCTAAAAACCAAACAATAACTGTAAAAGTAATCTCAACTGATAACAAAGGATTGATGGTTAGACCAGAAGGTTGTGAAATGGATTTCCAAATTAAAAAATCAGCGATTGCAATTAATGCAGCTGATGCTAGACCAAGTAGATGGACAGGTGGTGAAAAACTTGACTGTGCAATAGCCGATATTGATTTAGATAAAAGAAAGGTTACGTTAAGCATAAAATTATTAGAAGAAATTGAGAAAAAAGAGGCTTTAGACAAATATGGATCAGAGGGGTCAGGTAAAAACTTACCATTCTCATCACTTTCTGAGGATTTAAAGAAAAAAGAAGAAGATAAAGAGTAAAAGAAGATTAAAATTGGCTATAGTAAAATCGAAGCTTCTAAAACAACTCTCTAATAATTATCCAAATTTTCTAAAAAAAGACCTGGAAAAATTTACCAACATTATTCTTGGTGAAATTAAACAAGCTCTCAAAAGGGGAGATAGAGTTGAGCTTAGAGGTTTCGGTGTATTTTCAACAAATATCCAAAAAGCAAGAATTTCAAGAAACCCAAAAACAGGTGAAAAAGTCAATACACCTCAAAAAAAAACAATTCACTTTAAAATGTCAAAAGACTTGTTTAAAAAATTAAACGATGAAGAAGAATAAAATATTCATAGCTTGTGATAGTACAAATATTTCAATAATTAAAGAAATAATAAAAAAATCAAAAACTTCCAAATTAAAGATAGGTTACAAGTTTGGATTAGAGTTTTTAAATTCCAAAAATGGAAGAAAGTTTGTTTCACAATTAAAAAATCAAATAACTTTTGGAGATTATAAATTTTCAGATATCCCAAATACTTGTGCTTCAGCTATAAAGGCAATTAAAGATCTTAGATTTAATTATTGTACAATGCATATTAGTTCAGGATTAAAAGCATTAAAGGAAGCAAAGAGAGTTTCTGGTAGGACTAAATTAGTAGGAGTTACAATTCTAACATCATTGGACAATAAAGCTCTCAATGAAATTGGTTTTAATAAAGATGTTAAAAAATTAGTCTACCAACAAGCTAAGTTAGCTAATAAAGCAAAATTAGACGCTATTGTTTGTAGTGCACAAGAAGTTAAAATAGTTAGAAAAGTATTTAAAAAAGAAATTATTACACCCGGAATAAGATTGGATTTAAAATTAAATGATCAAAAAAGAGTTTTAACTCCTAAACAAGCATATAAAAATGGAAGTGATTGGCTTGTGATTGGAAGACCAATTACTAAAGGCAACATTAAAAATAACATTCAAACACTAATCAATCACTTAAACTAATGAAAGGTTGTAAGATTTGTGGGATCTCAGATCTTGATACACTTAATTTTATAATTAATCATCAATATCCACCTCAATTTATTGGATTTATTTGTAATTATAAAAAAAGCTCAAGATATGTTGAGGTTGAAAAGCTCTGTGAATTATTAAAATTAGATAAAAAGGACTCCTTTTTTGTAGCAGTGCTTGTTAAACCTGATGAAGATATTTTAGAAAAAATTAAGAATCTCCCTTTTGATTATTATCAGATATATGACTGTTCACCTGAAGAGATTAAAGAGATTAAAAAAAAGTATAATAAAAAAATTATTACTGCTTTAACTATAAAAAATAAAAGTGACGTACAAAAACATAATCGATTTTCTGAGGTAGCTGACATTTATTTATTTGATAGCAAGGGCTACGAAAAAAGTATGGGTTTTGACCATGAGCTTATTCAAAAAATAAAGATTAACAAACCATTAATGCTAGCTGGCAATATACAAATAAATGATAATCTTGAAAATTATAAAAAAATAGCAGATATTATAGATATATCTGGGGGTCTTGAAACTTTTGGGGTAAAAGATAAATCCAAAATAGATAAATTTTTAAATAAGATTAAACAGGTACACAATGAAACTTAAAAAAAGAATCCCTTTAATTGATCAGCATAATCAACACGGTTTTTGGGGTGGTAAATTTGGAGGTAGTTTTATTCCTGAGACTTTAAAAAAACCTGTAGAAGATTTAACAAACGAATTTAAAAAACTAAGAAAAGATAAAAAATTTCTTAAAAAAAGAGATCATTATTTCAAAAATTATATAGGAGCACCTACTTCATTTGTAAAACTTGATAATTTAACAAATCAACTAGGTGGTGCTCAAATTTGGGCGAAAGTTGTCTCTGAAGCAAACGGAGGCGCACACAAGATTTATAATGCAACTGTTCATGCTCTTATTTGTAAAGCGATGGGTAAAAAATACATAGTTGGAGACACCGGAGCAGGTTATGCAGGAAAAATGTTAAGTATGGCTGCTAAAAAATTTGGCCTTAAATGCAAAATATTCATGGGCGCGAAAGATATTAAAAGACAAAAACCTAACTGCGATGCAATGAGAAAGAATGGAGCTGAAATAGTTCCTGTTTACTCTGGAAGCCAAACGCTAGTTGATGCTGTAAGTGAATGTATGAGATACTGGGTATCAAATTGTGATAACACTCACATGTGTGTTGGAAGTACCGTTGGCCCAAATATATTTGTAAAAATATGTGGCTGGAGTACTGCTCAAATTTCTAGAGAATTAAAAGTGCAATTAAAATCAGAATTTAAAAAAATACCAAATAAAATAAAATTAATTAATTGTGTTGGGGGCGGAAGTTCAGCATATGGATTTTGGAGCGAGTTTATTGACTATGATAAAAAACAGATTGAATTAATTGGTGTTGAAGCAGGTGGGCCTAAAAAATCAAAACTACATGCGGCACCATTAAGTCGTAAAACTAAAATTGGAATATTGCATGGAGCAGCTTCTTATGTGTGTCAGAATAAAGAGGGCCAAATAAATGAGACCGAGTCCATAAGTGCTGGACTGGACTACCCTGGTGTAAGTCCTATGCACTGTTTTTTAAAGGATACTAAAAGGGCAAGATATACATATGCGACAGATGAAGAAGCATTAAAGGCACATCAAATGGTAACTAAATTTGAAAATTTAAATCCTAGTCTTGAACCAAGTCACGCTTTTGCAGAAGCAATCAAAATTGCTCCTAAATTAAGTAAAGATACAATTATAATTGTAAATTCATGTGGCGATGCAAAAAAAGATAGAGATATTTTAAGAGAAAGATTAGGTAAAAAATAATGAGTTCTTTAATCAATCAGGCTTTTCAAAATGCTAAAAATGAAAATAGGCCAGCTTTACTTACTTACACAGTAGCTGGAGATAATACTAAAAAAAGATCCTTAGAGATATTAAAATCAATTTCTAATTATGCAGACATTTGTGAATTAGGCTTTCCACATAACACACCTATTGCAGACGGTGGCCAAATACAAACCAGTGCTTATCGTGCCATTAAAAATGGAATTAGAATTAATGACGTTTTTTCAATAGCTAAAGATTTTAAAAGTAAGAGAAAAAATAAACCTATTATACTAATGGGCTACTACAACATGATTTTTCAATACAATGAAAATAGATTTTTAGAAAAATGCAAAAAATCAAAAGTTGATGGGTTAATTGTTGTAGATTTACCTTATCCAGAGAACAAAAGTTTTGCTGCTAAATGTAAAAAAAAAGGAATTAACTTTATTCAATTAGTATCACCTACTACATCTGAGATAAGATTAAGAAAAATAATCAAAGATTCACATGATATGATTTATTATATAAGTATGCTTTCAACAACTGGAGGTAAATTAAAAGTTTCACCTAAAAGAATACTAGAAAAATATAGTAAAATTAAAAACCAAAATAAGTCTAAAAATGTTGTGATTGGATTCGGAATTACTGAAAAAACAATAAAATCGCTTAAAAAAGCTGATGGATTAGTTGTTGGAAGTGCAATTTGTAAGGAAATTTCTAATTCAATTAATAAAAGACAAAATACTGTCACAAATGTTACTAATATCGTTAAGAGATTGAAAAATAAAATTACATGAACTGGATTACAAAAATAATTAAGGCAGGTGAGAAGATTAAAACTGCTTTTCATGAAAGAGCTTCTAAGGAAGATATAGCCAAAAGTGATTGGACTTCATGTTGTAAAGGGCCAATACTAAAAAAAGATTTAGCAAATAATTTATGGGTATGTCCAGACTGTAATAGACATCATCGAATTAAACCGAGTCAAAGATTTGATATCTTATTTGGTAAAAATAATTATGAAATTTTTAAAACACCTATTCCAAAAGATGATCCACTAAATTGGACAGATTCTAAATCTTATAAAGATAGATTAAAAGCAGCTCGTAAAAAAACTGGTATGGAATGTGGAATGATGGTTGCTTGTGGAACTATTAACAACATTAAAATCACAGCCGTAGCATCTGATTTTGACTTTTTGGGAGCTTCAATGGCTGCTGCTGAAGGAGAAGCATTCTTATACGGAATTCAACATGCGATTGAAAACCAAACTCCTTTTTTATGCATCAGTGCTGGTGGTGGAATGAGAATGATGGAAAGTTTAATATCTCTATCTCAAATGACTAGAACAACACTTGCGATCAATGAATTAAAGAAAAATGGTTTACCTTATTTAGTATGTATTACAGATCCAACAGCAGGTGGTATTACAGCATCTTATGCAATGCTTGGTGATATTCATATCGCTGAACCAGGTGCGTTAATAGCTTTTGCAGGCGCAAGAGTTATTCAAGGAACGGTTAAAGAAGAATTACCTGAAGGATTTCAAAAGAGTGAGTATGTTGAAAAAACAGGTTTTGTTGATTTAATTGTTGAACGTAAAGATCTAGCATCAAAAATAGGAACTTTATTATCAATATTGTTAAAGCAAAATTCTGTTATAAGTTCTGAGCAAAATGAAACTTCAGAAGATAGTCAATCGCTTACAAGAGCTGCATCCTAAAGAAATAGATCTAAGTTTAGATCGTATCCAAAATCTCTGTCAAAGATTAGGAAACCCCCAAGAAAAACTCAAAGCAATTTCAGTTGTAGGGACCAATGGAAAATATTCAACAATTCAAGCAATGTTTGCTATTTTAAAAGAAGCAAATATCAAATGTAATATTTACACTAGTCCACATATCAAAAGTATTAATGAAAGATTTGTTTTTAACAATGAAGAACTTAATGATGAAGAATTAGCAAGTTTATTCGAAGAAATTGAAAGTGCCAACAAAAATGAGCCAATTACTTTTTTTGAGATATTAACTGCTGCATATTTTCTAAAAGCCTCTCAATATCAAGATAATATCAACCTAATAGAAACTGGCTTATTTCATAGGTTTGACGCAACAAATATCCTTAAAACTAATCTAGCTAGTATTGTAACTTCTATTGGCCTTGATCACTTAGATTGGCTGCCTGAAAATGAACAAACTGTTGAAAAAATTATTTATGAGAAAACTTCAACTCTTTTAAATTCAAATATTATAGTTGCAAAACAAAGTTCTAAAGAAATTACTGATAGTATAAAAAAAATAATATCAAATAATAATTCAAATAAGTTTTTTCATAATGAAAATTATAGTTTTACAATGAAAGAAAATGATTTTTTTTATTATGAAGATCAATTAAGTGGAATTAAATTACCAATGCCAAATGTTAAAGGACAATTTCAATTAGAAAATATTTCAACAGCTATTGCAACGTTAAGAACTATAAAAGATTTTGATATTAAAGATGAACATATCCAGAAAGGTATTACAAAAATAAATAGTATTGCAAGATTACAAGAAATAAAGTCAGGTAAACTTAAAGAACTTACAAAAAATCATCAACTTTTTGTGGATGGCTCACATAATCCTTTAGGAGCAAAAGTATTAAATGATTATTTAGAAAGTTTAAATTGCAATAAGCACATCATCCTAGGAATGATGGCTAATAAAGATCATAATGAATATATGAGTTACTTTAAGCATGTTAAAACCTTGACCACTATAGATATCCCTAATCAACCAAACTCGATTAAAGGAAAGGAGTTAAAAGATAAGCTGAATAGCTTCAAAAATATCAACTACAAAGAAAGTATAGAGGAGGCTATTAGGTCAATTCCAGTCAAGGAAAACGATATAATATTAATAACAGGATCACTATATTTAGCTGGAGAAGTATTAAACGCAAACTAGATATTTTTTTCTAGAAATTCCTTCATGTGACCTTCGGGAACTCCACCAACTTTTCTATCTACTTCAACGCCTTTTTTGTAAATAATTACTGTCGGCACACCTCTTATTCCTGCGGCACTTCCAGTATTAATTCCACCATCTTCTATATCTGCATAATAGAAACCAGCTTTTTCTTTATACTCATCAGCTAGTTTATCCATCACAGGTTTTAAGGCTTTACAAGGTCCGCACCAAGCAGCACTAAACTGGATTACTGAAACGTCTTCATTTTTTATTTTACTATCAAAATCTTCGTCTTTAAAATCTATAAGCATAATATTGATATAATTGATTCAATTGATTATTCAATGGGCAAAAAATAAAATTTTTAGTTTATTCAATCAAGCGTCAGAATACTTTTGCTCAAGATTCATAACATATTCGTTAATTCCATCTAAGAATTTAAGCTTTTCATCTACTGTTTTAAATGAAAACATCTTATCCTCATTCTCTCTAATCTCATCACATTCAGAGTAAAAAGCAGAAACTGTCCACCATTTCTCCTTGTTTGTGCTTAAAATCCTTGAGGCTATTCTTCTCTTTATCTTTTTAAAAATTTCCTTTGGTAGAATTTCTGGTGCTTCATTGAAGATGATACCATGCCCAAAAGTAACTAATCTTTCATCTTCAAATTTATCTAATAATGCAAATTTTTCCTTCCAGTCACTATTATGAAATTTTGGAAATAATGCTTGATCTTTAGCTGATGTAAAGCCTCCAGAATAAATAGACTCTTCTGGTTCTATATCCTCTTGTGAAGAGGTTTCCATCTTTTCTTCAGCTGCTTCTCTTAAAATATTTGAAATGTCTTTTGAAAATTTTTCATTTGTTTTTACTAATTCGGCTCTTTTGTTGATTAAATTAGGATCTAATTTTTTATAAGGATCTACTTTTAAAGCAAAGCTTTTATCTAATATTATAGGAGCCTTATTTGATTTTACCGTTCTTAAAAACTTGGGTGATTTTTTCATCTCTTTTTTAAGATCTTCGTAATTAAGTTTTTGAATAGCTTCTATATCAGCTTTTAAATCAACAACTTGTCCCCATTTATAAACTGGATGAGAACAGAAATTAGGGTGTAAAGGTGCACATAAATATAGATAACTTTTTCCATAAAAATATTCATTTAGGGTAATAATATTTTCTTGTTTAATTAAATTTTCAACCACGACCTTGCTGCTTGTCTTTAAGTATTCGGTCCATATGTCTGGTTGTTTTTTTTTAATTAAATCTAAAACTTTAACTGTTAGTTCAGTATCAAATAATGCAGAGTGAGCACCAGCTGACTCAAACCCATTTAGTCTTGCAAGCGACTCTAGTTTCATTGATTTATTTCCCTTAGGATTTAGCTCTGTTTTTAAAATATTATCATCAATAGCAAATGCAGCTTTAACAATGTTAAGAGCATCATGTCTTACGTTGCCTTCTGTATTTGTTAAATATGGTTTTCTCAAAGACTTAAAGAATTCTTTTCTAATTACCTCGTCATCAAAATTAATACTTGAATATCCCAAAAATGTTGCAGGAGACCACTCTTTAAACTTATTTTCAACTTGGCTAAGCATTTCATAATGGCTTAGATTACCCTTAGTTAACAAATCAACATTTGATTTGTTTATGCATAGAGCTGTTGCAGATGGCACTCTATCTTGAGGCATTCTACATCTTGCTGAAAAACGCTCTAATTCTTTGAAGTTTTCATCTAATAAAATTCCTCCAATTTCAATTATTGTTGCCCAATCTGTTTGCGCAGAATCTGTTTCAATATCCCATACTACGTATTTCAATTTGCTCTCCTTTGTGCATAAAATTGATCAACTTTTTCTAAAAATTTATTTTGAAAATCTTTTAGTCTTTCTCCATCAATTATAAATCTTTGAAATATATTATCTTTAGTACAAAGCAAAATTACAGCCTGAGAAATTTTTGAACCATGAACAGTATCATGTGCCAAAGCATAAGCTGCACATTGTAAATAATAATCCTCAATCCACTCATCTTTTTTAGGCTTATTGCTTTGTTTAAAGTCAATTATCGTCTCATGTTTCTCGTAAACACCAACACAATCAGCAGCCCCTGCATATTTTCCAGGATAGTATAAAGTAGCTTCACACCCCCAAATTTCATCTAATTTATTTCTTAGACCATTTTCAATAATTTGGTCTGCCATCATTCTCTCCCTAGTATTATCGCCTAATAAATCTAAATTTAATTTACCAAGTAAGAACTTTTCAATATAATCATGCATAGAGGTTCCCCTGCTACTAGCTTCTCTTTTGATGATTTCAGCTTGTTTATGGCCAACTCTATCTTTCCAAGCTTGTAGAGATGCCTTTTTTTCCTCAGACTCAGTTGCTTTTAATATTGTTGTAACTGAAGGTAATCTCTCTTTATTAACAGAATAATGCCTAGAACCATCAACAATTGATCTAGTAGACTTTGGATAGATATATTTATTATTCCACTGCATGTAATTTCTTATATTCTTTATTGGAGAAAAATAGAAATTAATTTTTTGCTTGTTTTGAGTGATCAACAAATTTTTCTACATTTTCAGTTTGAACAGCTTTTTCAAGTTGTTCAGGATCTTTAATACTTTCAAGAGTTCTAGTAATTGATCTAGCATCAGTGCCAAACTTATCAACAACTGCCATTGCCTCTTCTAATTTTTTTCTAAGTGAAATTATATTTTCAAAATGCTTTCCAAATCTCGTACTAATTGTTTTCAAATGATTATAAATTTCTGTTGCACCCTTTTGAACTTTTAATGATTGAAAACCCATATGCAAAGATTGTAAATAAGCTGAAAGAGTATTAGGTCCACAAATTACAACTTTGTGTTTTTTCATTAATTCTTGAGTTAATAACTCTTTAGTGCTTGGATCTTGATATTCGGTTAATTCTTTATATAAGCTTTCAGTTGGTGCGTACACAATTGCAAAATCTGTAGTTTTTGGTGGAACGATATATTTCTCATTAACACTTTTAGCTTTAGCTTTAAAAGCAGTAGCCAATTTTGCTCTAGCATCAGCAATTGCTCTTTTATCATCTGCATCATAACCATCAGTAATTGCTTTAAATTTTTCTACTGGAAAATGGCTATCAACTGGAACCAAAACATCTCCTTGAAGTTTGATTGCAAATTCTACATTTTCACTGGTATCTTCCTTCATCTTAACATTAGTCATGAATTGAGAGGCAGGTAATAAATCTTTAATTAAAGCATCCAAACTAAACTCGGCAAGTGTTCCATATTTTTTAACTCCAGCTAAAATTTTGGTGATCCCCTCTTGGCTTTGATTTAGTAATTGAACTTGTTGATTAAAGTTTCCAACTTTTTCATCCACCTTCGTTAAGGCTTCTGTCATATCTTTTGTAACCCCTGTTGATAGATTGTTAAACGAGGTCGACATTGAGCCCAATGAAGTATTAATAGTATTATTAAGAGTATCTTTTAAATTCTGTATTTCAGTCTTTAAGTTAGCTATCTCTTCAGCTTCCTTATTTTCATCTTCATATTTGGGCTTAGATTTCAGGTTTAGATACAAAATTGATGAAGCAATTCCTACCAACAAAACTAACAAAATAATCAAAATTATATCCATGATTCTAATAATTTATTTTATAGTAAAAATGTGATTAATATATTTAATTATTTAAAACTTTTCTGATGGAATTATTCTTAATATTAAAGATCATATTTATAATAGGATTATTAGTTGCGTTTTATGCAATCGCCAGAAACCTTGATATTATTAAGATTATTCTAGTTTATTGGAAAGATCTAATTCTCAGAAAGTAATTTAACTAGTTTTTTAACTTCTGGTTTTTTTACAGATGATTTTGAAATCATCATACAAGCTTCGGATTTTAATATTTCTCCATCCTTTAAAATACGAAGATTATTAGCTTTTAATGTCTCGCCAGTTGACGTTATATCAGTGATAATTTCACTTGATCCAGTGAAAGGATAAGACTCAGTAGCTCCTAAACTACCAACTAACTTAAATTGGGTAACTCCTTTTGAGAATAAAAATTCTCTAGTTAAGTTTGGATATTTGGTGGCAACTCTTAATCTTTTCTTCTTTCTATCCTTAAATTCAAATGCAATTTCCTCTAAATCAGCAACGGTTTGTACATCTATCCATGGGTCAGGAATTGCAACAACTAAAGTTGCTTTTCCAAAATCATATCTTTTAGATACACTGATTTTATTTTGAATATTAACTTCACTTTCTTTTAGTAAATCATATCCTGAGAAACCAAGATCTAATGAACCATCTCCTAATCTTTCAACTATCTCCCTTGCATGAAGATATAAAACTTTAACATTTTTAATTGTTTTATAGACCCTAATAAATCTCTTTCGCCACGCTCAGAAACTAGATTTAATTTATTTTTTTTAAATATTTTTAAAATATCTTTTCTAAGTCTACCTTTGCTTGGAATACCTATATTTACTTTATATTTCATAATTAAATTTCTCTAATTCATTTTTGTATAATTCATTTAATTTTTTAATTAATTTTTTATCTAAAAGTTTTTTATATTCATTTTTCTGACCTAAATTAAAAAAATTTACCTTACCTGAATTATCATTTTTTATCATTGACTCTTGAAAACCTTGCTTTTGTTCCATTTTTTTTAATCTATCAAATTGACATGACTCAATTGAATTTTTAGCTTTATCTCTATTGAATAAATTTTTTGACTTTGAAATTTTATTAATGAAATTAATTACCTTTTTAATTGTAAAAAAAGTTTCATGTTGTAAATCTTCATACTTAATGGTCATTATTGGAAATGATTTACAATTTATCCATGATTCTAAATGTGTAGACCATGAAAATAATGGAACAAATCCAGGGTATTGATTATTTTTTTTTGTACTTAATGCTTTTCTATTATTATTCATAAATTCATAAGCCTCATTGACATTGATCTGATAATGATTGGAAATTGATGATATAATTTTACGTGGGTCTCTTATTATGTAAATTGCCCCCAAAGTATTCATGGTATCAGTAAAATTATTTCCGTTTATACCGCATAATGCATTGTGTGTTTTGAATAATTTTATTTTTCTATCTTTATTTATTTCAATTTGTTTTTTGATCCAATTTCTACTGGTACTCTCTGGTTCTGAGTAAAAATTTTTATCATCTTCAAAAAAAACTGCGTTTGGAAATTGTTTAATATTATCTAACAAGTTAAATTCAAATTTACCATCTTTAGAAAAATAGTAAGCAGAAAGAATGGATCTCAACCATGTGTTTCCACTTTTTGGATACGAAGCAAGCCAAATAATCATTTAATAATTTAAATTTAAAGCAGCTCCAACTGCAGCTACTTGATTTTTAGCACCGAGATCTGAAATTAATTTATCATATCTTCCGCCGTTAATTATATTTCTATTTTTTGATTTTAATTTGATATCAATTTTAAATACCATTCCTGTGTAATATTCTAACTGTCTTCCAAATGAAGCAGAAAACACAACATTTAATTTTGAAATTTTATTGTTTGAGAGTGGAAAATATTTTTGATCAACTGCAAAATTAATCTTATTCTTTTTAAAAAATTTATTTAGTTCACTTGCAGCTTTATCAATTGGGCATTTAATTTTTAAAAACTCTTTTATAATCTTTGATACATTTTCACCTTTTTTTGTTCCTCTTGGATCTCTAATTTTGTTATCAAATCTTTGTAAAATTTCATCTATTGACCTTCCTGCAATAACTTTAGACAGATCTTCTTTTAACATTTTAAAATATCTTTTCTTATCAATCTCAACAATGGTCGGATCTACATCTGAGTTTGTTTCTAGTCTTTTTAAAAGATCATTAAAATATTTCTCTCTCCAAAAATGTCTTGATAATCTTAACTTCCAACGCTTTGGGATATCTAACTTTGAAATTAACAAATTAAAGATTTCAACATTGCCAACTGTTAATGTGCCTGATGTATATTTAATATTTTGAAGTGATTTTAAGGAAGTATTGATAATTTCTTTATCATCATTTTTTTCATCTTTAGATCCGATAATTTCAAAGCCAACTTGATCTCTAATTATTGAGTCTTTTTTATTTTGTGACTTTCTGAATGCCTGACCGCTATAAAAAATCTTCTCTTTTCCTTTTAAATTATTCTCTAAATATCTAAGACAAGATACAATAGTTAAGTCAGGTCGTAGGCAAAGCTCACTTCCATTTTGATCAATAAAAGAAAAAATAAATTTTCTAAAATTTTCACCTGATCTTTGAACAATATGATTAGCCTCTATTACTGAGGGCAAATCTATATACTTAAATCCTTTAGATTTGACCGATCTCAGAATATTTTCAGATAAATTTTTTGATTTCATTAATTAAATCAGCTTTTGGAATTGTTTGATTGTTTTCACCCTTAACCCCTTTAAGGTTTTTAATGGTTACTGTATTATCATTAAATTCATTTTCGCCACAAATAACCGCAACAGACAATTGTCGTTTATTCGCTAAATCAAGTTGTTTACCTAGGTTTTTTTTAGTGTTTAAAAAAACTTCAGCATTAATATTATTGTCTCTTAATTGATCTACGAGTTCATAATAGTTTTTCAGATATTTTTCATCCATCACACAAACTAAAACAGGTTTTTGATCTTCGACTTTAATTTGATCTAATTGCATTAAAGCAAACAATAATCTATCTACACCAAAGCTTATTCCTGTTCCAGGAATATCAACTCCTCTAAATCTAGATATCAATTTTGCATAAGCGCCCCCTGAGCATATGCTTCCAATATCTACTTCTTTTCCTTTGTTGTTAGTGACTTTAAAATTTAGATTAGTCTCTACAATAAAATCTGAATAATAAGCTAGCCCTCTTACAATTGTAAAATTTGTCTTAACTTGATTATAATTTGATCCATATCCAAGTACTTCAAATACATCTTCTAACTCTTTTATTCCTTCTTGAGAAAGTGTGTTTTTTATAGTTTCTTTTAATTGTTTTAAGTCTTTAATCTTTAAAAAATTTAATATTTGCGCTGCTTGATCATCAGTTAGATCAGCCCCTTTCGTAATAGCACCACTTTGATCTTTCCTTTCTTTTTTAAGGAGGTCTTCAACACCTTTTAATCCAAATCCAGGCTTATCTAATTTATCAATTGCTCGAATAACCTTAATTTGTTTTTCTTCAGAGATTTTTAATTCATCAATTAATCCTTGAACTATTTTTCTATTGCTAACATTTATTGTGAATTGATCTTTGTTTAGTCCACAATCTGATAATGTACTTGTAATTAAGTTACAAAGTTCAGCATTAGCTTGAGCAGGATTAACGTTTCCAACAATATCAAAATCAGCTTGCATAAATTCTCTGAAACGGCCGTTTCCAGCTTTTTCATTTCGAAATACATTTTGAATTGCATATCGTTTATAAATTGAGGGTAGTTCTTGATTATTTTGCGCAACAAATCTTGCTAGTGGACTTGATAAATCATATCGAAGTGTAATACTTTTTTCCCCATCCTGAAATGAGAATACATCAGACATAGGATTACTATCATCTTCTGCGAGAAAAGATCCTATATTTTCACTAATTTCAAACGAAGGTGTTTCAAGAGCTTCTGCTCCAAACTTGATAAAATTATTCTCAATCGCTTTTAATAGCTTTTTTTTGAGAAGAAGTTTTTTATCCCAACGATCTTCAAAACCTGGAGGTAATCCAGGTACTAATTTATTTTCTTTATTCATTTTTTGGTACCCGGGCTGAGAATCGAACTCAAACTTAAAGTTCCACAAACTTTCGTGCTAACCGTTACACCACCCAGGCATTCCTTATTTTTATATTATTTTTGTGTGGATTTAAAATTATATTATAAATAAATAGCCTACAGGCTATGAAAATGAACTCTTTGAGTACTTCTTAAAGTCTCTCTAAATGTAATATTTATAATCATGAGCAGTCTTTTAGACAATAATTATCATTATTCAAGGCAAAAAAATAAAAAAGGACGTTATCTATTTTTCTATAGATAAAACGCCCTTTAAAATATTTTAATAAAGATTAGTCTACTTTTTTTAAGTTAACTGCAGAAGGACCTTTTGGACCATCTTCTAATGTGAATTCAAGTTTATCACCCTCATTTAGATATCTCATGCCAGCTGCTTTAACAGCTGATGCATGCACAAAGGCATCTTTTTCTTTGTCATCTCTTTCAATGAAACCATACCCTTTTTTACCATTATACCATTTAATTTTACCTGTTAATGTACTCATCTTATTCTTAGTCCTTATGTTATTTATTATTCTGTAAAGCTAATTTGATTTTTTTTAAATTTCAAGATGAAAAGTAATGGTGGTGCCTCGGGAAGGATTCGCACCTCCGACACAAGCCTTTTCAGGGCTCTGCTCTACTCCTGAGCTACCGAGGCAAAAGATTAACCTCTAAAGATTATTCTGCCTTTTGTAAGGTCATAAGGTGTAATTTCTACTGTCACGTTATCCCCTTGCAATACTCTAATTCTGTTTTTTCTCAACTTACCAGCTGTGTGTGCAGTAACTGTGTGACCGTTTTCTAACTTAACTCTAAACATTGCGTTTGGAAGTAAGTCAGTTACTTTACCCTTAAATTCTAGTAGGTCTTGTTTTGACAAATTTATTTTCTCCTAATTCTTTTTTTTACAGACTCAGCATGTCCTGCTAAGCCTTCGTAATTTGCAAGTGTTATAACGGATGGCCCAAGACTTTCAATACCCTTTTTAGATAAGTTTATGTAGGAAATACGTTTATAAAATTCGTTTACACTTATTCCACTTGAGTATTTTGCAGATCCGTTTGTTGGAAGTATATGGTTTGATCCTACATTATAATCTGTCATTGCCATAACTGCATATTTTCCTAAACAAATAGAACCTGAGTTTTTAATTTTTGGGATAAACGATTTAAAATTCTTAACATTCAGCTCCAAGTGTTCGGGTGCAATTTTATTTACTACATCAATAATTGTTTTATCAGAGCTAATATGCATTAATATTCCATTAGTAATTAAACTTTTTTTAGCAACAGATTGTCTTGGAATTTCCTTTAATTGTCTAAATATTTCAATTTTAACTTTTTCTACAATATTTTTATCTTTAGAAATTAAAATACATTGAGCAAGATTATCATGCTCTGCTTGACCAATTAGATCACTTGCAACCCATTCTGGATTTGAAAATTTATCACAGATTATCGTTACCTCTGATGGTCCTGCAGTCATTCCCTCAATCCCAACATCACCAAAAACTTCTTTCTTAGCAGCCGCAACAAATGCATTACCAGGGCCTACAATTTTATTAACCTTTTTTATTCGTTTAGTTCCATAAGCTGCGGCAGCAATTGCCGATGGCCCACCAATTGAATAAATCTCTTTTATTTT
Organism: Pelagibacteraceae bacterium AG-325-F15; assembly: GCA_003282895.1. GTDB lineage: Bacteria > Pseudomonadota > Alphaproteobacteria > Pelagibacterales > Pelagibacteraceae > Pelagibacter. The sequence goes on from QBYI01000017.1 coordinate 21,087, forward strand.
ACATTTACGAGCTGCGTATAATACTGCTGGATTTTGCTTTCCCTTGTATCCAGGATTGATCATTATTACTCTTTTAACACCAGCAACTATTGCGGGAATAGCATTCATTAAAACACTAGAAGGATATGAAGCTGTAGAACCAGGTACATATATAGCAACTGATTCTATTGGAATATATTTGTACTCCAATTTATTTTTTAGTTTATCTGTATATGAAATATTCTTAAATTTTTGAAAAGAGTGAAATTTATGAATTCTAGCATATGCAAGATCAATTGCATTTTTAACTTTTTTATCAAGAGACTTTATTGATTTAGAAATTTGATTAGCGCTTGGTACAATTACATTATTTTTATTAAATTTTTTTTCATATTTTAAAAGAGCTTTATCACCATTTTTTTTAACATCTTTTATAATACCTATAACTGAAACTGAATTGGATTGTACTTTATTTTTTCTTTGCAAAAGCAAAGCATCCAAAACTTTATCAAAATTTTTACTATTACTATTTAATATTTTCATTACTGTTTATTTCGTTTTGATCCTCTAGATTTACCTCAATTGTTTCTGTAGTCAAAGCTATGTGAGCATTATTATCAAAAATTAAGTTAATTTCATAATCATCTTTATTTTTCAAATAATCTATAGCTATTAAGTCCAAAACTAATCTTTCATTTTTTTGATCAATATTTTTTGACTTTACTTTATCAACAAAATCAAACCTACAAATACTGTTAATAATTTTATCTGCTTGATCTGTTTCAATTTTAGTTCGTTCAAGAGATAATAAAAAAACTTTATTTGAAGCAAGATATTTGATGTCTGCTACTTTAACTTTTGCGCCAGCAGTACATGCAGAAATCATTTGTAAACCCTCATTATCAGTAGCAATTATTTGAGTTAGATATTTTTTATCCATTAATTAACTCTTCTAATTTTTGCACCAACTTTTTTTAATTTCTTCTCTAAACTCTCATACCCACGATCTAAATGATAAATTCTATTTATAACGGATTTACCTTTTGCAGTTAATGCAGCAAGAATTAATGAAACTGAAGCTCTTAAATCAGTTGCCATCAATTCCGCTGCTGCAAAATTTATATTTCCTTCAACTATAGCTTTATTGCCATTAGTTGAGATATTGGCACCCATTCGATTTAATTCTGCAACATGCATAAATCTATTTTCAAAAATATCTTCTTTTATTAAAGATTTTTTATTAGCTTTACATAACAATACCATGATCTGCGCCTGCAAATCTGTTGGAAAGCCTGGATAAGGTGCTGTTTTTATATTTATATTATTTATCTTTTTATTTCCAATAATGTGAATATCACTTTTTTTTATACTAATTTTTGCACCTATCTTTTTAAGAGTATCAATTTCAGTTTGAATAATACTTGGTATGACATTTTTAATTATCAAATTTCCTTCTGTAACAGCTGCTGCAATTAAATAAGTGCCAGCTTCAATTCTATCGAACATAATTTTATAGGTTGTTTCACTAATTTTGCTTACACCTTCAATTTTAATTGAGCGTTTTGAAATCCATTGTATTTTACATCCAGTTTTATTTAAAAAATTGATCAAATCTTTTATCTCAGGCTCTATTGCACAATTATTTAAAATAGTAGTGCCTTTTGCTAAGCTTGCAGCAATAATTAAATTTTCGGTAGCTCCAACTGAAATTTTTGGAAATCGAATTTTAGAGCCTCTTAAACCTTTAGGTACAGTTGCATGTACATAGCCTTCGATAATCTTATATTTTACACCGAGTTTTGATAATGCTTTTAAATGAATGTCTACTGGCCTAGTACCAATTGCGCATCCTCCTGGTAGTGAAACTTTTGCACTACCAAACTTTGCAAGTAGTGGGCCAAGAACCAAAATACCTGCTCGCATAGTTTTCATTAAATTATAAGAGGCAATTTTTTTTTGTTGTTTAGAATTATCAATAATTAATTTTTTATTATCAAATTTAACTTTTGATCCTAATGATTGTAATAAATTAATCATAGTTTCAATATCTTTTACCTTTGGTAAATTTTCTAAATAAATTTTTTTACTAGATAACAAAGTTGCCGCTAAAATTGGTAAAGAAGCGTTCTTTGAACCAGATATATTTATTTGTCCTTTGAGCTTGTTTGCTCCTAGGACTTCTAGTTTTTGCATGATTAAACTTTAGGTAAAGTTACTCCAGTTTGACCCATGTATTTTCCATTTCTATCTGCATAAGTCACCTCTGGTTTTTCATTTCCTTTTAAAAAAATGAATTGTGCGACACCTTCATTTGCATAGATTTTAGCAGGCAATGGCGTGGTGTTTGAAAACTCAAGTGTTACATACCCTTCCCATCCAGGCTCTAAAGGTGTTACGTTAACTATAATTCCGCATCGTGCATAAGTAGATTTGCCAA
>QBYI01000018.1 GCA_003282895.1 Pelagibacteraceae bacterium AG-325-F15
ACCTAGAAATAAATTGATTGCAATAAAATGCGTCCAGAAAATCATTAAATACAAGTTATCTTCAAATAATCTGGATAATTCATATATGCCCAAATAAAGGGTGAAGTTTCCAACAAAATCATACCCGATTAAATATGATTTATATAAAACAAATGTATAAGCCCCACTTAATAAAAAGATCGGAAATATTGATGTTACAAAATATCTACAAATATGGGATTGTGGAAAAAAAATTAAGATAAACCAAAATGGCAATACCCCTAAATTAATCCACATGTAAAGTGTCTCAACCGTAAAGTAAGTATAAATTTGTTCGATCATTAAAATATATTATATAAATTCTAACAATGATTCCTATAAGAAATAGAAAAAAAACCCTAAAAGTCACTGTTGAGGAGATGAGAAATTTTGCATTTGCTTATGTAGAAAAATATGCTCCTTCAAAACAACAATTAAAGACCTATTTACTTAAGAAATACTTGAAGCTATCTGCAACAGATGTAAAAAAAAAAGATGTAAATAAACTTATTGATCTTATTCTCTCTGATTTAGAAAAAAATAAATTTATCAACGATCAATTTTATTCGGAAAGTAAAGCTAAGAGCATGATTCAAAGAGGAAACTCAATAAATAAAATTAGAAATTATTTAATTGGAAAAGGTATAAATGATGAGTTTATTAAGGATACTGTCGATAAAATTAAAGAAGATAATTCTGATCAAGATTTTTTTTCAGCTATAAAAATTTGTAAAAAAAAAAGAATTGGACCTGCAAGAGTTGAAGATAACCGAACTTTATTTTATAAAAAAGATATATCTCTTTTAGCTCGTAATGGATTTGATTTTGAAACATCTAAAAAAGTTATGGACATTGATAAAAATGAATATTTAAAAATAATTAATCTACTTTAACTTTTTATCTTCTTGCTCCTGTTTAACAAGGTGATTAATTCTATTTCTTATATAATTTTTTACAAATACAAAAACTACCAAACCAAAGATTGAAACTGAAACTATTATAATAAGTATAATTCTAAGTTGCTCATCCATTATAATATATTTTTGCTTTTTAAAATTATGCTTGGGTTTTTTAAATCTTTTTTTCCATATAAAATCTCATTGCCATCAAAATCTGTTACAGAACCACCTGAGGCAACTAAAATTGCATGTCCTGCAGCAATATCCCATTCATAGGCTCTAGGTTCTGCCACATAACCATCGTATTCTCCAGTTGCAACAACACAAAATTTTAAAGAACTTTTCATTTTTACATTTTCTACTACACCTAAGCCTTGATATATTTTTTGAATTTCAGGTTTAATTTTATTTGAGTAAGAAACAAATCTTATTGGTTTATTATTTTTAGTGGATTTTTCATTAAGATTAACAATAACTCCATTGCTTAACTCATATGCATTTCCCTTACCGTAAGCATAAAACATTCTTTTTTTAGCAGGAGCATTAATTAATCCTGCAACTGGTTTATTGTTAATGATTAAACCAGCATTGATTGTGAATTCCTCAAGATTATTTATGTAATCGTATGTTCCATCAATAGGATCAATTAACCAAAAATTTTTTAACCCAGTATTATCTTTATTATCTGTTGTTTCTTCTGAAATAATTGGAATTTCTGGAGTGATTTCAGAAATTTTTTTAGTAATAAATTTGTTAACTTCTAAATCACCATTACTTACTGGTGTATTGTCAGATTTAATTTCTTTTTTTAATCCATTATCTCTTAATGAAATAGATAATTCTCCAGCCTTTAAAAAGGTATCTACTAATTCTTCAATTATTTTTTTTACATCCATTTAAAATTAGCCAATTTTCTTTAACTCAATATTTTTTGCATTAATTACTTTTTTTCCAACATTTTCAAAATTAACAGTAACTTTTCCATCTATAATAGATTGAACTTGGCCAATACCCCAGTCTTTATTGCTTGGATTAGTGACTTTGTCACCTGGTTCATAATCTAAAATCATTTAATTTAATTTATATTGTAAATAAGTATAAATACCACCTTATGAATAAAGAATTAAACTCAATTGGGATTGACAAGAAGCCAAATGATACAACAGTAGTTGTTGCAATGTCAGGTGGTGTTGATTCATCGACAGTAGCAGGCATCATGAAAAATGAGGGTTATAGAGTTATTGGTATTACACTAAAGCTTTATGATGATGGTAAAGAAGTCGCATCATCAAAACAATGTTGTTCGGGACAAGATATAATGGATGCAAAACGTGTTGCACACAAATTAAATATTGAACATAAAATTTTATATTATCAGGATAAATTTAAGCAAGGTGTTATCGATAATTTTGTAGACAGTTATTTAAGTGGAGAGACTCCAATACCATGTGTGCAATGTAATCAAACTGTAAAGTTTAAAGATTTATTTGAGGTATCAAAAGAACTTAATGCAGATGCCTTAGTTACAGGTCATTATGTAAAAAGTATTACAACTAATAATACAACTAACATGTACAGAGCAATTGATGAAAATAGAGATCAAAGTTATTTTTTATTTAATACTACACGAGAACAATTAGATTATTTAAGATTTCCATTAGGTGGAATGCTTAAAGATAAAACAAGAGAAATTGCAAAAAATTTGGATTTAAACGTTGCAGATAAACCAGACAGTCAAGATATATGTTTTGTGCCAAACGGAGATTACTCATCTGTCATCAGAAAATTTAGACCAGATTCATTCCAAAAGGGAAATATTAAAAATTTAGACGGTAATGTAATAGGAGTGCACGATGGAATAATTAACTTTACCATTGGTCAAAGAAAAGGAATTAAAGTCTCAAATAAAGAGCCTTTATATGTCCTTAAGATAAATTCAGATAATAATGAAATAATAGTTGGTCCAAAAGAAAAACTTGGAAAAAAAACTATAACTCTAAAAGATTTAAATTTATTAACTGATAAAAAAGAGCTAGAAAAAAATATATTTGTTAAAGTTAGATCAACAGGTAGCCTTTTAGAGGCCAAAATCGATTTAAAAAATGATAATACAGCTAATGTAAGTTTGATTAATCCAGAAGATGGTATTTCACCTGGACAGGCATGTGTATTCTATAACAAGGACCAATTTGGTCACAAAGTTTTAGGTGGTGGTTGGATTAAAGACTAGAGGAATTATTTCTTCTTATTTTTTCTTTTAGCTCTTCTTTTTTTAGAACCTTGTTTTCTTCGGCCTCTATGTTTCTTTGGGTAACTCATTAAATCCTATATATTAATTTTATTGACGTTTTTTACGGGATATAGCATTCTCTTCCAAACATATCAAATTTTATTATGAACAATTCTTTTAAAACGTTTCTTAAACATACTGCAAAAGACTTTCATAATCAGTCTGTAAATCCTCCTGTTGTAAGGGCATCGACAATTATATTTAAATCGATGCAACATATAAGAAAGACACAAGCAAAAGCTCAAAAAAACCCAATTGGTGGACACTATGATTATGGCAGACAAGGAACATCAACAACGCATATATTGCAAAAGATTTTAACTAAACTAGAAGAGAGTTACCATGTATTTACTACTCCAACAGGATTTGGAGCAGTATTTTTAGCCATCTTTAGTGTTGCTAGACCTGGAGATGAGATCTTAATCACTGACTCTGTTTATAGCCCAACAAGAATTTTAACTCAAGATTTTCTTAAAGAATTCAATATTAAAGCAGTTTTTTTCGATCCACATGATTTAAAAACTATTGAAAAAAATATTACAAAAAAAACAAAATTAATTTTTGTTGAAAATCCAGGAAGTAATTCTTTTGAGTTTCAAGATCTTGGAAAAATCATATCTATTGCTAGAAAAAATAAAATTTTGACTGCTATAGATAATACCTGGGCAACTCCTTATTATTTTAAACCAATTAAATTTGGTTTTGATATGTCAATTGTGTCTGCTACTAAATATTATTCGGGTCATTCTGATGTTATGGGTGGAAGTTTAGCGGTAAATAAAAAAGTTTTTAACAAAGTTAAAACTGCTGAGAGAAATACAGGCTTAAGATTGGGTCCTGATGATGCTTATTTGATTACAAGAGGATTAAGAACTCTTGATGTAAGATTAGACCGCCACAGTGAAAATGCAAAAAAAGTTGCTGAATTTTTATCTCAGAATAAAAAATTTAAATTACTTTATCCTTATAAAAAAAACTCTTACAATTTTAAAATGTGGAAAAAATACTACTCTGGTGCATCAGGATTAATGGGTTTAAAGATAAAATCAAATAACACAAATTCAGTTAGAAAATTTGTAAATTCACTTAAATTATTTGGTTATGGTTATAGCTGGGGTGGTTTTGAAAGTTTAGCTTTACATCAAGAATACAGAGAAACAGGAAATAGAAAATACTTAAATTTATCAAAAGATGAACATCTTGTTAGGTTGCATATAGGTCTTGAAGATCCTAGCGACCTTATCGCTGATATCAAGCAGGCCTTAAAACATTTAAAGTAAATTTAAATGTCAGCTGAAAAATTTATTAAAAATAAAACAGTTTTAATTACTTTGGTTTCAGCTTGTTTAATTGTCATTGTTTCACTTGGTATTAGACAAACATTTGGAATGTTCTATTTTGATTTTTCTACTGACTTAGGAATTACTCTTTCACAATTTGGTTTTGCGTTAGGTCTTCAAATGTTTTTATGGGGAGCTTTTGCACCTTGGTTTGGAGTTATCACAGATAAATATGGTGGTCATATAGCAGTATTTATTGGTTTTATATTTTATTTACTTGGGGTTTTAATGTTGATTTCAGATTATAACACAGGCCTTTACTTTGTTACAGGTATTGGTGTTTTGATAGGAATAGCTCTTGGAGGTACAGCAATAAGTATTCCAGTCTCGGTAGTTGCAAAACATTTTCCACAATCAAATAGAACAGCAGCTATTGGTATAGTCACTGCCGCAGGTTCATTCGGTTATTTTATATCACCAGTTTTTACAAGGTATTCTTTAGTAGAGTATGGATGGGAAACAACTCTTATATTTTTTGCATCTTTACTATTTATTGGTTTAATTTTAGCTTTTTATTTAACAACTCCAAAAATAGTTGTTGGTGGAAAAATTGATGATGATCAAACAGCAATGGAGGCTCTCAGTGAAGCTTTTAATTCAAAAAGTTATATTTATTTAACATTAGGTTTCTTTGTATGTGGTTGGCATATTGCTTTAGTTGCTACTCATATTCCTGTTTATATTAATGATAGAGGTTTACCTGAGTGGTGTACTGTTACAATTCTTTCAATGATAGGTTTATTTAATATTGTTGGAACTTTAACATCAGGATATTTAGCACAAAAATATAGTAAAAAATTAATGTTAAGTACAATTTATTTAGCAAGAGGTTTAGTCATAGCAATATTTATTTTTTTACCACCCAGTCCAATAATTGCAGTCTTATTTGGGATTACATTTGGTTTCCTATGGCTTTCAACAGTTCCTCCGACAATGGGATTGGTTGGTTTTATATTTGGGACTAAATATATTGGATTATTATATGGAATAGTGTTTTTAAGTCATCAAGTAGGTTCGTTCTTAGGAGCTTATTTGGGTGGCGTGTTTCATGATGCATATGGTTCATATGATTATGCGTGGTACATTTCTATAGCTTTATCTATCTTTGCAGGACTGATACATTTACCTATAATAGAAAAACAAGTTGCAAGACTTCAAACAACCTAGAAAATTGATTAAAGAAAACTATTTAAACAAGGTAAATTCTTCAAATAAGCCTTTTATAATCTATAAAACAATAAAAGGTTTTGATTTATATACAGATTTTTCAAAAAAAATAATTTTAAACAATAGAAATATAAAAGAATTTTTAAATAAAAAATTTAAAAATAAAAAAAAATATAAAAATACTGATCTTAATATTGGTTTTTTTGGTTACGAGTTATTGAATAACTTAATAGGTGTTAAATTACCAAAACAAAAAAGTTTAAATTTTCCTAAAGGTATTTTTTATAAACCAGAAACTAAAAAAACCTTACCAGAAGTTCTTTATTTTAAATCAAATAAAAACAATAAAGTAACTAAAAATTTTAAGATAAATATTAATCAAAATTATTATACAAAAATTTTTAATAAGTTTAAAAAAAAGATAAGATCTGGTGAAACCTACCAGATTAAAATATGTACAAAATATAAGAATAAATCAAAAATAGATCCTTTAGATTTTTTTTGCAGACTTACTAAATCAAATTTAGCACCTGAGGCTTTTATGATTAAAGACAAGAATTTTTCAATTATTAGCTGTTCACCTGAAAATTTAATTACAAAAAATGGCCTATCTATTTCTACCAAACCTATAGCTGGCACATTAAGAAAAACAAAAATGATTAATAAGAAAAAAGCGTTAAACTTTTTCAGAAATAATATTAAAGAAACTAAAGAACATAATATGATTGTGGATATGGAGAGAAATGATCTTTCAAGAATTTGTAAACCAGGTACTGTAAAGCTTAAAAAGGAAAAGACAGTTGAAGAATATAAAGATCTTTATCATTATGTAAGTTTAATTTCTGGTAAATTAAAGAAAGATGCAAGCAATATTGACATAATTAAAGCAATGATGCCTGGAGGGTCTGTTATAGGTTGTCCTAAAATAAGCACTTTAAATCTTTTAAACAATCAAGAAAAAGAAAGTAGAAATATTTATACTGGTAGCTTTGGTTTTATAAAATTTAATGGTGATATGAAGTTCAATATTATTATTAGATCAATATTAAATTATAAGAATATTTCTGAAATTTCTGTTGCATCAGGTGTTGTAATTGACAGTAATGCAAAACATGAATTTAATGAAAACTTTATTAAAGCAAAAGCACTTATAGATTTATTTAAATGATTTACGTAATTGATCATAAAGACTCGTTTACACATAACGTAGTTCATCAATTTTCATTGTTTGATAAAGTAGAATGGGATGATTTTTCAAAAATTAATAAAAAAAAATTAAACAATGCATCTACAATTGTTTTTTCACCAGGTCCAGGCTCACCAAAAGATTATCCTTTATCATCAAAAATTTATAAACAATTAAAAGGTAAAAAAAGAATAATTGGAATTTGTCTTGGTTTTCAACAAATATTATTTAGTGAGGGGGCTCAAATAATTGAACAGAATAAGATTTATCATGGCTTTCAATCTAAAGTGATTGTTAATAAATCAAGTAAAATTTTTAATGAAGGCCAAAAATTTAAAGTAGGTAGATACCATTCATTAAAATTAAAAGAGCCTTTTACAGCAGAAAATTTTGACATAACGATGAGATGTGCTATTTCAGGAGCCGCAATGTCATTTGAAAATAACGTTGATAAAATTTATGGATTTCAATTTCACCCAGAGTCATTTTTAACTGTAAATGGTAAAATACTTATTAAAAAAATCTTATCGGCTTAAAGATCTAAAGGAAGTTGAATTTAAAGATCTTTGGGGTGATCATGGAGTTTTCACTACAATGTGGATTTTTGATAATCCACCAAAAATTCTTTTTTTTAAAGCTCATATTAAAAATTTAATTAAATCAGCTAAAGCATATTCAATTTTAAAACCATTTTTAAGATCAGATATATTAAATTTAATAAATAAGAATTTAAGTAAAAAAATGAAATATAATCATTTATTAAGAATAGCACTTAATAAAAAAAAAATATCAATTTCGTTGCGTAAGCGTATTGCTCCAAATTTAAATTTTAATCTTAGATTAGTTAATTTAAAAAGACAAAAACCTGAATTTAAAAATTTAAAATACAAAGAAATTCTTAAACATTTATCTAAACTTGATAATTCAAAATCAGATATTGGTTTATGCTCAAACAAAAAATATTTGAAACTGGGACTTCAAATTTACTCTTCATCAAAGATAATAGAGTTTATTCACCAGCTGATAAATTTTATAATGGGATAACTCTTAAATTTATAAAAACAAAAATTATAAAGATTATAAAAAAAGATATTCCAATCAATAAATTGAAAACATATGACGAAATTATATTAATTGGATCTGGAAAAGGAGTTGCTACAGTAAAAAATATTGACCAAATAAATTGGAAAAGAAAAAGCCTAAAATTTTATAAAATTCTTTCAAAACATTATCAATCAGCAATTAAAAAATGCCCAATTTATAAATAGATTATGAATGATCCTAATAATCCTTGTTTATTCTGTAATTCTAAAACTAGTGGAGTTGCACATGAAAATGATTTAGCGTATGCCAGTTACGATTCATACCCAGTTTCAGAACATCATTGTCTTATCATTCCTAAAAGACATATGAGCGATTACTTTGAATTAACAAATAATGAAATAATTGCTTGTAATGATTTAATTAGGATTGTTAAAAATGAAATCTTAAACAAGGATCAAACTGTCAAAGCATTTAATATTGGAACTAATGTGGGCAAAGTATCTGGCCAATCAATAATGCACTGTCATATTCATGTGATTCCAAGAAGAGAAGGTGATGTTGAAAACCCACAAGGTGGTGTAAGGTCTGTAATTCCAAAAAAACAACATTACAAACGAAAATGATTAATTTTAATTGTTAGAAAAGACAATTTTACCAATAGTTTTGGTTGATTTGATAAATTATCTAGAATAGAAAACTTTAAAATTATTTAAAATAATTTAACATAAAGGGTAAAATGTTAGAAACAAATCCATTTTTAAATTTGTCTGAGACTGTCCCTGTAATAGTTATGCAAGGATTTATAATTGCAATGGTTGTATTGATTGCTTTAGGTACAATTATACAAATGATACATCATAAGAATATTACTTATTTTTTTAACAATGCAAAAAAAGCAAAACTTCAGGCAACTAGAGAAATTGGCGCTGGTGAGAAAGTTTCAATAATAGCTAAAACTGCAGTTGTTGACATTGGAACTACCTCAGAACTTGGATTTGGTAAAAGAAGACTTTCACACGTACTTGGCATGTACGGCACTATCATTTTTTGGGTTTCTTCAGCAGTATTAGTATTTTGCTATACTGGAGCAGATAAATCGTCATCCTCGATATGGTCAATGTTATGGCATGTAGGCGCTATATTAACTTGTGTAGGTGGATATTGGTTTTGGTTTTTTTTGAGAGTAGATGTATCAGCTGAAGCTCACCCTTGGTATAGAGTTATTAAAGCCGATTTATTCGTCTTAGCATTGTTAGCGTGCTCAACTTTTGGTCTGGCATGGTCATACACACAGTTTAATGGGCAAACAGGTCTTTCATTTTTATTTTTGGCACTTTTTGTAGTTTCAAATTTAGTTTTATTTGGAGGTGTATATTGGTCTAAATTTGCACATATGTTCTACAAACCAGGTGCAGCAATACAAAAAAATTTGGCTGAAGCTGATGGATCTAGAGATAATTTACCTCCACCAGCTGAAGCGCCTGAGCAATTTGGCCTAGGTATAAAAAGAGAAGAGCCAAAACATTATTAATATGATAACTAAAAAAGGAAAAAATTAAATTATGTCAACTTTTGTATACATGACGAGATGTGATGGCTGTGGTCATTGCGTAGATATATGTCCATCAGATATAATGCATATTGATGAAAATATTAGACGTGCAAAAAATATTGAACCTAACTTTTGCTGGGAATGTTATTCATGTGTTAAGGCATGTCCAAATCATGCAATTGATGTAAGAGGATATGCAGACTTTGCTCCAATGGGACACAGTGTAAGAGTTAGACGTGAAGAAGAAAAAGGTACTATTTCCTGGAAGATTAAATTTAGAAATGGAACTACAAAAGATTTTGTTTCACCTATTACAACAAAACCATGGGGGAAATTTATTCCAAAATTAGCAGATGGTGAAAAAATAAAACAAGGAGAATTGAATTCTCAAAGATTATATACAGAACCAGAAGGTCTTAATATTGATGGTGAATTACCAGCAGTACCAAAAGATTCATTTAAAAAAGGAGTTTACTATTAATGGCTAGACATAAAACACATTATGAAGATTGCGATGTACTAGTTGTTGGTGGTGGTATGGCTGGAACTGGCGCTACTTTTGAAGCTAGACACTGGGGAAGAGACATGAAAATTATTTGTGTTGAAAAAGCTAACATTGATAGAAGTGGAGCAGTTGCTCAAGGACTTTACGCTATTAACTGCTACATGGGAATGCAGTGGGGTGAAAACCAACCAGAGGATCATGTAAGATATGCAAGAAATGATTTAATGGGAATGGTTAGAGAAGATTTAGGTTATGATATGGCTAGACACGTTGACTCAACAGTCCATATGTTTGATGAGTGGGGCCTTCCAATGATGAAGAATGAAGAAACTGGAAGATATTTAAGAGAAGGTAAATGGCAAATCATGATTCACGGTGAAAGTTATAAACCGATTGTTGCAGAAGCAGCAAAGAAATCTGCTGATAAAATTTACAACAGAATAATGATTACTCATCTTTTAATGGATGAAACTCAAGAGAATAGAGTAGGTGGAGCTGTTGGATTTAATATGAGAACTGGAGATTTTCATGTGTTTAGAGCTAAGGCTGTGATAGTTGCTGCTGGTGGTGCTTCTCATATATTTAAACCTAGAGCTGTAGGTGAAGGAATGGGAAGAACTTGGTATGCTCCATGGAGTAATGGATCAGCTTATGCTTTGCCGATTGCTGCAGGTGCAAAAATGACACAAATGGAAAACAGAATTGTGTTATGTAGATTTAAAGATGGATATGGACCTGTTGGTGCTTATTTTTTACATTTAAAAACTTATACTCAAAATGCCAATGGTGAAAACTATGAGAAGAAATGGTATGAACAAACTAAAGAATTAGTTGGTGAGTATATTGATCATCACCCAACTCCTACATGTTTAAGAAATCATGCTTTTATTCAAGAAACTATGGCAGGCGGGGGACCAATTCACATGGTTACAACTGAAGCTTTCCAAGACCCTCATTTAGAAACTGTTGGATGGGAAAACTTTTTAGGTATGACGGTTGGTCAAGCAGTTGTTTGGGCATCTCAAAATATCGATCCAAAATATACAAATCCAGAATTAACTACATCTGAGCCTTATGTTATGGGTTCTCACGCTACTTGTTCAGGGGCATGGGTAAGTGGACCAGAAGATTTATCTCCACCAGAGTATTTCTGGGGATATAATAGAATGCTTACAATTGATGGACTTTTTGGAGCTGGTGATACTGTAGGTGGAAGCGCCCACAAATTTTCATCAGGTTCATTCACAGAAGGTAGATTAGCCGCAAAAGCAGCAGTTAAGTATATTGAGGATAAAAAAGCTGAAGGTTTAAAAGTATCTGATAAACAATGTGAAGATTTTAAAACTAAAGTTTATAAACCGCTTGAAACTTATACAGTTGCTCAAAATGAGATCACTGGAGGCACAGTATCTCCTAGTTATATCTCTCCAATTCAAGGATTACAGCGTTTACAAAGAATAATGGACGAATATGTAGGAGGAATTGCAACTAATTATATGACTAATTCTAATATGTTAAAGAGAGGGTTGGAGCTTTTAGCTTGGTTAGAAGAAGATCTAGAAAATGTTGGGGCTGAGGATTATCATCAACTAATGAGGGCTTGGGAGCTTAAACATAGAGCTCTTACCTCTCAGTGCGTTACAGAACATACGATGTTTAGAGAAGAAACAAGATGGCCAGGGTATTATTACAGAGGCGATCATATGAAACTTGATGATGACAATTGGCATTGCCTGACAGTTTCTAGAAGAGACCCTAAAACTGGTAAATTTAGTATGGAGAAAGTTCCTGTCTACCATATCGTGGATGAGAACGAGAAGAAAAAAGCCTCTTAACAAGACATTAGGTTTACAGCATGGATATATTGTCAATGACAGATGATGAGGTTTATGAAATAGCTAAACCTATCTGGGATAATTTAGTTAAATCCTCAAATCTCAGAGATTATGGTGGCTTTACAAGAGATTTCTCAACGCAAATGTTATTTGGCGCTAATGAGGTCGAACTTGGTAAGCAGTGGGCAAATAATAAAATCATTACTAACCTTAAAGAAACTTTCGAACCATTTGGATGTTTAAGAAGAGGGGTTCATATAACAATACTAATAAAACAAACTAATAAGGAAATTTCAGGAGAATTTCTTGGCAGATTAGTTCTTGGGATAGAGGATGATGTGGTTAAAGTTTTTGGAGCTACCATTTATTAATTAAAAATAAATTTAGCAAAATATTAAATTTTGTTTGACAATTAGCGTCACGGGTGTATTGACGGGGTTAATGCAGTTATCTAGGGTAAAAATATTAAATAAATTATTCAATATTAAAACAAGTTTTTTAAAGTTAGGAATTATTATAAGTCTAGCCGCTTATTGGGGTGTGATTTTACTTGGAACTTTTATCTCATTTAGCTAAGTTGTAATCAATAGCATTAACATTATTTATGGATGTTTTTTTACCAATAGCTCAAGTTTTTGTTAATCCGATTGAAATACTTTTATTAAGCGCAATTGTTGGAGTTTTATCTGGTTTGTTTGGAGTTGGTGGTGGTTTTTTAATGACACCTTTTTTAATTTTTCTAGGTGTACCCCCTGCTTATGCTGTAGCAAATGAGGCAAACAATATTTTAGCTACATCAGTTTCAGGCTCTACTACATATTATTTAAAAAATACCCTTGATTATAAAATGGGATTGATGATTGTTATTGGTGGAGTTGTAGGAACAGGTCTAGGAATTTATACTTTTACTTATTTTAAAGGAATTGGAAAAATAGATACAGTCATTTCATTAGCCTATATGTACATTTTAGCAATTATAGGTAGCTTAATGTTAGTAGAAAGTCTTGGAGAAATCGACAAAGCTAAGAGAAACCTTTTTGAAAAAAAAAAATTACACGTTCACTATTGGATACATGGGCTACCTTTAAGAATGAGATTTCCAAAATCAAAATTATATGAAAGTATATTTACACCTATAATAATTGGTTTAATTGTTGGTTTCATAGCAGCAATCATGGGAATAGGTGGTGCTTTTATCTTAGTACCAGCAATGATTTATATAATTAAGATGCCTACAAAATTAGTACCTGGAACATCTTTGTTTGTAACAATTTTTGTAAGCGTAATTGTAACTTTTTTACATTCATTCAATTACGGATCAATAGATTTAATGTTAGTATTTATGCTTGTTGTTGGATCTATTGTTGGTGTGCAAATAGGACAAAAAATTGGTGAAAAAGTTAATAGTAGTGGGCTTAGAGCTTTGTTAGCAATTTTATTATTAATTGTTGGAATAGCTATTGCTTACGAAACTTTTTTTGCAGAACAAATAATTAATGAGTCAAACAAAACTTTCAATAAAGATTTAAATTTTTTCTCACTATTCATAAAGCAATTTTCTGAAGAGATGCCATTTTTTTATGGACTATTTTCAATTATGTTTGCAATTTTTCTTGGTGTTGCAGCAGCATTTATAAGAAGATTTGTTTCAAATTTTAGAAAAAAAATGACAATTAAATCTTAAATAATAAAATCTGATAAAGTTTCTATATATATAAGACTTATTATTCCGACAGTAACAGCAGCGATTAAACCAACTATGAATGGTTTATACCCCATTGACTTAAGTTCATTAATATTAATTGATATTCCAACTGCAGCCATAGCCATTGTTAAAAAGACAGTCGCTAAAGATTTTAAATATTCAATAAAATTTAACCAAAAATAATTATCCCTGTTCTCACTTAAAAAAAATTGATCTCCTAAATTTCTTAAAATTATCATGCCAATAAAACCAAGCACAAAGTATGGAAATATATTGAAAATGGAGTATTTTTGGCCTTTAAATTCACCTCTATTATATAAAAATGCAAATAAAGGTATTAATAATACTAGAAATGTATTTCTTATCAGTTTTGTAACTGTTGCAACATTAAGTGTTTCAGGATCATTAAATTGTTGGTCATAAATTAATCCAGCAGCCGCAACTTGAGATGTTTCGTGAATTGATGTTCCTAAAAATAAACCAGCATTCAAAGCATCATTTTCAAAGTACCATTCAGCAAAGTAAGGATAAAGTATCATTGCTATTACACCGAACAAAGTAATATTTGCGATTGCATATGCTACTTCAGTTTTTTTTGCATTAATAACAGGTGCAGTTGCCACTATTGCTGTTGCGCCACAAACACTCGTACCTATAGCTATCAGATAAGACATTTTTGAAGAAATAGGGACTTTTTTAATTAGCAATTTGATTAAAATTAATACACCTAATATACAAATTATGATTAATGGAATTGCTATTGATCCAAATTTTACAAAATCTGAAAAACTTAACCTAATTCCTAAAAATATTATTCCCAACTTTAAAATATATTGCTGTGTGAAATCTAAACCAATCATCATTCCTGGTCTTGGTGTAAATGCATTTCCCATTAAAATTCCAAGTAAAATTGCAATTAAAACTGTTGAAATAGGACTCTTTGGTGTACCAAAAATTTCAATGGCAAGTAAATTATTTATTCCTTGAGAAAATAAACAAAATACTAAAGCTAAAATAATACCTGGAAGAATTGTCTTAAAATACTGAAAATTAATAGGCACAGAAATTCTATGCACTTCTGTAGAGTTTGGTCATCACAAATTCTTTGTGACCTAAAGCCTCTGCACAAGTTAATCTTCCGTTAGCTACCCTTAGAGTTGTTTTAATTAATTCATCTCCAGCCTCAGACATGTTCATCTCTCTTGAAAGTAATTTTGATACATCACAATCTACATGCTCGCTCATACTTTTTGCTGTTAATGGATTAGCTGTAAGTTTTACAACAGGTTCTATTGGATTTCCTACAATATTACCTTGTCCTGTTGGAAATAGGTGGATATTAAATCCTCCTGCAGCTTGTAGTGTGATACATTCTGCAGCTGCTGATGATGTATCCATAAAATATAATCCTGGTCCTTTTTTTGGTTCTTCAGCAGGTTCTAAAACATCAATAAATTTTAAATTTCCAATTTTTTGAAAATTACCAAATGCTTTTTCTTCAATTGTAGTTAAACCTCCAGCAATATTTCCAGCTGTAGGTTGACTTTCAGATAAATCATCGGTTGCTTCTTTTAATATGAAATCGTTATAATCATTCCATGTTTTCATAAACTTAGCAGATGCTTCTTGTGTTGCTCCTCGAGTTGCACAAACTTCCTCGGCTCCAGTCAACTCTGAAGTTTCACCAAAACATAAATGAACACCAAGTGGTTCCATTTTTTCCATTAGATTTCCAACAGTCGGATTTGACGCTAATCCAGAAGTCGTATCTGACTCTCCACATTTTACTGAAATCCATAGATCACTCATTGGACATTCCTCTCTTTGAATTTCAGATGCCCATTGCGAAAATTCTTGCGCTTTCTTTGAGGCTTTCATAACTGTCCCAATATCTCCAGTTCTCTCAATGTGAAATCCTTCAACAGGTTTGCCTGTTTTAGCAATACCATCTACAATTCTTTGTGTCCATTTTGGCTCAATACCAATTACAATCACAGCAGCTACATTGGGGTTAGAACCAGTTCCAATCATTGTTCTAAAATGAAGTTCTAAGTCTGCACCAAACTGTAGTCTTCCATATGAATGGGGAAGCGCGATAGTACCTTTAATGTTGTTTGCTACTGCTTCAGCACATGCATTTGAAATGTCATCAACAGGTAAAATGATTACGTGATTTCTAGTACCAGCTCTGCCATTCTCTCTTTTATAACCTAAAAAACTTTTTGGAATTTCCATATTACTACCACTTCTTTGTTTTTACATTGTGAACGTGAACGTGCTCACCTTTTTTAATTGATTTAACGACTTTTCCTATATCATGACCATATTTAAGGATTGTGTCACCTTCATTTAGATCAGTCATTGCAATCTTATGTCCTAAAGGAATTTCATCTAAAGATTGAATGTTTGTTGAGCTATCATCCTCCATTATCCAGCATGCGCAGTCCTGTTTAGGGGTAATTTTTTCAATAACAACTACTCCTACGTTGTCTTTTTTATCATGAATTATTATATCTGTTGCCATATTTATAGTGTCAATTGTTTGTTTGAAATTTCTAAAATCTTATATATTAATCCAAAAAATTAACAAACGAATTTTATAAAATTTTAAATTACACTTTAGAGAGGTTCTAGTTTTATGACAAAAATGACAACAGAAGAAGCTTTTGTAAAAGTTTTACAAATGCACGGCATTGAGCATGCTTTTGGAATTATTGGTTCTGCCTTTATGCCAATTTCAGATATTTTTCCAGATGCTGGAATTACTTTTTGGGATGTTGCACATGAAACTAATGGTGGATTAATTGCTGATGGTTACACAAGAGCTACTGGTAAAATGTCAATGGTAATTGCACAAAACGGTCCTGGCATTACTGGTTTAGTAACTCCAATAAAAACTGCATATTGGAATCACACTCCTCTTTTATTAGTTACACCTCAAGCTGCAAATAAAACTATGGGTCAAGGTGGATTTCAAGAAGTTGAACAAATGAATTTATTTAAAGACATGGTTTGTTATCAAGAAGAAGTAAGAGATCCATCTAGAATGGCTGAAGTTTTAAATAGAGTAATTGAAAAAGCTATTAGAGGATCTGCTCCAGCACAAATTAATGTTCCAAGAGATTATTGGACACAAGTTATTGATATTGATCTACCGCCAATTGTAAGACTTGAAAGACAAGCAGGTGGTGTTGATGCAATAAAAAAAGCAGCCGATTTATTATCGAATGCAAAATTTCCAGTAATTTTATCTGGCGCAGGAGTTGTAATTGGTGGTGCTATTGAAGATTGTAAAAAACTTGCTGAAAAATTAGATGCACCAGTTTGTTCTGGCTATCAACATAATGATAGTTTCCCAGGAAGTCATCCATTAGCAGCCGGTCCATTAGGATATAATGGTTCAAAAGCTGGAATGGAATTAATTCAAAAAGCAGATGTTGTTTTAGCACTAGGAACAAGACTAAATCCTTTTTCAACTTTACCAGGTTATGGAATGGATTATTGGCCTAAAGATGCAAGCATCATTCAGGTTGATATGAATTCTGATAGAATTGGCCTTACAAAAAAAGTCACAGTTGGAATTTGTGGTGATGCAAAATTAGTTTCTCAACAATTACTTGCTCAACTTTCACCAACAGCTGGTGATACTGATAGACAAAAAAGAAAAGATATTATCCACCAGACTAAATCAGCTTGGTTACAAAAATTATCAAGTCTTGATCATGAAGATGATGACGAAGGTACAGTTTGGAATAAAGAAGCTAGAGAAAGAGATTCAGATAGAATGTCACCTAGACAAGCTTGGAGAGCGATTCAAGCTGGAATGCCAGATGATGTAATTATTTCAAGTGATATTGGAAATAACTGTGCAATTGGAAATGCTTATCCTACATTTGAAAAAGGGAGAAAGTATTTAGCACCAGGATTATTTGGTCCATGTGGATATGGTTTTCCCTCAATTTTAGGAGCTAAAATTGGTTGTCCTGATACTCCAGTAATAGGTTTTGCCGGTGATGGTGCATTTGGTATCAGTATGAATGAAATGAGCTCATGTGCTAGAGAAGAATGGCCAGCTATCTCAATGGTTATCTTTAGAAATTATCAGTGGGGTGCTGAAAAAAGAAATACTACTTTATGGTTTGACGATAATTTTGTTGGAACTGAATTAGATCCAGAACTAAGTTACGCTAAAGTTGCAGATGCTTGTGGCTTAAAGGGCGTAACAGTTAAAACAATGGAAGAAACAACAAATGCTATTAAGCAATCTTGTGAAGATCAAAAGAAAGGAATTACAACATTTATTGAGGTAATTCTAAACCAAGAACTTGGTGAGCCATTTAGAAGAGATGCAATGAAGAAACCAGTCAAAGTTGCAGGTATCAACAAAGCAGATATGAAAAAGCAACCTTCTTTAAATTCTTAAATTCTTTAAAAAATTAAACAATTATCGTAAAGTCACTTCATGGAAGTGACTAACGATAATGGTTGTAGTTGGGTTAATGATTTAACTCCTCGGACCAATATTAAATCACTTCAATCAAATCAAGATTGTGATTGGTTAATAATAGGTGCCGGTTATACAGGTTTATCAGCAGCAAGAAAATTAGGGCAATTATATCCTAATCAAAAAATTATACTTGTAGATGCACAATTAGCTGGAGAGGGAGCTAGCAGTAGAAATTCAGGCTATTTAGTTGATACCACTCTTAATGACGGATTTACCTCTAATAAAGAATTGAATAATTATAAAAAAAAAGCTGATATTTATGAATTGGGTATAAAATTTGTAAAAAATTTTATTAATGAATATCAAGTCGATTGTGATTGGAATGAATGTGGAAAATATTTTGCATCCTCAAAGAAATCTGATCAAACGATTTTAACGAATTTTTCAGATACTCTTTCAAAACTAGGTTTTGAACACAATATATTATCAAGCAATGATTTATCAAAAAGACTTGGCACTAGTTTTTATAATATTGCGCTTTATACCAAAGGTGGAATTTTATTACATCCAGGAAAATTAGTTAGATCTATGATTGATGTATTGCCAAATAATGTTTGTTTATATGAAAACTCATGTTTATTAGATTGGAGCAAGAACAAAGATATCATTTTTTGTAATTTTAAAAATGCAAAAATTAATACAAAGAAAATTATTTTTGCAACAAATGGTTTTTTGAAATCTTTAGGTATTAAATCAAATTATAATTTTCCGATTACTTTAACCGCAAGTATGACAAGAAAATTAACTGATGAAGAATTTAAGTTAATTGGTGAGCCAAAAGAATGGGGGGTATTACCTGTTAAACCAATGGGTGCCACAATAAGAATGACTAAAGATAGACGAATTTTGATTAGAAATACTGCAGAAGTACACAATCCTTCAAAAATGTCTAAGAAAGATTTAGATAAGAGATCTATTAATCAAAAAATTGGAATTAAAAAAAGATTTCCAAAATTACCAGACAATATAATCCAATCTTCATGGTCAGGAATTGTTTCCAGAACAAGAAATAGCTCTCAAATATTTGAAAAAATTGACGAAAATATCTTTGCTGCAGGTTGTTATAATGGATCTGGCATAGGTGTTGGTACTTTATTTGGAGAACAAATTGCAATTAAAGCAAGCAATGAAAACTCAAAAGAAATAGAAACCATTGAAGCAAGAAATAAGCCTACATGGCTTCCACCACAACCTTTTTTAAATCTAGGTGTTAAAACAAGATTAATTTATGAACGTCTTAGAGCAAAATCAGAAATTTGATAGGTGTTCTATTATACTATAGTTTTTTGTGTTAAAAGATTTTCATAAAAATAGGATTTTTAAATGAAAGTAAAAGCAGCAATTGCCTTTGAAAAAGCTAAACCTTTAGTAGTAGATTATGTAAATCTTGAGGGACCTAAAAAAGGGGAAGTTCTTGTTGAAATAAAATCTACAGGTGTGTGCCACACCGATGCATATACTTTATCTGGAGATGATCCGGAAGGTATTTTTCCATCAATACTAGGTCATGAGGGAGCTGGGATTGTTGTTGAAGTAGGTGAGGGAGTCACTTCATTAAAGAAGGATGATCATGTTATACCTTTATATACTCCTGAATGTCGTAAATGTAAGTTTTGTTTATCTGGAAAAACAAATTTATGCCAAGCTATCCGTGAAACCCAAGGTAAAGGACTGATGCCAGATGGAACTTCAAGATTTTCTTATAAAGGAAAAACTTTATACCACTATATGGGTACCTCAACATTTGCAAATTATACAGTTGTTCCAGAAATTGCCTTAGCTAAGATAAGAGAAGATGCACCCGCAAGTAAAGCTTGTTATATTGGTTGTGGTGTAACCACTGGTATAGGTGCTGTGATTAATACTGCTAAAGTTGAAGAGGGCGCAACAACAGTAGTTTTTGGTCTAGGTGGAATTGGGCTTAATGTTATTCAAGGATGTAAATTAGCTAAAGCAAGTGTTATTGTTGGTATAGACTTAAATCCAGAACGTAAGCAAATTGCAGAAAAATTTGGAATGACACATTTTGTTAATCCAAAAGATTATCCAGATAATAAATTACAAGAAAAAATAATTGAATTAACTAATGGTGGTGCAGATTATAGCTTTGAATGTATTGGTAACGTAAATGTAATGCGTCAAGCATTAGAATGCTGTCATAAAGGATGGGGTGAATCAATTATAATTGGTGTAGCTGGATCTGGTCAAGAAATTGCAACTAGACCATTTCAATTAGTTACAGGAAGAGTTTGGAAAGGAACTGCTTTTGGTGGAGCAAAAGGAAGAACTGATGTTCCTAAAATTGTTGATTGGTATATGGATAAAAAAATTAATATAGATGATTTAATCACTCATGAGTTTGCAATTGAAGATATCAACAAGGCATTTGATTTAATGCACGAAGGTAAATCAATAAGAAGTGTGATTAATTTCTAAAATGGAATTAGTCGAAAAACATCGATCCTATAATGGATCACAAGAAGTTTACAAACATTTTTCTGATACAACAAATTGTACAATGCAATTTGCAGTTTATATACCTGATAATAGTATAGATTGTCCGTTATTATATTTTCTAAGCGGCATAACTTGTACTGAGCAAAATTTTATTCAAAAATCTGGTTTTCAACAATTTGCTTCAAAAAATCAAATTGCTGTTGTTGTCCCTGATACCAGCCCTAGAGGAGAAGGTGTGCCAGATAATGAAGACTTTAAACTTGGATATGGGGCTGGTTTTTATCTTAATGCAACAAAAGAACCTTGGTCTAAAAATTATAGAATGTATGATTATATAACAAAAGAATTACCAGATTTAATCTCAGATAATTTTCAATTTAGTAAATCACAGATAGGAATTTTTGGTCACTCAATGGGTGGGGGTGGTGCTATTCAATTCGCACTTAAAAATGATTTGTATAAATCAGTTTCAGCTTTTTCACCTATATGCTCACTCTATAAGAGTACATTTTCAAAAGACATGTTTTCCAGCTATTTGGACAACAATTCAGATCACTTAGATTTATACGACCCAATAACTTTAATAAAAAACTCTGATAAAAAATTTGAAAGTATCAAAATAGATGTTGGTTTAAAGGATGATTTTTTAAAAGATCTTTACATAGATGATTTTATTAAATCATGTGATGAAACTGGCCAAAAATTAATTGTATCCAAACATCAGGGTTATGATCATGGTTATTATTTCATTAATTCTTTTATAGAGGATCATATTAATTATCATGCCTCGATTTTAAAAAAAATAAATTAATTAAATTAATCTCTAAAGTTTACAAACTCAATTGGTAGACCTATATCGATTGCTTGTATTTTAGATATAGCTTCTTGAAGATCGTCTCTTTTTTTTCCTTCAGTTCTTAGTTCTTCTCCTTGAATTTTAATTTGAACTTTAAGTTTTAATTTTTTAATTTCAGCAATAATTTTTTTAGCATTTTCTTGGCTAATACCCTCTTTTAATTCACTTACTTGTCTAATGGTAGTGCCTGCTGCACTTTCTGAACTTTTAACAGTTATTACTCTTGGATCTACTTTTCTTCTTATAAGGTGAACTTGTAATAAATCATTCACTTGTTTTAATTTTATTTCATCTGGAGCTAATGTTGTGATTATTTTGTCTTTTCTTTCAATTGAAATATTAAGTCCTTTAAAATCGTATCGGTTTGTAATTTCTCTTAAACAATTTGCAAGAGCATTATCAAATTCTGGGTAATTAATTTTACTTATAACATCAAATGAAGGCATAATAATTTATATAATAATGTATTTTTAAATAAGAGCAATCTCCATTATAATTGATTTAGAATCTTAAATTGTGAATAATATTTTAAAAATTATATTTTACAGCATCTTTCTTTTTACATATTCTCATGTCATGGCTAATGAAGAAGCAAAATACGATGTTGTAAAATTAAGTGATGTTTATGAGATTAGGAAATACTCTGATCGTTTAGCTATTCAAGCTAAAAGTATAAATGGAAATAATGGCTTTAGAAAACTTTTTAATTTTATTTCTGGTAATAATAAAAAAAATCAGAAAATAAAAATGACAGTACCAGTTACAGTGATGGAAAAATCTGGAAATATGACTATGCAGTTTTATTTACCATCTAAATTTAATAAAAATAATACACCAAATCCCACTTCTTCTGATGTTGAGATAATCAATATAGAAGGAGGGTATTATGCTGTGATAAGATATTCTGGTAGAGCGTCAGAGAATAATTTTATTAAGCATAAAGATATTTTAGAAAGTGAATTGTACAAGGATGGTATTGTTATAAAGGGGCCACCAATTAAAGCGACTTATAACAGTCCTTTTACTCTTCCACTGATGAGAAGAAATGAAGCAATGTTTAGAGTAAATTATATGGATTAAAGGATAACCAAATCCAACTTTTGCTTGCCTAATCTTTCATTTCCGTTCTTTGTTACTAAGTATGTCTCACCCAAATTCATAGCTAAATTATTATCTGAGTCCATCAATATCATGTGCATGAAAAAGACATTACCTGGTACAATCTTATAAGGATTACCAGTGTATAGCATTGGCCAGTCCATCCAATTTGGTGAGAAAGTTGAACCTAAAGAATAACCACAAGCGTTCATTCTTGCTTTATTAAAACCTAAATCATCAAAAGTTTTAGCATGAGCATCAAATACATCTCCTGCAGTTTTGCCTGGAATTAAAGTTTTTACACAATTATTTAACGCATCAACACAAGCTTCATGCATTTTAATATGTTTTGAATCTGCTTTTCCAACAGGGATAGTTCTAAACATTGCTGAATGATAATGTTTAAAAGTTCCAGCCCATTCTAAACTTAATTGATCAGTATCAGATAAGTTTCTTTTCTCTGCTTGATATCTACAAAGTAAAGCATTATCTCCAGAGCCAATTATATATTCGTTAGCAGGATAATCTCCACCACCTTCAAGAACTGCTCTTTGCATTTCTGCTAAAATTTTTGCTTCACTAGCACCTGCTTTAGTATGTCTCCAAGCTTCATCAAGCGCCCTATCAGCAAGTTCGGCAGCTTTTTTTACATAAACCAATTCTTCATCTGATTTAATTACTCTTAATTTAGTTATTAAT
>QBYI01000019.1 GCA_003282895.1 Pelagibacteraceae bacterium AG-325-F15
CAACCAGTAATTCTTGAAATTACAAATATTGGAGTAAAAAAATCAGTATCAAATCCCATCAAATGATAAGTAGGACCAGTAGGGTAGTCTACGTTTGGATGAATATTTTTTTTCTTAATCATAACTTTTTCAACAATGTCATAAATCTTTTCGAAAGTTTTATCTTTTTTGATTTTAGCAACTTTTCCAAAATATTCTCTCATTGTTGGAACTCTAGAGTCTCCTGATTTATAAACTCTGTGACCAAAACCCATGACAACATCTTTATTTTTTAACGCATTGTTAATCCATTTTAATGCATTTGCAGGTTTTTTAATTTTTTTCATCATATGCATCACTTCTTCATTAGCTCCACCATGTAACGGTCCTTTTAAACTAGCTATAGCACCGGTAATTGCTCCATGAATATCTGATAAACTACTTGTAATAGTTCTTGCAGTAAATGTTGATACGTTAAAGCTATGTTCAGCATATAATATTAAAGATACATCAAATGCTTTAACAATTTCTTTTTGAGGCACTTTTCCAAAACACATATAAAAAAAGTTTTCAGAAAATGATAAAGATTTTTTTGGTTTTATAATTTTTTTACCACTTCTAATTCTATAAAAAGCAGCTAATGCAGTTGGAGTTTTTGAAAAAATTCTTAAAGCTTTTCTCATATTTGCCTCTGGAGAGGAGTTTGAAGTCTCTTTATCTTCTAATCCCATTACACTAACAGCCGTTCTTGCTACATCCATAGGATGAGATTTTTTTGGCATATGCTTAATTATCTCATATAAATTTTTTGATAATTCTCTGTTATTTTTTTCTT
Source organism: Pelagibacteraceae bacterium AG-325-F15 (assembly GCA_003282895.1). Lineage (GTDB taxonomy): Bacteria > Pseudomonadota > Alphaproteobacteria > Pelagibacterales > Pelagibacteraceae > Pelagibacter. The sequence goes on from QBYI01000019.1 coordinate 815, forward strand.
CTTTTTCAAACTTTCTAAGTTGAATTGAATTTGGAAGATCTTTGTTTAAAATTAAATAAGCGACTTCTTCAAATCTACAATATTCACATAAATCTTGAGCAGCATAACCTCTATAAGTTAAAGAATTTATTTCAGGCATTACCTTTGAAACTTCTGTTTCATCAACAACTATACCTAATAAACCTTTTTTAATTTCATCACTCATTATTCATGTCCTTCCGTACTAAAATTATAAATTTTTTCATCTAGAGAGTTATACTTTTCATACTCAACTAATTCGTAAAGTCTTTTCCTAGTTTGCATCTTATCAATAACGTTATTTTGGTGTCCATTCGCATAAATGTCTCTTAATCCATCTTCAACATTTTTCATAGCCAATCTTTGAGTTGTAACAGGATAAATTACAATATTATAACCAAAGTTCTCTAATTCTTTATAATTGAACAGTTTTTATTTTCCAAACTCAGTCATATTAGCTAATAAGTAACAAGAAAGTTCTTTTCTTACTTTTTCAAAATCTTTTTCATCATATAAAGCTTCAGGAAATATTATTTCAGCTCCAGCATCTATATAAGCTTTACATCTATCTATCATTTTATTGATGCCCTCAACACCTTTGGCATCAGACCTTGCTATAATTTTAAAATTAGAGTCTTTTTTGGCCGCCACACATTCTTTGATTTTACTTACCATTGCATCGGTTGTAATTAACTCTTTATTATCAAGATGACCGCATCTTTTTCTTTCAATTTGGTCTTCTAAATGAACAGCACTAATTCCAAATTCTTCAAATGTTTCTATTGTTTCTTTGCAAGATTTAAATCCTGTATCTATATCTACAATTGTAGGTAAGTTTGTTACTCTCGATATTAGATATGATCTTGTACTTACATCTTGTAATGTAGTTAAACCAATATCAGGAAAACCAAGATCGTTTGCCATTACACCACCTGAAATATAGACGGCATCATATCCTATCTCTTCAATTAGTTTTGCAGTTAAAGGATTATAAGCTCCAGGAACTCTTAAAATTTTATTAGAATTTAATTTATCAACAAAATCTATTCTTTTTTGACTTGGCTCTTTGTTAACAAAATGCACTAAAATATTCCTTTTTTTAAATTTCTTTTTAATTTATTTTTTTTAATTTCTATATTTAGTTTATCTAGTTGACCTGGTTTTAAATTTTTTAAATTTTGAACTACTTTTAAAAAACGGTCACTTTCTTTTTTTTCTAAAATGTTATCTGTTAATGTTTTGAATTTATTAATATAATTTTGTCTTTCAAACGGTCTTGCTCCATAAGGATGTGCGTCTGCTCGATCTAGTTGTTCTGATATTTTTTTGCCATTGTTTAAAGTAATGACAACTTTTGCTCCAAAAGATTTTTTCATTGGATTAGGATCATGATATTTCTTAGTCCATTTCTTATCTTCATAAGTTGTAATTGATCTCCAAATCTTTATTGTACTTTTTTTATTTGCTCTAGCTTTTGTATATGATTTTACATGATGCCAGTCACCATCTTCTAATGCTACTGCAAAAATATACATAATAGAGTGATCTAGAGTTTCTCTGCTTGCATTTGGATCCATTTTTTGGGGATCATTAGCGCCAGTTCCAATCACATAGTGTGTATGATGACTTGTAAATATATCTATTTTTTTGATCTGACTTAAATTAGGAACTTTAGTTTTTAATTTTTTTGCTAAATCAATTAATGCTTGTGACTGATACTCTGCAGAATATTCTTTTGTGTATGTTTCAAGTATTGCCTTTTTACTCTCATTCTTTTTAGGTAGTGGCACTTTGTAATTAGCTTTTTTTCCATCTAATATTCTAGCAATCACACTATCCTCACCTTCATATATAGGACTAGGTGCACCTTCACCACGCATAACTCTATCTACAGCTTCTATAGCAAGTTTGCCTGCATGCGCTGGCGCATAAGCTTTCCAACTTGAAATTTCACCTTTTCTAGATTGTCTTGTAGAGACTGTAGTATGTAAAGCTTGTTGAACAGCCTGATAAATAGTTTCGGTATTTAGTTTTAGCATTGCACCTAATCCAGCAGCAACACTTGGACCTAAATGTGCAATATGATCTACTTTGTGTTTATGAAGACAAATGCCTTTTACAAGATTTACTTGCACTTCATAAGCAGTAATAATTCCTCTCAGTAAATCAATTCCACTTCTTTTATTTTGTTGAGCAACACTTAATAATGGCGGAATATTATCTCCTGGATGACTGTAGTCAGCTGCCAAGAAAGTATCATGAAAATCTAATTCTCTAACTGCAGTACCGTTTGACCAAGCAGCCCATTCACAATCAAATTTTAATTTTGAATTTACTCCAAATAAAGTAGCGCCATTTTTTCTAGAATGTTTTAAAGCCATTTCCCTGGAAGAAATTACAGGTTTTCTATTTAAAGAGGCTATAGCAACCGATGCATTATCAATTATTCTATTGATTACCATCTCTATTGCATCTTTATTTAATTTTGCATTGTCGCTTGCAATCTTAGCAATTTTCCAAGCAAGCTGTTTCTTTTTTGGAAGGTGTATTTTAGACGGATAAACTTTAACTGTGTGTAATAACAAAAAAACTCCTTAAATAGTGATTTTGTTTTAATAGTTAAAAAAAAATAATCAATATTAAAGATATTCTGAAATTATTTTGTCAATTCCGATAAAGTCTTTTATTAAGTGATTATGATAGATTTCGGTTGTATTTTTTTCAGTATAACCATTTTCAAGTAAAATAACTGGGATCTCCGCAGCTTTTGCTGCATTTGCATCTGTCTCACTGTCTCCAATCATAATAGTTTTATCTAAATCGCCATCTAATATTTCAACTACTGATGTAAGATGTCTAGGATCAGGTTTACAATAATCAAAAGTATCTGAACCAGCTACATATTCAAAAAAATCAAAAATTCCGATCTTCTTTAAAAGATCATTAGATAAATGTTCTTGTTTATTTGTACATACAGCCATTGATATATTTTTATTTTTACACCATATTAAAAATTCTTTTACTCCTTTAATAAGTGTACTTTCATTAATAATATTTTTTCCATAATAATTTACAAACTCTTTAGACATTTCATCTTTTATCTTTAAATCAATTACACTATGAAATTCTTTTTTAGCTTGACCCCAAATAGATCTTCCAATTAAAGCTGCAGCACCTTTACCAACTAAATTTCTTATTTCTTCTGTAGATTTTGTTGGATACCCAAATTTTTTCATTACATGATTATGAGCTCGCATAAGATCTGGTGCCGTATCAACAAGAGTGCCATCTAGATCAAATAAAACTGTAAATTTTTGCTTCATTTTAAAAGTATTTTAAAGAAATATTATGTGAATTAATTAAGAAGTATACTTAATGTAAAGAATTTTAAAATGAAAGAATTAAATTTATATAAAATTCAAAATAAACTTAGAAATAAATTTTTTAAATCAGGTGTTAAAATGACGGGACCTGAAACAATTTTTTTCTCTACTGACACAAAAATTGGAAAAAATGTTACAATTGAACCTTATGTTGTAATTGGAAAAAAAGTTAACATAGGAAACAATGTTATTATTAAATCCTTTTCTCACCTAGAATCTTGTAAGATTGAAAATAGAGTTGAAGTAGGACCATATGCAAGAATAAGACCTGAGACAATCTTAAAAGAAGGTTCAAAAATTGGAAATTTTGTGGAAGTCAAAAAAAGTATTGTAGGAAAAAAATCTAAAATAAATCACTTATCTTATATTGGCGACACCAGTATCGGAAAATCTTCAAATATTGGTGCTGGAACAATTACATGTAATTATGATGGAGTTAAAAAGAGTAAAACAAAAATTAAAGATAATGTTTTTATAGGCTCTAATTCTGCATTAGTAGCGCCAGTTACTATCGAAGAAAAAAGTATAGTTGGAGCAGGCTCTGTAATCACCAAAAGTGTTAAAAAGAAATCTTTAGCGCTAACTAGATCGTTACAAACTGAAATTAAAAACTATAAAAGAAAATAATAATGTGTGGAATAATTGGAATTTCTAGTAATAAACCTGTTTCAGCTAATATAATTAATTCTTTAAAAAAATTAGAGTATAGAGGCTATGACTCAGCTGGTATTGCAACTTTATCTAACGGTTATATTAACGAAGTAAAGTCCGAAGGTAGGGTTGAAAATTTAGAAAAAAATTTTGATTTAAAGGTTTTATCAGGAAATATTGGAATAGGCCATGTTAGATGGGCAACACATGGAGTGCCTAATAGTATAAACGCGCACCCACATTCATCAGAAAATGTTTCTGTTGTACATAATGGTATAATAGAAAACTCTACTTTATTAAAAAAACATTTAATAAATCAGGGCCATAAATTTAAATCACAAACTGATACTGAAGTAATTGTTCATTTGATTACAGAAAATCTAAAATCAGTTGAGTTACAGGAAGCAATCACAAAAACTCTCAAACAACTTCATGGTAGTTTTGCTTTAGGTGTTATTTTTAAAGATAAACCAGATTTAATTGTTGGAGCAAGACGAGGCTCACCTCTTGCTGTTGGATATGGTCCTAACGAAAATTATCTAGGGTCAGATTCATATGCATTAAAATCAATGACAAATAAAATAACTTATTTGGAAGATGGAGAGTTTTGTATAATCAAAAAAGATGAAGTTAATTTTTTTAATAATGAAGGAAAAAAGATTAACAAAAAAATTTTAGAACTTTCATCAAAAGAAGAAAGTTATGATAAAGGTGATTTTAAGCACTTTATGTCCAAAGAGATTGAAGAGCAGCCAGTAACTTTAAAAACAGGTATTAAAGAATACGTAGATAATATTAATAATGACATTAATATTTATAATTTTCCTTGGAAAATTAGTGAAATTAATTCAATCACTTTAATAGGTTGTGGTACTGCATATCACTCATGTTTAATGGCAAAATATTGGTTTGAAGAACTAACTTCTTTAGATGTAAATATTGATATTGCCTCAGAATTTAGATACCGAAAAAATAGATATAAAAATGATGCCTTATATGTATTTGTTTCACAATCAGGTGAAACAGCTGATACTTATGCTGCTTTAGACATATGTAATAAAAATAATATGAAAACATGTGCTGTAGTAAATGTAATCGAAAGCTCAATTGCAAGGGACTCTAATTTTGTATTACCGATTCATTGTGGACCTGAAATCGGTGTTGCTTCTACCAAAGCATTTTTAGGTCAAATACTTGTTCTTTATATACTTGCTATCAAATTGGGATCTTTAAGGAATGAGATTGAAAATAAAGTTTATCAAGACAAAATTAAAGATTTAAAAAATTTACCAACCTTAATTGAAAAAACTTTATTAATTGATAACGATATTCAATCAATTGCTTCTACATTTAATGAGGCAAAAGGTTCTATGTTTTTAGGAAGAGGTTTTTCTTATCCAATAGCTTTAGAGGGAGCTTTAAAACTTAAAGAATTATCTTATGTACATGCTGAAGGCTATCCAGCTGGAGAAATGAAACATGGACCTTTAGCATTAATTGAAGAGGGAATGCCTGTAGTAGTATTAGCTCCAAGAGACAGTTATTATAAAAAAACTATTTCTAATATGCAGGAAGTAGTTGCTAGAGGTGCAAAAGTTTTATTAATAACAAATAAAAGTACAGATGAGGTTTTATCTGAAAATATTTGGGAAACGATTGAAGTTGAAAGTACAAATGATGATTTATTACCATTTCTTTTAACAATTCCTCTTCAAAAACTAGCTTATTATTCAGCTCTTAAAAAAGGTTATGATATAGATAAACCAAGAAATTTGGCAAAATCTGTCACTGTCGAATAATAAAATATATTTAGTTAATTTTTTTTATACGTTAAATTAAATTAATGAAAAAAATTATTAACAATCCATCAGATTTTGTTGAAGAGTCTATTCAAGGTTTAGTTATTTCTCATCCAGAAATTTATTCTTTTGCTAATGATAATCAAAGAGTAATTAAAAGAACAAGCAAAGCAAAAAATAAAGTAGGAATTGTTTCAGGAGGTGGTTCAGGACATTTACCAGTATTTACAGGTTATGTTGGAAAAGGATTGTTGGATGCTTGTGCAGTTGGTTCAGTTTTTGCATCTCCTTCAGTTGATCAAATAGCATCTGCAATTAGAAACGGAAATAATGGTAGTGGTGTTTTGTGTGTTTTAGGAAATTATGGTGGTGATGTCATGAATTTTGAAATGGCATGTGAAATTGTAAAATCTGAAGGAATTGAAACAAGAATGATCATTGTTTCAGATGACATTGCAAGCGCAAGCAATGAAGAAAAATTAAAAAGAAGAGGAATAGCAGGGTTAATTTTTACATTTAAAATTGCAGGAGCATCTTCAGAAAATGGCGCATCTCTTGAAGAAGTTTATAATTTAACTTTAAAAGCTAATAACAATTTAAGAACAATTGGTGTCGCTGTATCTTCATGTATTTTACCAGAAGTTGGCAAGCCTACTTTTGAACTTGAAAATGATGAAATTGAAATAGGAATGGGAATTCACGGTGAGCCTGGCATTAAAAGAGAAAAATTAAGAAAAGCAGATTTATTAGTTGATGATTTATGTAAAATAATTTTTGAAGATTTTGAATTATCAAATAGTGATAAAGTTTCAATTATGATTAATAGTTTAGGCGCAACTCCATTAGAAGAACTTTATATTGTATCAAAAAAAGTAAATGAAATTTTTTCAAAAAAAAATATTGAAATTGTTAAATCTTATGTTGGAAGATACGCAACATCATTAGAGATGGCAGGTATGTCTATCTCTGTGTTAAAATTAGATGATGATTTAAAAAAAGCATTATTTGATCATAGCGAATGTCCATTTTGGATTAATTAAAATGTTTAATAAGCTAGTAATGATCGATGTCTTTAAAAATTTATTATCTAAAGCTAAAAAATCATATGATGAATTTAATACTGCAGATGGAAAGATAGGGGATGGTGATCTTGGAATAACAATTCTAAATGGTCTAGAAGAAATTAATAATAATATAGATAAATTTAAAGATGATTTAAGTATTAATTTTATGCTTTGCTCACAAGCATTTGTAAAAAAATCTGGTTCAAGTTTTGGAACTCTTGTAGCTTTTGCGTTTATGAATATTTCAAAAGATTTAAAAGGTAAAAATACGTGTGATCATGAGGATATTATAAACATTATTAATATTGCTATGGAAACTATTCAAGAAAGAGGAAAAACTAAATTAGGTGACAAAACTATTTTGGATAGTTTAAGTTTTATTTTAAATAATCTGAAAGCAAATAAGAATAATGTAAATTATTCAGAATTATTTAAATCAAGTACCAAAGAAGCTTTGGATGCTTTTAAGGGTAAAAAAATATTAATTGGTAGAGCAAGAATGTTTGAAGAAAAAACTAAAGAGTTAGACGATCCTGGCATGCTTGCTTTAAGTAAATTAAGTGAAGTTTTTAAATAAAAATTCATAATAGTTGAATTATAAATAATCTCTGGTAAACAATCCCCAGTTGAATATGAAAAATTGGAAAAAAAATAGTTGGAGAAAATATCCTGTTAAGCACATTCCAGAATATCCAAATAAAAAAGAATTGGATACTGTTTTAGATAAACTTGGTACTTTTCCTCCATTAGTCTTTGCTGGTGAGACAAGACATTTAAAATCTCAATTAGCCGATGTAGTTGATGGAAATGCTTTTTTACTTCAAGGTGGTGATTGTGCTGAGAGTTTTGCTGAATTTAATCCTGATAATATTAGAGATACATTTAAAGTAATTCTTCAAATGTCATTAGTGCTAACTTATTCTGCCTCATTACCAGTTATAAAGTTAGGAAGAATAGCAGGACAATTTGCCAAACCTAGAAGCGCTCCCACAGAAAAAAAAGGGGATATAGAACTGCCAAGTTATCTTGGTGATAATGTAAACGGTATAGATTTTAATGAAAAAGCAAGAAAACATGATCCTAAAAGATTATTTAGAGCTTATTCTCAATCTGCTTCAACATTAAACCTATTGAGAGCATTTTCTCATGGTGGTTTTGCAGATTTAAAAAAAGTTCATTTGTGGAATTTAGGTTATATTAAGAAAAGTCCTCAAGCTAAAAAATTTAGTGAACTTGAAGATAAAATTGCAGATGCACTATCTTTTATGGATGCGTGTGGGATAAACTCAGAATTTAATAGAAGATTAAAAACAGTAAATTTTTGGACATCCCATGAAGCCTTACATTTACCTTTTGAGGAAAGTATGACCAGAGTAGACTCTACAACTGGTGAGAATCACGCAACCTCTGCACATTTTGTTTGGATTGGTGATAGAACAAGACAACTCGAGGGTGGTCATGTTGAGTATTGTAGAGGAATTGAAAACCCAATAGGCATCAAATGTGGCCCAACTAGCAAACCAGAGGAAATTGTAAAAATTTGTAATTTAATTAATCCAAAAAATGAAAAAGGAAAAATAACTTTGATTTCAAGATTTGGACATGACAGTGTTGGGAAGTTTTTACCAAAACTAATTAGGGGCATTAAAAAAGAGGGAGTTAATGTTATTTGGTCATGTGATCCAATGCATGGTAATACTATTCAATCAACTACAGGATACAAAACAAGACGTTTCAATAGCGTATTGAAAGAAGTAAAAGATGTTTTTGCTGTTCATCAAAGTGAAGGAACTTATGCTGGAGGCTTACATATTGAGATGACAGGACAAAATGTTACTGAATGCACTGGTGGTGCAAAAAATATTCAGGATCAAGACCTATCCAGCAGATATCATACTCATTGCGATCCAAGACTTAACGCTGATCAAGCGTTAGAACTGGCTTTTTTAATTTCTGATGAGATTAAAAAGAATAGCTCATATTCCAAAAATGCAGACAGAGCGGCATCTTAAGTCATTGTAAAATACAATAACAAATACTACTTTAATAAATATGAACGCTTCAGAAAAAGTTAAATTTATTTCTAACTGGATAAAAGATTATGCAGAAAATATGCCAAGTAAGGCCCAATCACTAGTAATTGGAATTTCTGGTGGAATAGATTCATCGGTATCAAGCACCTTGAGTGCAATGACTGGATTAAAGACAATTGTTTTATCAATGCCAATAAAACAAAAATCTCATCAACATGATTTAAGTTTAAAACATCAAGAATGGTTAGTAAATAAATTCAATAATGTTGAAGCGCATACAATTAATTTAGATGAATTATTTTTAACTTTTTCAGCAAGTCTATCTAAATTTGATAATGAACATGGAATGGCAAATTCTAGAGCAAGACTTAGAATGACAACACTTTATCAAGTAGCAGCAGCTAATAAAGGAATTGTTGTTGGAACTGGGAACAAAGTTGAGGATTTTGGTGTTGGATTTTATACAAAATATGGAGATGGTGGTGTTGATATCTCACCAATAGCTGATTGTAATAAAACTGAAGTATGGGAGCTTGGAAAAGAACTTGGAATTTTAAAGGAGATAATTGAAGCAGCACCCACTGATGGATTATGGGATGATGGCCGAACGGATGAAGGTCAGCTTGGTTTGCAATATCATGAATTAGAAGAAGCCATGAATAATCCAAATTCACCTAATAGAGCGAAATACGAAATAATAAGAAAACAAAATTTGCATAAAATGGAGCCAATTCCAGTATGCAAAATTCCTAATTAATCAAATAGATTCACAAATCTATTATTTAAGTATATTTCTAAAATAATGAATAAAGATATTTTTTTAACAAATAATCTAAGTAACAAAAAAGAAAAATTTGTTCCAATAGATGAAAATAATATAGGTATGTATGTGTGCGGTCCAACTGTCTATGACGATCCACATATAGGAAATGCAAGACCGATTGTAATTTTTGATATTCTTTTTAAAGTTCTTAAAAAAAAATTTCAAAATGTAACTTATGTTAGAAATATTACTGATGTTGATGATAAAATAATTAAATCATCAAAAGAAAAAAAAATATCAATCAATGATTTAACTCAAACTGTTATAAAAAGTTTTAATGAAGATTGTAATTATTTAAATTGTGAAGACCCTTCACAACAACCAAAAGCAACTGAACATATTGATTTAATGATTGAGATGATATCTGAATTAATGAAAAAAGGTTTTGCTTATGAAAATAATCAACATGTTTATTTTGAAGTGAAAAAATTTGATGATTATGGAAAATTATCAAACAAAAAATTAGAGGATTTAATAGCTGGATCTAGAATAGAAGTTAGTGATAACAAAAAAAATTCAGAGGATTTTGTATTATGGAAACCGTCAATAGATGATGAACCAGCATGGGATTCACCATGGGGCAAAGGAAGACCTGGTTGGCATTTAGAATGTTCAGCAATGTCTAAGAAATTTTTAGGTAATGAATTTGATATTCATGGGGGAGGTATAGATTTAATTTTTCCTCATCATGAAAATGAAATTGCACAATCAAGATGTGCAAATGATACTGATGTTTTTGCTAATTATTGGTTACATAATGCTTTTATTACAATGTCTAATGAGAAAATGGCAAAATCTCAGGGAAATATTTTAAAGATAAAAGATTTTAGAAATAAAGTTAGCGGTCAAGTTTTAAGATTAGCTTTAATAAGTGCTCACTATAAGCAACCTTTAGATTGGAATGATAAACTTTTAGACGATTGTCAAAATACAATTGATAAATGGTATAATGCTTATTCACTATCAGAAAACGATTTAGATGATGAAATTATCCAACCTCTATATGATGACATTAATACACCTGGTTATATTGCAAATTTACATAAGCTTTATGATAAAGCCAGTAAAGGAGATGAAAAAGATAAACAAATTTTTAACTCTGCATGTAATTTCATAGGTTTACTTCAAGAGACAAAAGAAGAGTGGTTAAATCACAAAAAAGGTAAAGTAGATATTTCAGAGGAAGAAATTGAAAATAAGATACAGCTTAGAAATAATGCAAGAGCTAACAAAGATTATAAGGAAGCTGATAATATTAGAGATTATCTTTTAGATAAAGGAGTTTTAATAGAAGATAAAGATGATAAAACGATTTGGAAATTTAAATGAGTAAAGAAAAGCTATATATATTTGATACAACGTTAAGAGACGGTGCACAAACTCAAGGTGTTGATTTTTCAATTGATGATAAGGAAAAAATATCTGCTTCTTTAGATGTTTTAGGGGTTGATTATATTGAAGGTGGGTGGCCTGGAGCTAATCCAACAGATACCGAGTTTTTTAATAAAGATCAGGGTTTTAAAAATGCTAAACTCACTGCTTTTGGAATGACTAAAAAGTCTGAACATAGTGCTGAAAATGATCCAATGTTGGCATCACTGATCAATTCAAAAAGTTCCTCAGTATGTTTATTTGGTAAATCTTGGGATTTTCAAGTTGATGTAGCACTTGGAATTACTAATGAACAAAATTTAGAAAATATCAGCGAGAGCGCAAAACATATAGTTAGCTCAGGTAAAGAGTTTATGTTTGATGCAGAGCATTGTTTTGATGGTTATAAAGCTAATCCAGAATACACACTTTCATGTTTAAAGGCAGCTTATGATCAAGGTGCTAGATGGATTGTATTATGTGATACCAATGGAGGAACTCTTCCACATGAAGTATCAAAGATAGTTTCAGAGATTGCAAAACATATTCCCGGTGAAAATTTAGGAATTCATGCACATAATGATACAGAAAATGCTGTTGCAAATAGCTTAGCTGCAGTTCAAGCAGGAGTGAGGCAAATTCAAGGTACTATAAATGGATTGGGGGAGAGATGTGGAAATGCAAATTTAATGTCATTAATTCCAACTTTATTTTTAAAGAAAGATTTTAGTGAAAAATTTGAAATCAATATTAAACGTGAAAATTTACAAAATTTAACTCAATGTTCTCGTTTGTTAGATGAATTATTAAATAGAAAACCCAATAAACATTTACCATATGTTGGTGCATCAGCATTTTCACATAAAGGAGGTATGCATGTTTCAGCAGTTCAAAAAAACCCTAAAACTTATGAACATATTGATCCAGAGGAAGTTGGAAATTCAAGAAATATAGTTGTGTCAGATCAGGCTGGTCAATCAAATATAATGTCTAGATTAAAATCAATTGGCATTGAAGTTGAAAAAAATGATCCAAAAATTAAAAAACTTTTAGAAGAAGTAAAAGACAGAGAATTTATCGGTTATAGTTATGATGGAGCTGATGCTTCGTTTGAATTATTAGCTAGAAGATTAATGGGTGAAATTCCAAGATATATCTTGATTAATGAATACGATGTTTCAGTTAAAAAAGATAATGCAGGTGAAATTATTTCTCATGCAAAAGCCAACCTAGTTGTTGATGGTGAAAAAATATTGTGTGAAGGTCAAGGTAACGGACCTGTAAATGCTTTAGATAATGCAATTAGAAAAAATGTGAATAAACTTGCAAAATATTCTGAATATTTAAAAGATTTAAAATTAGTTGACTATAAAGTAAGAATTTTAAACACTGGTACTGAAGCGGTAACTAGAGTTTCAATTGAAAGCACAGATTCAAAAGGAGTAAATTGGTTTACAATTGGGGTATCGCCTAACATAATCGATGCTTCGTTTAAGGCATTAGTTGATAGTTTAGATTACAAACTATTTAAGGATAAAGCTCCTGCAAGCTTATAAGAATTGATACATTAATATTATGTCATCAAACAATATTACTTTTATCCTACATAAACCCCAACTATCAGAAAATATTGGAGCTTGTGCAAGAGGGATGAAAAACTTTAATTTTCAAAAATTAATTGTAATAGATCCAAAACCTATTTTTCCAAATGATAAAATTTTAGCAACATCTGTTGGTGCAAAAAATATAATCAGTAAAAGTAAAGTTTTTGATAATCTAGAACCAGCCTTAAAAAACATTGATTATGTGATTGCCACATCAGCAAGATTTAGAAATAAAAATATTAAACATATTCAACTAGAAGATTTAAAAAAAATTGATTTTACTAAAAAAGTGGCATTTCTTTTTGGATCAGAGGCATCAGGCTTATCAAATAATGAGGTTAGTTATGCAAATTATACATTACAAATTCCAACTAATCCTGATTTTAAATCTTTAAATCTTTCTCATAGTCTAATCATTATTGCTCAATATGTTTCAAGTATAATTAAATCAAAGACTTCTAATTTTAAAAAATCAAAAAAAGTTAAAGCTGCATCAAAAAAAGAAATACATGCTATGACCAACTTATGTATTAAAAACTTGGATGAAATAAACTTTTTTAAACCTAAAGAAAAGAAACCTATAATGCTGGAAAATTTAAGAAATATTTTCTATAAAATGGAATTATCAGCTAAAGAGACACGAATATTAGCTAGTGTATTCGCTAGTTTAGGTAAAAAACGTTGATTGACAAAATGTTCTGTAAGCTTATAAACCCCAATATCAAATGACAAAAAGATTAAACTCTAAACATAAAGTAGATAGAAGACTAAAAGTTAACCTATGGGGAAGACCAAAAAGTCCTTTTAATACTAGAGCTTACGGACCAGGACAACACGGTCAAACAAGACAAGGTAAGCCTTCAGATTATGGAATTCAGTTACAAGCTAAGCAAAAGTTAAAAGCTTATTATGGAAACATTAACGAAAGACAATTCAGAAATATTTATAAAAAAGCAGTTATGCTTAAAGGTGATACTGGTGAAAACTTAATTGGTTTATTAGAGAGAAGATTAGATGCAGTAATTTACAGAGCGAAGTTTGCAACTACAATTTTTTCTGCAAGACAATTAATCAATCATAACCATGTAAGAGTTAACGGTAAAAAAGTAAACATCGGAAGTTATTTAGTTAAAGAAGAAGATACAATTGAGATCAGAGATAAATCTAAACAACTTGCAATCATTGATATCGCTTTAGCTAATAAAGAAAGAGAAGCTCCAGAGTACATCCAGATGGATGAGAAAAATAAAAAATTTAAATTTGTAAGAACTCCTAAATTTGAAGAAGTTCCTTATCCAATAGTAATGGAACCAAATCTAGTAATCGAATATTATTCTAGATAACACCTTTTTAAAATTACTGTTAAAGGAAAATTAAGCAATTTAGCTATTTTTAAACAATTAAAACCCAAAATAAACTTATTTAAAGTTTTTTAATTAACTAAAATTTTATATTCAGAATTATTATTAAAAAATTTTTTCATTTTTTAATATTGCGTTGTTGTTATTAAAAAATGATTCTCTTTACTTATATAGCTCAAAAATTTACTAAATATTTTTTAGCTCTTTTTTTTTTTTTAATATTATCTTTTTTTCCATTTAAAAATTCTTTTGCTGCAAATATAGGAAATGATAATTCTTCGAATAATTTAACTACTAATTATTACCATGGTTCTTTAAGGCATGGAATTCAAATTACCCCTTCATCAAATGTTACTGCCACTAAATTAGCAGTAGTTCAACCAGCTACTGGCGCAGGTTCTCTAGGTAGAATTATATTAGCTCTTTATTCTGATAATGGCTCTGATGTACCGAATACTTTACTCGGACAAACATCAATTGGATCAATGTCATACGGTGGATCTAACTTAGAATTAACTTTAACTTCATCAATTAATTTAACAGCAAATACTAAATATTGGATAGTAACTATTCCTGCAGATGGTCATAATAGCAACTTAGGTTTTAAATATACTGGCGGTGGAAGTACAAGATACATTCGTTGGGGGTCGTCATGGGTTCAAAATCCAACTTCTCCACCTTCAAATTGGACTAGTTTACCTAATACAATCTCAAGTGTTACTGGTACTGCTATGGGTTTTTATGCTGTTACAGAAGTTACTGATACTACAGCACCAACACTATCATCCTCATCGCCTGCTGATAATGCCACAGCGGTTAGTGTAAATGCAAATATAGTTTTAAATTTTGATGAAAGTGTTGATGCTGAGACAGGAAATATCACAATTAAGAAAACATCAGATAACTCAACAATTGAAACTATTGATGTCACGGGTGCAAAAGTATCAGGATCTGGATCTTCTCAAATAACTGTTAATCCATCTTCTACATTAGACAGCTCAACTGAATATTATGTCTTAATTGATGCTACAGCTTTTGATGATAGTTCTAGTAATTCTTACGCAGGAATTAGTTCAACAACTGCTTTGAGTTTTACCACTGCAGATGTTCAAAACCCAACTCTTAGCTCATCAACTCCAACTGATAATGCAACTGCTGTTGCAATAGATGCCAATATAGTTTTAAACTTTAGCGAAGCCGTTGATGCTGAAAGTGGCAATATTACTATTAAAAAAACATATGATGATAGCACTATTGAAACTATAGATGTGACAGGAGCCAAAGTTAGTGGAAGCGGAGGAACAGAAATTACAATTAATCCTGGAAATGATTTGTCTGAACAAACAGAATACTATGTGTTGATAGATGCTACTGCTTTTGATGATAATGCTGGAAATTCATATGCTGGAATATCAAGTACCACCGCTTTAAGTTTTACCACTGAAAATTCAACTACCGATCCATTGACCGATAAAGATGTTGTAGGTTCAATTGAAGCTCAAGCAGAAGCACCAAAGAGAATTTTGCAATACGTTACAACTCCAGTAATTAATCGTATGCAATGGTTAAGACATCATAGAAAAGAAACTAATTTAACCAACCAGAATATTAAATTTCAATTTTCAAATGCAATGCTTGCATCATTATCAAATGTTATTCCAGCATCGATTGATATAAATGAAAATTTAGATTTTTCTGATAATTGGTCATATTGGAGTGAAGGCAGTATTAGTGTTGGTAAAATTGGTGATACATCATCTTCTTCTTCAAAAGATATTGATAGTAACAGCATTACAATTGGAATGGATAAGAAAATTGATGAAAATAAGATGTATGGTTATGCTCTGCGATTTGGCAGAGATGAAGTTGAAGTAGGTACATCAGGGACATCATTGGATACTAATTCTTATAGTTTATCTATTTATGGAACTTTTCCTCATGAGGATACAAAATTTCTCGATACTCTTCTTGGAGTAAGTTCACTTAAAACTGATCACATTAGAAAAAATGGATCTAATACGTTAACAGGAGAAAGAAGTGGTAGACAAGTATTTGGATCAATTAACTTTAGTACAAAATATAATAAAGAAAAATTTAATATAACACCAAATGCCAGGATTGATCTTGGTTACACCGAACTATCTAATTATAGCGAAATAGGAACAGATGCTCTTACTTATGATAAACAAAAAATAGAAACAGGCATGGTATCAATTGGATTAAGATTAGACGATATTATTCAATTTAAAAGCATAACATTTAAACCAAATGGACTTTTAGAATATGGTGCAAATTTTAGCCCGTCCTCAAATGCCACCGTTTCTTATGTTTCAGATCCAAACACTGATTACACCTTATCTATTGCTCATGAAGCAACGCATAATATAAGAACTGGCCTTGGATTTGAGTTAATTAAAGAAAATGGTTTAACAATAATTGCTAACTATGAAAGAGATCAAAGTGACAACGCTCATAGCGATACTTTATATTTAGGAGCTAGTTATATTACAAATAGAGATACTGAATATGCAATGAAAATAGATGGGTCTGAAGATTTAAAAGCAGGATTCGATATTACAAAAAAAATAAATGGATTTGATTTAAAATTTAATGCCAATCAATCATTAAGTGAAAACTCTGATCAGACAGCTAATGTATCTTTGTCAAGATTGTTTTAATTAGTTTTTAGCTTTAAAGTTTATTCCTTTTGCTTCAAATAATTTTGCTAGCTCTCCACTTTCGTACATTTCTTTTACGATATCACAGCCACCAATAAATTCTTTTTGAATATAAAGTTGAGGAATAGTTGGCCAGTCACTAAAAGTTTTAATACCTTCTCTAATATTTTGGTCTTCTAAGACATTTACACTATGAAAGTTTACTTCAAGAAGTTTTAACATATTTGTTACAGCCATTGAAAATCCACACTGTGGAGCATCAGGTGTTCCTTTCATAAACAAACATATTTCATTTGTGTCTATATGATTTTGAATTGTGTTTTTTATATTTTCGTCCATTACTGCTCCTTTGTTTTGATTGCTAGGGCATGTAGTTCGTTACCCATTTTACCCTTAAGTGAATTATATACCATTTTATGTTGTTCAATTTTACTTTTACCTGAAAATTGAGATGAAGTCACAGTTGCTGAATAATGATTACCATCTCCAGCTAAATCCTGAATTTCAACAGTAGCATCAGAAAGTGCCTCTTTAATTAAACTCTCAATTTCTTTTAAATCCATTGCCATTATTTACTCATATATTTAGTTAACCAACTTGTATTAGAAGTTTTTAATTCGTCAATTGTAACTTTTGTCTTTTCATTAATAAATAGGTTGTTTTCATTTACTGTTCCTAATTCATCGAAATGGACAGCATTTTTATTAAGTATATCAGTTACTTTTTTAAGATCCTTTTTAGTAATCTCAATTATATATCGACCTTGATCTTCAGCAAAAAAGTATTCAATTTCATGAATTAAATATTTTGGTTTTTTAAGATTGATACCTTTATTTCCTTTAATACACATCTTGCTAACAGCTGTGATTATTCCACCAACTGATACATCATGAGCACTTTGAACTAAGTCGCTATTTATTAATTTTAATAAAGTTTCTCCATTATTTTTTTCATTGAATAGATTTATCTCGGGTGGTGGCCCATTTTTTTCATCTAATATATTTCTAGCAAATAAACTTTGATCTATATGACCTTCAGTTTTACCAATAACTAAAACTATATTATCAACCTCCTTAAGGTCCATTGTTATCATTTTTTTATAATCTTTAATTAAACCAACACCACCAATCGAAGGAGTAGGCTTTATACCTTCATCTTTTGTTTGATTATAAAAAGATACATTTCCTGAAACGACTGGGAATTTTAAATATTCAGCTGCTTCACCTATACCTTGAACACATTCAACAAACTCACCCATGTTTTCTTCATTTTCAGGGCTACCAAAATTTAAACAGTTTGTAATAGCTATTGGTTTTGCTCCAACAGAAATTAAGTTTCTAAAACTTTCACAAACAACTTGTTTTCCACCTGTTAAAGGATGTGCCCAACAATATACAGCAGAGCTATCAACTGATGCTGCAACAGCTTTATCTGTTCCATGAACTCTTACAACTCCTGAGTCTCCACCTGGTTTTTGAATAGTATCTCCCATAACTGTATGATCATACTGTTGCCAAATCCATTCTTTACTACAAACATTTGGATTTGCTAAAATTTTCTTTAAGACATCAATTATCTTTAAATTTTTAAGATCTTCTTTTTTAATTTTATTTTTTTTAGGTAGTTTTGCTTTTTTCCATTTTCGATCATACATAGGTGAATTTTCAACTAAAGTATTAACTGGAATGTCAGCAACTTGCTCATCATCAAAATAAAGCTCAATTTTTTTCGATTTAGTAGTTTTACCAATTACAGCAAAATCTAGGTTCCATTTATCAAATATCTTTTTAGCTTGTTCTTCTTTTCCACTTTCTAAAACAATCAACATTCGCTCTTGGCTTTCAGATAGCATAATTTCGTATGGTGTCATCTTCGCCTCTCTACAAGGAACTTTATTGAGATTAATTTCAATTCCTAGATTTCCTTTAGATGCCATTTCAATACTAGATGAAGTAAGTCCAGCTGCACCCATGTCTTGAATAGCAATAATAGAGTCGCCTGCCATTAACTCCAAGCAAGCTTCGAGTAAAAGTTTTTCAGTAAAGGGATC
>QBYI01000020.1 GCA_003282895.1 Pelagibacteraceae bacterium AG-325-F15
AATTATCAAAAAGAGTTAAAATACCAACTTTTGAAGTTATTACAAACTTTCACAGAACTCATGCGTTTATAGATAACTCTGTTTGTCAAGTTGATAAAAAATTAGATGAATTATTAAATCAGGGAAAAAAAATTGATAACTTAATCATAACGTTTCATGGGATGCAAAAGCGACGTATCGTTAATAAGGGCGATGATTATTATAGACACTGCTATGAAACATTTTGTCTAATCACCAATAAGTTAAAAAAAATTAAACCAGATCAATGTATGATGAGTTTTCAAAGTAGATTTGGGTCTGAGGAATGGATAACACCTTATACAGAAGAAGTTGTTAAAAAATTAATTTCTGAGGGAAAAAAAGAAATTGCAATATATTCGCCAAGTTTTGTCGCGGATTGTTTGGAGACTACCGATGAGCTTGGTCACGAATTGGTTAATGAAGCAAAAGAATGGGGTGGAAATATTTACCCAATTGAATGTTTAAACACTAATAAAAATTGGTGTAAAGATTTTGCAAAATACACTTTTATTCAGGCTGAAGGTTCAGCACAAGATAAAGAAAATATCGAATATCAAGTTGATGATGAATTTTATAGAAAAATGCCACAACAAATTATGAACCAATCTTAGTATTGTTTAGAAATGTTTTCATCTTTAATAATTTTTTCAACGACGGATGGTCACACAAAAAAAATTTGTGAAAAAATTATGAATTTTTTAAATAATGAAAAGCTAGATAAGATTGTATCTTTAGATGAAGCAACTAAACTTGATATATCTGAATTTCAAAGAATAATAATTGGAGCCAGCATAAGATATGGTAAGCATTCCAGAGAACTTTATAAGTTTATTAAACTCAATAAAAGAATTCTAGACCAAAAACAAAGTGTTTTTTTTTCAGTAAATGTGGTTGCTAGAAAATGTGAAAAAAATACACCTGAAACAAATCCTTATATAAAAAAATTTTTAAAAGTTTCTAAATGGCAACCCAAGAAGCTAGGGGTATTTGCTGGTAAAGTTGACTACCCAAGTTATAATATTTTTGATAAATATATTATTAAACTGATTATGTTTATTACCGGCGGACCAACTGATACGTCACAATCATATGAATTTACAGATTGGTCAAAAGTTGAAGATTTCGCTAAAGAATTAAAATAAATTAACTCAAATATTGGAAAAAACCCTTTATTTACTTAATTTTTAAGTATTTTATCAACTGTCTTGTAATACTTTTAAGAGTATATATATTAATAACATCTATTTAGTCCTTACAAAATATAATCATGAATATCCAAGAATTAAAATTAAAATCATCCGAACAGCTTATTGCGCAAGCAGAGGAACTCGGCATTGAAAATGCCAGCACATTAAGAAAACAAGAAATCCTTTTTGCCATTCTAAAAAAAGTTGCAGAAAAAGAAGAAATAACGGGCGCCGGTGTACTTCAACTATTACAAGATGGCTTTGGTTTTCTAAGAGCTATGGAATCAAATTATCTTCCAGGGCCAGACGATATTTATGTTAGCCCGAGTCAAATTAGAAAATTTGGTTTAAGAACCGGTGATACTGTTGAAGGACCTGTTAGAGCCCCGAAAGAAGGCGAAAGATATTTTGCATTACTTCAGGTTAGTAAAATTAATTTTGAAGAACCAGAGAAAGCAAGACATAAAATTGCATTTGACAACTTAACGCCTTTATATCCAGATAAACAGTTGGTGATGGAAGTTGAAACTACAAAAGTAGAAAAAAAACCAGATTTGACACCAAGGTTAATTGATCTTGTAAGTCCAATTGGCAAAGGTCAAAGATCAATTATTATCTCACCACCTAAAGCTGGTAAAACAATGATTCTACAAAGTATAGCAAATTCTATCGCAAAAAATTATCCGGAGTGTTATTTAATTGTTCTTTTAATTGACGAACGTCCCGAGGAAGTAACTGACATGCAAAGAACAGTAAAAGGTGAAGTTATTAGTTCTACATTCGATGAACCGGCACAAAGACACGTTGCTGTTGCAGAGATGGTTATTGAAAAAGCAAAAAGATTAACTGAACATAAAAAAGATGTAGTTATATTATTAGACTCCATCACGAGATTAGGAAGAGCTTATAATGCAGTTATCCCAAGTTCAGGAAAAGTTTTAACTGGTGGTGTAGATGCGAACGCTCTTCAAAGACCCAAAAGATTTTTTGGTGCTGCAAGAAATATTGAAGAAGGTGGATCTTTAACAATTATTTCAACAGCCTTAATTGACACTGGTAGTAGAATGGACGAAGTTATTTTTGAAGAATTTAAAGGAACAGGTAATAGTGAAACGGTTTTAGACAGAAAAATTGCTGATAAAAGAATTTATCCAGCGATTGATATTACAAAGTCTGGAACAAGAAGAGAAGAATTGCTTTTTGACAAAAATGATCTTCAAAAAATGAACGTTCTAAGAAGAATAATTGCTCCGATGGGAACTATGGACGCTATTGAATTTATAAGCTCAAAACTAAAAGACACAAAAAACAATGCAGAGTTTTTTAACTCAATGAATAAACCAGCTTAATTTCAAATTAAAGTCATGAACTTTGTTGAAAAAGTAAAAAAACTACAAAACTATTTTGCTGATGGTAATTTTAAAAGGGTAATCGAAGGCTGTGAAATATTAAATAAAAAATTTCCAAATAATTCATTCATTTTAAACTTATCTGGGATGGCGTATCAAAGACTTGATAGAGATCACAGAGCTATCAATTTTTTCGAGTTAGCTTTGAAAGCAGACAATAATAACATCTCAGCAATGAATAACCTTGCTAACTCTTTAAAGAATACTGAACAATATTTTAAAGCAGAAAAAATTTATAAAGAAATTATAAAAATTAACCCGAGTTACATAAATGTTTATAACAATTATGGTAATTTAAAATCAGCTATAAATGATATTGAGAACGCTATAAATTTGTACAATCAAGGAATAAATATTGCTAAAGAAAAAAATATCGATCCCCAAGTTTTTTTAAATCACTTAGCAGTAGCATTTCAAAGTCTTAATAAATTAACAGAGACAATTGAGACTATTAATAAAATTTTAAAGATAGATCCAAATAATGTTAATGCTCACCAAATTTTGAGCTCAATAAACAAGTATTCTCTAACGAATGAAGAAACAATGAACCATATATCTCAAATGAAAAAAATTTTATTAGAAGATAATTTTGAAGACGAGCAAAAGGGAATTATTTCTTTTGCACTTGGTAAAGCATATGATGATTTAAAAAACTCAGAGGAGGCTATAAAATTTCTTTCCTTGGGAAATAAAATGATGCATAAAAAAAGAAATTCAAATATTGCTGAAGAAATTAATATTATAAATGATATGAAAAACACATTCGAGGATATTGATTTAGGTATTAAAAAAAAAAGTTTTTCAAACAAAAAAATTATCTTTATTTGTGGAATGCCAAGGTCTGGCACAACTTTAGTTGAACAAATTATTTCTTCGCATAAAAAAGTTTATGGAGCAGGCGAACTTCCATTTTTATCAAGTGTTGTTCATAATAATTTTTTTAACAACAGCAAACTAGATAAACAAAAAATTTCTAAACACCAGAACTCCACGAATAATTTAATAAATGACCAGTATTTTGAAAATATTTCTTTATTCAATTTTGATGAAAATATACTAACAGATAAAGCTCCATTAAATTTTAAATGGATAGGTTTTATTAAGATTTTTTTCCCTAATAGTAAAATTATTCATTGCAAAAGAGATCCAAAAGATAATTGCTTATCGATATATAAAAATAACTTTTCATCACCTAAAATGAATTGGGCTTTTAACCAAAAAGATATCTCTAATTATCACAATAATTATAATTCCTTAATGAAATTTTGGCATTCAAAAATACCAGAATTTATTTATACCGTTGAATATGAAAAACTTGTATCTGACAAAAAAAATGAAATAGAAAAATTATTAGAGTTTTGTGAACTGGAATTGGATGATAATTGTTTTAATCATCACAAAAATTCTAAAACGCCAATTAAAACAGTTAGTATATCTCAAGCCCGACAAGCAGTTTATAGCTCATCAGTACGTTCTAGTGATAATTACCAAGATCATTTAAAGGAAATGTTTAAAAATTTAATTTAAGTTTGCTCATAGTTAACTTATAATTAAATTATAATGACAATCTATTCTCTCTCAAGTGGTCCAGGTATTTCTGGTATTGCGATTATAAGAGTTTCGGGACCAGAGACTTCAAAAATTTTAGAATTATTAACTAATAAAAGTTTACCTAAACCACGAGTAGCAACATTAAGAAAAATCAATAAAATCAACACTTCTGAACTAATTGATGAAGGTATATTGTTGTGGTTTCCTGGGCCTGAGAGCTATACAGGTGAAGATATGGCCGAAATACAAGTGCATGGAAGCAAGGCTGTAATAGATGCTATCCACTCCTCTATTTCCACAGTTGAAAATTGTCGTTTAGCAGAACCTGGTGAGTTTACGAAGCTTGCATTTCAAAATGGAAAAATAAATTTACTTAAAGCAGAGAGCATAGCTGATTTAATTTCAGCTGAAACTGAAATTCAAAGAAAGCAAGCAATTAAAATTATGAATGGAAAATCTGCTGATCAATTTAATTTTTTAAGAGAAAAGCTTTTGAAAATTTTATCACATGTTGAGGCTAAAATAGATTTCCCAGATGAAGATCTGCCCAATGATATTTTAAAAGAAATTAAAAAAAGTTCAGATGAGGTTTCAATGAATATTAAAAAAATTTTAGATGATCAAAAAGTTGGAGAAAGAATAAGAGAAGGTTTTAAGATAGCAATCCTTGGACCAACCAATGCAGGCAAATCCAGCCTACTAAATCATTTATCTAACAGAGATGTTGCAATAGTTTCAGAGATTGCAGGAACAACAAGAGATGTAATTGAAACACACCTTAATATAGATGGTTATCCAGTAATCGTTTCTGATACTGCCGGGATAAGAGATTCTAAAAATGAAATTGAAAAAAAAGGTATAAAATTATCTTTAATTAGAGCTGATGAAGCCGATCTGAAGTTGGTAGTTGTTGATGTTAAAAACCTTGATTTTACTGATGTTTTGAAGGGATTATTAGACCATAATTCGATTTTAGTAGTAAATAAATCTGATCTTTTAAAGGGAGATATTGATTTTGAAATTAAAAAATTTAATCATGTATTAATTTCAATAAAAGAAAATTTAAATATTGATGAATTAATTTTAAAAATAAAAAATAAGTTAAAAAATAAATTTATAAAAAGCGATGATATTTTAATTACAAGAGAACGTCATAGACAACATCTTGAGCAGTGTATAGAGCATCTCAATAATTTTAATAAAAAAAATGAAGTTGAGGACTTTGATAAAGCAGCGGAAGATTTAAGGTTAGCTACTAGACATCTTGGCATGATTGTTGGAAAAGTAGATGTTGAAGAGATATTAGGCAGTATTTTTAAAGATTTCTGTATTGGTAAATAATACTGAATTTTCTTCATTTTTAAGCCTTTTTTACTAGAAAACGTTGATAATTTGGGCTTATTTAGGTAAAAGTATACGCGCCTTGTAAATATCATAATCAGTTATAAATTTAGCTTATGAAAAATGATTTATCGTTTGATGTTGTTGTAATAGGTGGTGGGCATGCAGGCTGTGAAGCTGCAGCAGCTTCTGCACGATTAGGAGTTAACACTGCCCTATTCACTCATAAGATAGAAACAATTGGAGAGATGTCATGTAACCCAGCAATTGGTGGTTTAGGCAAAGGTCATTTGGTAAGAGAAATAGATGCTCTTGATGGTGTCATGGGCGAGGTTGCAGATAAATCGGGTATACAATTTAGATTATTAAACAGAAGTAGAGGCCCAGCAGTTAGAGGTCCAAGAACTCAATCTGATAGATCATTATATCGTAAATATATGCAAGAAAAACTTGCAAATTACTGTAATTTAAGCATTTTTTCAGATCCTGTAATAAAGTTTATTTTTGACAAAAATACAATAACTGGCTTTATAACTAATGAAGGTAAAAAAGTTGTATGTTCTAAACTAATACTGACAACGGGCACTTTTTTAAATGGTTTGATACATATAGGCGATGAAAGAACACCTGCAGGTAGGTATGATGAGAAACCTTCAACAGGATTAAGTGAACAATTAGAAAAATACAATTTTAAAATAGGAAGATTAAAAACAGGAACCCCTCCCCGACTTGACTCGAGAACAATTAATTATAATAATTTAGAAGAACAGTTCGCAGATGATGATCCTTATTTTTTTTCTTTCTTAACTAAAAAAAATATTAATAAACAAGTTTCATGTCGTATGACTTATACTAACGATAATGTTCATAAAATTATTGAAAAAAATTTATCTAAGAGTGCTATGTACTCTGGTAGCATACAAGGTGTTGGACCTAGATACTGCCCATCTATCGAAGACAAGATAGTAAAATTTGCTGATAAAGGTCGACATCAGATATTCTTAGAGCCTGAAGGGCTTAATGACCATACAATTTACCCAAATGGCATCTCAACATCACTTCCAGCTGATGTACAACAAGAAATATGTAACAATATCAATGGTTTAGAGAATGTAACTATTATAAGACCAGGATATGCCATAGAATATGACTATATAGATCCAAGAGAACTATTTTTAACGCTTGAGACTAAGAAAATTAGTAACCTTTATCTTGCAGGTCAGATTAATGGAACAACAGGATATGAAGAGGCGGCAGCTCAAGGTCTTATCGCAGGGATAAATGCGGCTTTATCAATTAAAAAATTAGAACCCTTTATATTAGATAGATCTGATGCTTACATAGGGGTAATGATTGATGATTTGGTGACCAAAGGTGTGGCTGAACCATATAGAATGTTTACATCAAGAGCTGAATATAGATTAAGCCTTAGATCTGATAATGCTGATCAAAGATTAACTGCAAAAGGAATAGAAATTGGATTAATTGGTGATGTCAGAAAAGTTCTTTATCAAGATAAATTTGATAAAATTAACCAAATCAATGTAAAGATGAGTCAATCAACTATATCACCTAATAAAGCTGATGAATTTGGTGTAAAAATAGCAAAAGATGGTGTTTTAAGATCTTCTAATGAAATATTAACTCAAAAAGGGGTTGATATGAATAAAATTAGGCAAATTTGGACTGACATACCTTTTTTCAGCGAAGAAATTGATGAACAGGTTGAAATTAACGCTCATTATAGGGGTTATTTGAAGAAGCAAAAAGCTGATATTCTAGCCTTTAAGAGAGATGAAAACCTTATAATACCCGATAAAATCAACTATGATGGTCTTTCAGGATTGTCAAATGAGGTAAAAGCTAAATTTAAGCAAATAAAACCAAAAACAATGGGTCAAGCACTGAGAATTGATGGAATTACCCCAGCTGCTGTATATATTTTGTTGTCACATGTCAAAAGAAAGTCTATTAAGCATATAGCTTAATGGATCAAAAAATTTTAAAATCATATTCAAAATTAAATGGTTTAAATGTTTCACGTGAAACATTCTTAGACTTTGAAAACTATATATCCATGATAATTGAAAAAAATAAAAAAATTAACATAATCAGCAAAAATACATCATCAAAAAAGACTATATTTGAACGTCATATTATTGATTCTGCACAAGCTATTGATTTTGTTGACTTTAATAGCAATACTACTATAGATTTAGGATCTGGAGCAGGTTTTCCGGGGATTGTAGTAGCAATTATACTCAAAAATATGAAAAATAATATGGACGTGCATCTTTATGAAAAAAGCTACCATAAAAGCCGTTTTTTAAAAGAAGTTTCTGAAAAACTAAATTTAAATACAAAAGTTTTTCAAAAAAATATTTTTGAAATAAAAAATTTAGAAACAGGTACGGTTATGTCAAGAGCATTCAAGCCAATGCCAGTGGTTTTAGATTTAGTTTATGAAAATTTTTCCAGATATAAAAATTTAATATTTTTTATGGGCAAGAGTGGAAAAAAAATATTTCAAAAATCTAAAGATGATTGGAGTTTGGAATATGTAGAAAAAAAAAGTTTAACTAATGAGGATTCATTTTTGTTAAATGTAAAAAAAATTAGTAAGAAAAATAAAAAAAGATATAAGAAAAACTAAATGCAAATTATTTCAGTAATAAATCAAAAGGGTGGGGTAGGAAAAACAACAACCGTTATAAATTTAGCTGCTGGATTAACTCAACTTAATAAAAAAATTTTAGTTATTGATTTAGATCCCCAAGGAAATGCCACTACGGGTCTTGGATTATCTAACGTAGACAACTCAAGTGACACAATTTATGGTGTACTGAATGGAACTAGACAGATTAATGAGATAATCAAGAGGACACAGTTTGAAAATTTAGATATTATCACCTCTAATGTAGATTTGTCAGGACTTGAGGTAGAAACGGCTGACGATAGTAATAGAGCATTCATATTAAAGGCTAAATTAACCTCTTATTTAAACAATTCTAGAGGATTATACGACTATGTGTTGATTGACTGTCCCCCTTCCTTAAGTCTTCTAACGGTTATGGCGCTCGTCTGCTCAAACTCACTTCTAGTACCCTTGCAAACAGAATTCTTTGCTCTTGAGGGGCTAACTCAACTAATGAAAACTATTGAGAGGGTAAAAGTAAGTTTAAATCCTGATTTAAAAATTAGAGGGATCCTTTTAACTATGTATGACAAAAGAAATAAGCTTTCTTCGCAAGTTGAAAAAGAAGCTAGAGACTATTTTAATGAAAAAGTTTACTCAACAGTAATTCCAAGAAATGTGAGATTATCAGAAGCACCCTCACATGGAATGCCAGTTTTAATTTATGACAAATCTTGTCCTGGTAGTAAATCTTATTTCAGTTTTACTGACGAATTTATAAATCAAGAGTCAACAATTGGGAGTGCTGCTTAATGGATAAAATTAAAAAAGGTCTTGGAAGAGGTTTATCATCACTAATTGGTGAAACTAAAATAGAGGTTCGAAAAAATTTGCTACCAGTGAGTGACTTAATTCCAAATAAATATCAACCAAGAAAAAATTTTGATGAGGCAAATTTGGAAGATTTAACAAATTCCATAAAAGAAAGAGGAATAATTCAACCGATTATAGTTAGAAAATCCGAAAGTGAAAATTCAAAATTTGAAATTATTGCAGGTGAGAGAAGGTGGTTGGCAGCGCAGAGGGCAGGGATTCACAATGTTCCTGTAGTAATTACGGAGGCAGATGATTTAAAATCTTTAGAATTTGCAATAGTTGAAAATGTTCAGAGAAATGATTTAAATCCGCTGGAGGAAGCACAAGGTTATAAAAGGTTGATTGATGAATTTTCTTATGATCAAGAAAAAGTATCTAAATTTATAGGTAAAAGTAGAAGCTATATAACAAATTCATTAAGAATATTATCTTTACCAAATGAAGTTATAAAGTTAATAGAAACAAATAAGTTGTCAACTGGACATGCCAAGATTTTAGTAGGCCTAGATAATGCAAGTTTTGTTGCTAATAAAATTATAGAAAATAAACTTTCAGTAAGACAGGCAGAAAATTTTGTTCAACTTTTTAAAAAGAAAAGACAAAAGTCAAAAATCACAAAAGACTCCAATATTATTGCCCTCGAACTTTCAATATTAAATAAAATTGGATTAAATGTAGAAATAAAAAATAACAATAGAAATAAAGGAAAAATTTCTTTTGAATATAAAGATTTAGATCAATTGAATAAAATAATAGATATTATTAAGTCTAATTATTAGTATTTGAAGAGGATTGATCTAAAATAAAGTCTGTAATTAAATTAATCGAATTATTTATATTTTTTTTCACTCGTAATTCTATCTCATTTAAACTGTATATTAATTTTCTAATATTCTCAGGCGTCCATTTATAAATTTGTTGTTTAGTAATCTCTTTATCTTTCCAAAAAATTGGTGGTTTTGCAGACGATATTGTTAAATCTATATTCTTATTTGATTTAAATTCACTAGAAAGTTTAAGTATTTTTTTTGATTTTAATAAAAATGATCTTGTGATCATAATGCAGTCCTCATTGCCAAAATTATTTTCATTTAAAATGTTAATAATTTTTTGTTTATTTTTTGCTAAACAATTATCAACAAGGTCAGAAATACTGTGATTTTCTATTAAATTAGTTAACTTTATTATATTTTCTTCTGTAATTTTTTTTCCATTTTTGCTGAAGTATTCTATTTTATCTAGTTCGTTAAATAAGGTTTCTCTATCTCCATTACATTTGTTAACTATCAAGTTAACATTAGCAGGTGATATAGAAATCTTCTTTTGATTAAAAAAATTATAAGTTAACTTTGACAGAACTTGATTTGTATCTGGATAGAAAGCAACACAAACATGTTCTTTATTTTTTTCAAAAAAAGATCTTAGTTTTGATTTTTTTTCTAAAATATCAGCATTAAGAATAATTTTGACATCTTCGATATTTTTCTCTTCTATTTCTTCTATAACTTTTAATATTTTATCTGTAACTCTTTTAGCTATTATTATTTTTTCGTTCTCAAAAAGGGATTTAGAAAATATATTTTCCAAAAAATTATTTGTATTTTCTAAAATTTCTTTTTCTTCATATTTCACAATATTTTGTTTATTTTTTATTAAATCATTCATAGAATGATTTTTAAGACCTTCATTTTTACCATAAAATAAAATGAATTTTTTTTTTTTTAAATTTATTTTATTTAAATCATAAGATTTAATTATCATTTGTATTTAAGATTGCTGAAATTAATTTTTCTCTTATTGAAGATGCAAAATTTCTTTTAATATTTTTTTCATAAGTATTTTGTTCAAACGTATCTGTTTGATTTTTAATATTAATATTTTCTTCAAATTTAAAAGTTTTATTTTTATTATCTAAATCTACTGAAAATACCGAAGTAACAGAAAGATTATAATCTGTAATTACCCCAGAAGAGTCTTTTGCTAGAACTTCTTTTTCGTAATCAGTATCAATTTTTATATAGTAAATATTTTGTGAAATTTTACTTGAATATAATTTTATTTCATTTGTAATTAGATTATTCATTTCATAATCGCCCTTTGTTTCAATTATATCTAATTGGAAATTTAGCAACTTTTGATCTTTATAGACAGACGAATAACCACAATGAGATAAAAATAATACAAAAGTTATTATCGCTAAATTTTTCATATAATTTATATAATTATATTAATAAGTTTATTTTTAATATAAATCTGTTTTTTGATTTCATTTCCTAAAAGATATTTCATTATTTTTTGATCTTTATTAACTAATTTCATTATTTCAGTTTCACTTATATTATTAGTTGTATTTATTAATCCTCTTTTTTTACCATTGACTTGAACTACGATTAAACTGTTGTTGTCTTCAATTTGTTTTTTATCGTAACTAGGCCATTTGATTTCATTATTTTTTCCAATACTTTTTAAACATTCATTAGATAAATGAGGAATAATAGGGTTCATTGTAATTAGAATTTTTTCATAATTTTCTAAAATTGTTTTTTTTTGATAACCTTTGCTGATTTCCTTAAATAGATAAGAGTGCATCTCATGAAGATTAGCTACAATTACGTTGTAATTAAAATTCTCTAAATTATTACTAATTTTCTTAATAAATTTATTAGTAAATTTTATCAATTCATTGCCTGCATTCTCCGAATGATCTTTGCCGATTTCTTCAAGAATATTTGTGTGTAAGTTCCATAATTTTTGAATAAATTTATGTGATGCAGCAATACCTTCTTCTGACCACTGCACATCTTTTTCTGGTGGACTATCAGATAAAATAAATAATCTAACAGAATCAGCTCCATAATTATTAATTATATTTTCTGGGTCTATAGTATTTTTTTTTGATTTTGACATTGATTCAGATGGTCCAATTTTAACTTCTTCCGATGGATTATTTTTAAGATATTTTTTTCCATCTTTTGAAATTATCTCATCTGGACTTACCCAATTGTTTTCCTGATCTTTGTATGTTTCATGACAAACCATTCCTTGAGTAAATAATCCTTTAAATGGTTCTGTAATATTAAAATTATCATTTTTGTGTGAAAGAGCTTGCATGAAGAATCTTGAATATAATAAATGCAAAATAGCATGTTCAACACCTCCTATATATTGATCAACTGGCATCCAATAGTTGATATCCTCATAAGAAAATCCATACTCACTGTTTTTGGGAGAGCAAAATCTTAAAAAATACCAAGAAGAATCTACAAAAGTATCAAGGGTGTCTGTTTCTCTGGTATATTTTTTTCCACTAATTGTTAAATTTTTCCATTCATTTTCATTATCAAGAGGATTGCCAGTTGCTTGCAACTTATCTATTTGAGGAAGCTCAGCAGGCAACATTTCTTTAGGGAGTTTGTGTGGACTGTTATTTTCATCGTATATTATAGGAATAGGACAACCCCAATACCTTTGTCTTGAAATACCCCAATCTTTTAATCTAAAATTAATTTTTTTCTCACCAAGTCCATTTTTTTCAAGATGTTCGATGGTTTTAATAATAGAATCCTCTGGACATTTAAGACCATTCAAGAAACTTGAATTGAAGATATATCCAGGACCTGTATAAGCTTCATCAATAACATTAAATTTATTGTCATCTTTTTTTGGAGTAACAACAGTTTTAATATTAAGCTTATATTTTATTGCAAAATCTAAATCTCTTTGATCGTGAGCCGGACATCCAAAAACTGCACCTAAACCATAATCCATTAAGACAAAATTAGCAAAATATACTGGAACTTTTATATTTTTGTCTAAAGGATTAATTGCAGTAAGATCGGTCTTGAAACCTATTTTCTCTGCATTTGCAATAGACTCTTCGGTAGTACCAGTTTCAGAACATTTCTTCTTAAATTTTATAAACTCTTCATCTTGCTCATAAAACTTTGATAAGGGATGGTCGACAGATAATGCTAAAAAGGATAGGCCAAACAATGTATCTGGTCTAGTAGTAAAACATTTTATTTCATTAATATCTTTGGAGGAAGATATTGGAAATTTTACTTCGCATCCAAATGATTTTCCAATCCAATTCTTTTGCATTGTCTTAACTTTATTAGGCCATTGATCGAGTGTATCTAAACTTTCAAGCAACTGATTTGAAAATTTAGTTATATTAAAAAACCATTGATTTAACTTTTTTCTTTCAACTTGAGCACCTGATCTCCAACCTTTGCCATCAATTACTTGTTCATTGGCTAGAACAGTTTGATCCACTGGATCCCAATTAACATCTTGTTCTTTTCTATATACAAGGCCCTTATCATATAACTCTAAAAAAAATTCTTGTTGATGTTTATAATAATCTACCGAACAAGTTGATATTTCTCGATCCCAATCTATTGAAAGACCAAGCCTTTTAAGTTGTGTTTTCATATTTGAAATATTTGACTCGGTCCAATCTTTTGGACTTAAATTATTTTGTCTTGCAGCATTTTCTGCTGGCATACCAAACGAGTCCCAGCCCATGGGATGCAAAACATTAAATCCTTGCAAAGATTTGTATCTTGCAAGTACGTCACCAATTGTGTAATTTCTTACATGTCCCATATGAATTTTTCCAGATGGATATGGGAACATTTCTAGACAATAGAATTTTTTTTTACTCTTATCTAGTTTTGTAGAAAAAGTTTTATTTTTTTCCCAATATTTTTGCCAATTTTCTTCAACAATTTTAAAATTATATCTTTCCACAAATTTAAAAATTAATTTATAGGTTAATCTTTTTTATCTTTTTTATTTTTAACTTGTTGTTGATAGGTAACTGCTTTTTTTAAAATTTCTTTTTTCAACTCCCTGGATAAATTACCTTCTTTTTCAATAATTTTACATTTATTTGAAGTGTCACAAGTTCTATAGAAAATTTTTAAATCTAAAGCATCAGATCTAATTTCATTAGTTAAAAATCTAACTGTGATTTTTATATTTTCATTTAAGTTTTGATTATCGGAGTACCAGTCTGTTACAATTATACCTCCGCTATAATTAGCAGTTGTTAATGGCATAAAATCAATAGTATCTAAAGTTGCACGCCAAAGTTCATTAGAACTAGCAAACTCATAAGTTGTAGTTCCAAATCCTTTTTTGCTGTCAAAAATTTTTAATCCTTTACCTTCCGCAAGATTTTTTGCTACTCTTTTGTCTGGATCCCAATCAACTTTTCTAGCATCAGTTTTTTTATAAGCTAATGGCCCACAGGAATTTAATGAAATAATAAGTTGCAACACTAATAATATTTTTATTAATCGCATAATAATTTGATTTGATTTTAATAAGGTTTACAGGGTTTTTTCTAAATTACATAATTGATATTTTAAAGAAATTACTAAATTAGTGTTGTAATTATGCAACACTATATAACTAATATTGTATAAAAGCTATTAATTTAAGTAAAAAAAAATCATTTTGTTAAAAACACAATGTTTGTAATTACAAAAATAACAAAAGGAGTATTAATGACAAACTTTAAAAAAATCGGTTTGACTGCTTTAGCAGGAACACTGGCTGCAACAACATTTGCACAAGCAGGTGATCTTTCAGTAAGTGGTACAGCTAGAATGGAATACCAATCTACTACTACATCTAATGCAACTGATAGTTCTAGTACTGATGCATTTGCACAAAACCAAACAGTTTCGTTTTCTGGTTCAGGTGAATTAGATAATGGAATGACAGTAAGCTATTTGCAAGCTTTAGCAAGTGGTGCTGTAACATCTCAAGGTGTAACACTTGATATGGGTGATATGGGTACAGTCGCTTTAACAAACTATAACGTTGCTGGTATTGGTACAATTCAAGATATGGTACCAAATGGTGGTGAACAACCATGGGATGACCTTGGAGCAACTCACGGCGGACCTGCAGATGGTATCGCTTCACCTCACGCTGGAAACAGACTTGGTTATAAAACAACTCAAGGTGGCGCAATTATTTCAGCTGCGTTGAACTACGAGTTTGCTAGCCCTACTACATCAATAGCAATACAATTGCCAAACCTAGTTGAAGGTTTAAATATTGGTGCAGGTCTTGCGAGTGATCAGTCTACTGAAGACGTAGAAAATGACATTGAAACTATGTACATTAAGTACTCTATGGGTCCAATTTCTGTTGGTGCTCAATCTACAGATATCAATGTTCAAACTGCAACATCTGATATTGAAAGAGTGGGTTACGGAATCAGCTTTGCTGTGAACGAAAACTTAAGTCTTGGTTATGGTGTTTCAACAGTAGAATACGAAGCACTTAGTAACGATGAAGAAAGTAAAGGTTTAGGTGCTGCTTACACTTCTGGTGGAATGAAACTAGGTGTGATTCATAACAAAAAAGACAATCTAAATGGCGGTGCTAACGACATGGAGATGACTGAATTTCAATTAACTTTTGCGTTTTAATTTATAGTTAATTTTAATTTTAAAACGGCCTAAGTTTTCTTAGGCCGTTTTTTTTTGCCCAGCTAATAGAGGCAAATCCACTTGTTCTTAATAATTTCAACATTTTATAATTTTTTTCATTAATCCCCCCGAGCGCAATAAAATTGGCCCTTTTATTTAAAGTCATGAAATTAAATCTATTTACACCTAAAAATTCTTTAGATTTACTTACTTTAAAAACTGGAGATAAAAAAATCTGATTACACTTTTGTTTAAGTTTTAAATTTATTTCGGGCACATTATGTGCTGACCCAATGATATCAAAATTTTTAGGTAAACTGAAATTTTGAATGTAATTTATTCTATTATTGAATGAAGGAATATAAACGCCATCTAAACCTAATTTTATTGAAAGTTTAATATTATTTGAAAGATAAAATTTAGTTTTTATATTTTTACAATACTTTTTAAGCTTCAAAATATTTTCTAGGTGATTTATATTGTCATAATTTCTATAAATTATGCATATATCTTTACTTAATTGATGCAAATCTGATAAATTAAATTCATTAACAAAACTGTAAATTTTATAGGAATTTTTTTGCATAAAACTATTAACAACTTAGCTCTAATAAACGACCAGATAAAGTCAAAATTTGGTTTAGTAAAAAATCTTAAAATTATAGCGGTAAGCAAAACGTTTCCAATATCTGAAATTAATCCATTAATAGAAAATGGTCATTTACATTTTGGTGAAAATAAAGTTCAGGAGGCTGTTGATAAATGGTCTGATATTAAAAAATTAAATAAAAATTTGAAACTTCATATGATAGGAAAACTTCAAACAAATAAAGTAAAGTATGTAGTTACTTTGTTCGATTATATTCATTCTTTAGATAATATTAAATTAGCTGAAAAAATAGCTTCAGAACAAATAAAAAAAAATAAAAATTTAAAAATTTTTATTCAGGTGAATATTGGAAATGAGTCCCAAAAATCTGGAATAAATATTAGTGAATTAAAAAATTTTTATGAAAAATGTACTCAAGATTTAAATCTTAATATCGTAGGATTGATGTGTCTACCCCCTCAACATGGATCAGTAAAAAACTATTTTAATGAAATGGTAGAGTTAAAAAAAACAATTAACGTTGAAGATTTAAGCATGGGAATGTCAGAGGATTATCTAGAGGCAGTTGCTTGCGGTGCAACTTTTATCCGAATTGGATCTAAGATATTTGGTGGTAGATCTTAAATAATTTTAATTTTAGTTTTTTTATTAATTAGCTTCAGCAATATTAACATATCTTTTTCC
>QBYI01000021.1 GCA_003282895.1 Pelagibacteraceae bacterium AG-325-F15
TTGGCACATATTCTTCAGCAAATGACCGGAATAATCTCACCATCAAAATGGAATAAAGCTAGAAAGCTAGACAAAAACTATTGTTCAGAATATGCTAAGACAAATTCATGGGAAGATTTTGCTGAGTCAGTGATGTGTTGGGTTGCAGTAAGACATAAACCTGACAAACTTAAAAAAGATGACGTTAAAAAAATTAAAGAATACTTAGCCAATCGTTTTAAATTTTTTGATGAAATGAATTGGAATATATATCCTTTGTAAAACTTAATAAATCATGACAAAACTTTTAACTAGCCACACATCAGGCTTATTGAATATTGTTATAGGATTATATGGGAGGACTAGTACCAGACTAGTACCTAAGGAGATAAAATAAAAAAAATTTACTTATAGGTCTTGTTCAATTATAAATATTAGCATAAACACTCATGAAATTCATTAATGCCCTCGTGGTGAAATTGGTAGACACAAAGGACTTAAAAGCCGAGGGATAGAAGTTAAAGTCAGTCCATAGAAGTCCAAGACAGTTTAAAACATCATATAAAATCTTATAACTTTTAAAAAACCTTAAATAAATATAAGGAAATAAAGTTTATTAAATGCTTCAAAACCAGTACCAAACCAGTACCTAAAGAGATAATATAAACCTCATGAAACACTTACTAGCATATCTGTTCATCGTTCTTGGTTTGGGATTGGTGTTTAGTATTAATGCTAATTCTCAAGTTGTTTTTTGTAGTGAAATACTCGCCGAACGCCATTTTTATATTTCTGCTCATCATGAATGCGGAAAAAAATATAAAAGTGTATCGCCGAAAGATTATGTTAAAGGAGTCATATTAAATATAGATTGGGAGCTTGATGAGAATGGAAAAAGAAAATTTTATGGTCCTATTAACTTTAAAATAGAGGAAATTTATAGAGAATTTACAAAATACGGTATTGATATCAAAATAGTTGATCAAGTATTATCTAATCTAAAACTAAATAAATACATCGCTAAAGCAGAACCAAGCCAAACGCAGAAGGTGGCTGATAAAATTGAATATTCTTGTAATTATAAAGCAATAGAAAAGTTTTTAAACGTATCCATTATGGGTAAAGTAATTAATTATGAGAATTTTGATTACCGTATTGAATATCAGAATGATAGATATATTCTTTTTTATCCTATTAATTCATCTTATGGACCAAAAGTTTTTGATAAAAAAACTAATTTACTAAAAGGTATTTTTGGAACTAAAAAAGATGAAGTAATTAAGAACATTTTAGATAATAGGCTTAATCCAGCTTATGCAGAGTGTAGTAATACTAAAATAGCTAAAGTAGAGCCGACTATAAAACCTAAGAAGAAAAAAAAAATTAAAGTAGCTGAAGGAGCTATAGATATTTGGAACTTAGATAAAGAAGAACCAAAACAAGAAGAATTTAAACCTAAGAAAACTAATCAAGATAATGAAGCACCTGTAATAGAGATTGCTGAAGCGATAACGGTAAATGACACTAGTTATATATTAGAGGGAAGAGTTACTGATAAAGCTGATAAAATATTTGTAGAAATTGATGGCCAACCCGTTCAAGTAAAAAAAGGGAAATTCAAAGTTAAAAGATACTCCCCTGTAGATGAGCAAATTAAGATAGTTGCAATCGATCAATGGGGAAATAAATCAAAAACAAAACTAGTAAGTATAACTATTGATATAGAAGAAACTACTGTTGCTAATAAACTTGAGCCATTAAATCCATCAAATATTTCAAATAAATCATCTAATAATAAAGTTGCTTTAATAATTGGTATTGAAAATTATACAGAAGCTCCAAAAGCTAACTATGCTAATTTAGATGCCAAATACTTCTTTGACTACGCAAGAAAAGCATTTGGTGTAAAAAAACAAAACATAAATTTATTAGTAAATGAAGAAGCAACAGTAGTTAAAACTGATAAAGCTGTATCATTATGGCTTAAATCAAAGATTAAAAAAAACAAATCTGACTTAATAATATTTTTTGCAGGTCATGGTTTAGCCTCAAGTGATGGTAAGGAGCTATATTTACTTCCTCAAGACGGTAATCCAGATAGATTGGAAAGAACTGCACTTTCTCGAACAGATTTGTTTAAAGAAATTATTAGTTTAAATCCTAAGAGTGTAACGATGTTTTTAGATACTTGTTATAGTGGAGTATCAAGAGATGAGCAGATGTTATTAGCCTCAGCAAGACCTGTTAGAATAGTTGCTGATGAACAGGAGGGTATACCTGATAATTTTACAATCTTTTCAGCTTCACAATTAGATCAAATTTCATCAGGACTTAAAGAAGCCAATCATGGAATATTTTCATATTACTTAATGAAAGGTTTGGAAGGGAAGGCAGATAGCAATCAGGATAAGAAAATAACAAATGGAGAGTTACTAGCTTATATGGATGAAAACGTATCTCAGAAGGCAGCAGAACAGGGCAGAGAACAAAACCCATCTCTTGCAGGTGATCCTGATAAAGTATTAATGAGTTATCGTTAAAGGAAAATCTTATAGGATAATATAGGACAACCAGTACCTGACCAGTACCTAGGGAGATAAATTAAAAAAATTTTACTTATTAGACTTGTTGAATTATAAATATTAGCATAAACACTCATGAAATTCATTAATGCCCTCGTGGTGAAATTGGTAGACACAAAGGACTTAAAATCCTTGCCGCTTGCGGAGTGCCAGTTCGAGTCTGGCCGAGGGCACCACTAAATGAGTAAGCCCCAAATTATTTCTGACAAAAATAAAAAATCATCAAATATTAAAAATTTACTTTTAAAAAAAATTAAAAATCACCAATTTAAACAAGATGATCTTGTAATTGTGATTGGTGGTGATGGTTTTATGCTTGAAACATTAAAGAAATACAAAAATTCTAAAAAAAAATTTTATGGAATTAATTCAGGAAATTATGGATTCCTAATGAATAAATATTCTTCAAAAAATATAATTAAGAATTTGATAAATGCCAATATGATTTCAATCTCACCATTAGAAATGATAGTGAAAAATAAGAATAATCAATCAAAAAAATCTTTAGCTATTAATGAGGTATCAGTATTAAGACAAAGCAGACAAGCAGCATCGTTATCAATTAAACAGGGTTCAAAAAAAATTATTAAGAATTTAGTTGCAGATGGAGTTTTAGTTTCAACACCTGCAGGTAGTACTGCTTATAATCTTTCAGTTCATGGACCTATCTTAAGTTTAAATTCAAAAAAGTTATCTATTTCTCCTATTAGTCCATTTAGACCCAGAAGATGGAAGGGGAAGATAGTTGGTGATAAACTTAAAATCACAATTACTAATTTAAACCCAGCCAAAAGACCTATTAGTGCAGTTGCTGACAATTTAGAAGTAAGAAATGCTAAATCTATTTTTGTTTATACTAATAATAAAATTAAATTTAATCTTTTATATGATAAAAGTAGAAGTTTACAAAAAAAAATTAAAATTGAACAACTAAGACGAGAAACAAGTTAATTAATTTTTATATGAAACAAAATGGTTTCACATTAATAGAACTTTTAGTCGTAGTAGCCATCATAGGTATCCTCGCTGCAGTAGGTGTTGTCGCTTATAGCGGATATACGAGTGGTGCAAAAAAATCAGCAGCTACTTCTAATCACAAAGCTGTAGTGAAATATATTATGACAGAAGCTTTAAAATGTTCGATAGGCGAAAGTACTGCTATGGAGGGAAAATTAGATTGCTCAAAAAGTGGCACTGCTACTTGGAAAGATATTGTCGCAAAAGCAACCGTAGAAGTTTTAAATACAAATTTTAAAAATCCTTATGACTCCAAACCTCCAATTTCTCATGGTGGAAATATTACTAATGATACAGATGTTGGATATATTAGGTTGAGATCTCCTGGAACAAAAATTCAAGTTATAACTTGTGTTAAAACTCCTTGTTCTGGAACTCAATGTAGTATTCCAAATCATGTTTGCAGTAATGATATAGATTTAAGTGGTTTATAATTTTTATGACTAAGCAAAAAGGTTTCACTCTAATAGAGCTCTTAGTCGTTGTTGCTATCATAGGTATCCTAGCTGCAGTAGGTGTTGTTGCTTATAGTGGGTATACCAGTGGAGCAAAAAGAAATGCCACACTGGCTCAACATAAAACAGCAGTTAAATTTATTCAAAACACTTTAGGAATGTGTGATATTAATGGGGGTGGAACCTTAAAGATATCTGACAAACGTTCAATTAATTGTAATATTACAAATAATGCATCAGGTATTAATCAATTAAATGATATTTTCATAAAACATTTTTTGGATATTGATTGGAAAAATCCATACGGAGAGACAGACCCAGTTGTTTATACCGCAAGAAATGGCTCTGCAGATCGAGATGGAAGAATGAGATTTGATGAAACTGAGTGTTTTTCAGGATCATCAAAAAAACAGATTGCACTTTGGGTAAAAACTCCAAAAGATTATTATCCAATTTTGATTAAAAAAGATGGATGGTGTGACTAAAAAAAATAAAAAAGGTTTTACTTTAATAGAGCTTTTAGTCGTAGTAGCAATCATCGGTATTTTAGCTGCAGTAGGAGTAGTTGCTTATAGTGGATATACTAGTGGGGCAAAGAAAGCGGTTGTAAAATCAAATCAAGCAACAATTACAAAAATGGTCGGATCTAAGGCAGCATTATGCGCCGTAGGTGAAGCAATTGATTACACTACTTTCAACGGAAATAAATCGACTTTTAGCTGTCCAGTTTCTATCGATAATTTTATTAAATACATGAATGATACAATTTATGGTTTGGATTTTAAAAGCCCTTATGATGTAGCCTATCCATCGTGGTGCAAAATTAATGTTACGAATTGTAGTCCACCAGGTTACATGTCGGCCTGCCCAAGCCATCCTGATCAACTTGGGTATTTAAGTATTTTTAAACATAATAATACAACTATTAAAGTTTGTTCAAATCTTGAATATACATCTGGTAAAACAGTGTATATTGAAAACTTAATTAGTTTTGAATAATGAAGCGAAATGGTTTCACCCTAATAGAACTCTTAGTCGTAGTAGCCATCATTGGTATTTTAGCTGCTGTAGGAGTTGTTGCTTATAGTGGTTATACAAGTGGTGCTAAGAAGGCAGTTACAAAAGCTAATCATAAATTAATTTTAAATACTATGGTAAGTCAAATTCAAATGTGCGAGGTCGACTCATCTTTGGGTCTTTTAGATAAAAAACTTAATTGTTCAGATATTTTTACATCAACTAACAACTACGGAAAAGTAACAAGCACTATGAGCTCACATTTTAATTCTATTATAAAAAATGCCTATAGCTCAAGTATACCATCAGCTCATGGAGGAAGATATCAAGGTAAATGTGTTGCTAGTGGATCTCAACCTAAAGGTTGGGGAGGACTCAATGAACAAGGAGTTCATCATGTTGCTATGGGATGGGTAGGTAATGTTGTTACATTATATGTTGATAGTTGTGTTGAAGAATCTGGTAGTGCTTTAAGCTCAACTTATAAATTGATATTATAATTTATGAACCATAAGGGTTTCACATTAATAGAACTCCTAGTCGTTGTAGCAATCATAGGTATCCTAGCTGCAGTAGGTGTTGTTGCTTATAGTGGGTATACTACGAGTGCTAAAAATAATTTGTGCAAAGACAATCATAAAAAAATAGTAAAAACTATTTTAGAAAAAAATACATTCTGTGAATTTAATGAGACTATTAAACTTAAAAATTGGTATTCAGGATTTAAAGAGGGTACCGAGTATGATTTTGATTGCTCAGGAACATTTATATCATTAGCTCAAAAGGTAGGAATTCATATGACTAATATATTAAAAAATCCTTACACACCAAATAATCATTGGGGTTATGACTGGATGGGTAATAGCTCAACTCCAACTACTGAAGGTAGAACTTTTTATCATAATATTTCTTCTACACAATTTAGGATAAGGACACTTTGTGATGGAAAGGTTATAGAGTCAATTATTTCTGAATGACCTATTGATTACAAATCTTGTATCATCAATCAATTAAATATAGTTCAGCAATACTTATAATCAATAATCAGTAATCTCGACACACGTACGACACAATGCTAAAGTTTTCATAATGAAAAAACTTTTAGGGATCGTGGTTCTGAGTTTATTGTTGAGTAGTAATGTATTTGCTGAAGTTAATTTTAAAAAATTTGGATCAGTATTTAAAAATCCAATTAAGTGGTTAAAAACACTACCGCTAAATGAAATTAAAACAAGTGACTTAATAAAGGAATTAGGTGCACCCGACAGTATGATTGAATTAGAAGGTATTAAGTATCTTTCATATAAGTGGGGAACAACTGTTACCTCAATAGTATTTTTTGTGAAAGATGGAGTCATTTATGATGCTAGATATGATCCTGAACACAAATCAACTTTAACAATGAAAGCCTTAGGCGGTTTAGGTTTTAAAACAGGTAAAAGTGTATTAGCAAGCGAATTAGCAAACAAATGAAAAAACTTTTAGGGATTATGCTTCTGAGTTTGTTTTTAAGTAGCAAAAGTTATGCCGAAAGCAGTTGTTTAAAAATGTTAAATGGATATGTCCCTGATGACAACATGATAAAACTAGCTTACTTAACTAAAAAATCTTTAACAATTTATATTAACAATATTCGAAATATGAAGGATATAGATATTAAAGGATATGGATTTGATGACAGTATGGCAAATCAAATTGAAAAAAAATATAACTGTCCAAAAACAAAATTTGTTAAGGCCTACAACAGATATGGTATACCAAATCCTTTCAAGATAAATGGAAAACTACTTAAAGATTATACCAATCAATTTATAGTGTTAGAAAAATAAATTTTAATGATCACTTGATCATGACACAAGTACGACACACTCACGACACAATAGTTAAAAGTTTTTAGATTTTGCAAAAAAAATAAGTGTTGAATTTATTGAATGATGGTGCCCCCGCACGGATTCGAACCGCGGACCTATTGATTACAAATCAATAAAGTTAATTATTTTTCCTTTCATTAACATTGATAATACTTAACTAATTGAGTCCTGTCTATTGAAGCTTTTAAAATTCACTTCAAATTCACTTCACTACATTAAACATTTTATGTTAATGTTTTGGGATTATTTTATTTTTTTATGTCTACACAAAAATCTAGAAATATTTTTATTGAAGAGCTTTGTAAATATTTTATGGATTTTTTACAAACTGGTTTTAAATCCACTAGATTTCCCAAAAGATATATTAGATTAAATAACGAAAAAAATTTCAAAATAGGTATAGATCTATCAAAATATGAAAATTTTAATGAGTCAATTAGAAAAGTTTTAAATAAACCAGAACCTTTTCAACAAGAAATTTCAGTTAAAAAAGGAACTCATACTGTAAAACTAAATAATACCTCTATAGATTTATTAAAAAAATTAACAAAGCAAATTAAAGATAAAGATATTGAAAAAATTATTCTACTAGCAACAAAAACAATAAAGGAATTTGCAGATACGCATAGAAATAAACCAGATGAAGCTTATGATAAAATAAACGAAATAATAAAAAAAGAACTTACAGAGATAATAATTAAACCAATTTCTGAAAAAATGGACCCTTTAATTGGGAGTCAAAGTAATTTTCAGTTGGAGTCTCTTTACACTTTGGAACAAGGTTTAACAGAGTTAATCCTTGACCCTCTAGTTGAGCAAGTACCCTCGATATTTAATAATATTTTAGCAGACAAGAAATATAAGCCTAAAGATGATATTTCTAGTTTGTTCAATAGAAGTGATATTGCATCAAATTTATTAAATTATTTTTCAAACTTTGAAGTAAAAGATTTTTATTACGATCTTCAAGAAATTGTGAATTCACAAAAAAATTTAGATAAAAAGGAAATCTATTTATATTTTGGAGATATTGAAATAGAAAAAAAGAGATTTCCTCTTTTTTATACTCAAGTAACCATAAAAGAATACTCAACTGAGAGTCATTTTAAAATAGGTTTTTCAAATGAAATGTTTATTAATAAAAAAGCAATTCAATATGCTTTTCAAGTCTTATTTAAAGAAGATAAAAAAGTTGAAACATTTAATGAGGAGAGAAAACTTTATATATCTGAAGAGGAAAATTTATCAGAGAGATTGACTGGAATAATTCAAAGTTTAATTTCAAAACTGAGAACAGAAGGAAATATTGATCTTAAAAATTCAACAAAACAAATCTCAAAAAGTATAGAATTTGTAATTTCAAATAATTGTTACTTTTGTGTTTTTGACAAATCTGATGAAGCTCTAATTAATGATTATGAGGATATTTTATCAAAAATTTTAGCTGGGGATAGTGAAGTTGCTGCAATGTTTAAGCAATTGATAACTGATTTTTTAATTAATGAGCCAGAGGTTGTTAATGAGAATATCGAAGATGAGTGGGACGGGCTAGAGGTTAATGATAGACTTAACTATGAAAGCCCAATACCAGCTAATCCTGAACAATTAAAAATACTAAGAGCACTTAACAATGAAAAATGTAAATATGTTGTTGTTGAAGGACCGCCTGGTACCGGTAAATCACATACAATATCAGCAATAGCTTTTGATTATATTTTAAAATTTAAATCTATTTTAATTTT
The DNA here is from genome assembly GCA_003282895.1 of Pelagibacteraceae bacterium AG-325-F15. Lineage (GTDB taxonomy): Bacteria > Pseudomonadota > Alphaproteobacteria > Pelagibacterales > Pelagibacteraceae > Pelagibacter. Next base: position 8,664 of record QBYI01000021.1, read on the forward strand.
ATCAGACACTAGGGAAGCTTTAGACGTAGTTGAAAATAAAATTAATACTACGTTAAACCAGGTAAGAGGTAAGCATAACATACAAAATCCAATTCTTAGATTAGGTAAAATGGGGAATACCTATAATAAAATATTAGCTAAATCTTCAGTAGATAACTTGAGAACGTTTCATAGAGCCCAAAAAACTCATAGGAAAGATGTTGAAAAAGAAATTACTGAGATATCAGGAGTGGTTAATGATCGTTTAAAGATTCTTTCAGACCATTATAAGAATATTGATAATAGTAAATTTGAAGAATTTGCTGAAGTTTCTAAACAATGTTCAAAAGAGGATTTAGTAGTTGATGTTAAAAATTTTAACTTATTTCTTCAAAAAAATTCATTAACTAGTGATAATCTATCTTTAGATAACTTTATTGATAACCTTAATCAAATATCCGATTACGAATTTGTAGTAGACCAGTTTAAAGAAATTTATAAATCCAAAAAATTATCAGATTTTAATAATTATTTACAAAATCTAAAATTAATAAATGAGCATGGTGAGGCAGGTATTAAATTATTTTATGAATATGGAAATGTAAATGAAGAAACCATTAGTTTCTTAAGGAAAAAAGTGGATGAATATAGGAAATTAACAGACGGTATTTTTGGTAGTTTTTTAAAAGGCAATCAAATAATTAAAATAGAAAATGAGATAGAAAAAAAATTAAAATCAAAAAAGAAAATTGATTTAAAGAAAAATGATCCAAATCTTTTATTCTTTTGTAATTATGCTGATGAATTTTTTAGTTTTTGCGAAAAAAAGAAAGTTAATTACAAGGTATTATTACAGATAATTAAAAAAAATAATCCTTCAAGTATTTCTGATCAAATCAAATTTATTGATAAATACTCACGTACATTTGAAATAATTTTTGAAAATCAAGATCAGCTAAAGAAACTAGAAATTAAGGAAAATGATATAGATTCATTATTTGAAAATAAGCTGGCATTACTGGAAGATGAGACTGTAGAATCGGTGAAAAAATATTATAATTTAGAAAACTTTTTCTCTGGTATCTTTGATAATTCTGAAAATTTTGATTACGCCACCTTAATGAAAAGAGCTCAAGCTCTCTACACGACTAGAATGACCGATATTATTGATGAAAAGATTATTAATTTTTATGACACAAATAAAAATACAGCAAAAAGTCTTAGTAAAATTATTAGAGCAAAACAAAAATTCCCAAAAGAACAATTTTCAAAATTAAAGAATACATTTCCATGCATTATTTCGAGTGTGAGAGATTTTGCTGAATATATTGATCTTGATATTGGTATGTTTGATTTAATAATTATAGATGAAGCTTCTCAAGTAAGTATTGCTCAAGCATTTCCTGCAATTATAAGAGCTAGAAAAATATTAGTTTTAGGTGATAAAAAACAATTTAGTAACCTTCAATCTTATCAAGCTACATCAATTAAAAATAATGCTTTGTTGAACAATTTAAGAAAAGTTTTTAAAAACAACATATCAAAAGACCCAGTTCAACTTGAAAGATTAGAGAGTTTTAATGTTAAAACCTCAATTTTAGATTTTTTTGAGAGAATAGCAAACTATGCAGCTATGCTTAAAAAGCATTTTAGAGGTTATCCAGAACATATAGCTTATTGTTCAAAAACTTTTTATAGCAATGATTTACAAGCAATTAGATTAAGATCAAAATCTATCAAAGATATCATCCACTTTGAAATATTGGACTACGAAATAGATAAAGAAATCGGTAACACAAACGATCAAGAGGCAAAATATATAATTAAACAATTAGAAAAATTAAAAGAAAAAGAAATAGAAACTACTGTTGGTATAATCACTCCATTTTCTGATCAACAAAAAAATCTTACTAATTTAATTACTAAGCACAAAGATAAAGATTATTTTTTTGAAAAACTTCATTTAAAAATAATGACTTTTGATACCTGCCAAGGTGAAGAGAGAGAGATTGTTTATTACTCCATGGTGGCTACCAAAAAAGTTGATAAATTGAATTGGATATTTCCTACAGATTTATCAAGAACCGATCTTGAAGAGCTAGGTGATAAAAAAGCTCAAAGGTTAAATGTTGGATTAAGCAGGGTTCAAGAAAAAATGGTTTTTGTTTTAAGTAAAAAACCTGATGATTTCAATAAAGAAATTGGTAACGCAATAAGGTTTATTCATAATATTTATGATAGTGAAGAGAAGCTTCCAAAAAAATCACAACTAGATCCAAAATCGCCAATGGAGGTAAAAGTTTTAGATTGGTTTAAGCAAACATCATTTTATCTAGAGAATAAAGATAAGATTGAGGTTAAATCTCAGTTTCCAATCGGTGAATATTTTAAACAGCTATACATGGAATACAATCATCCAAAATTTGTTGTAGACTTTCTAGTAATCTACAATTCAGACGGCAAAACAAAACAGTCTGTTATCGAATATGATGGATTGAAAGACCATTTTGAAAATACAGATTTAATTACTGATAGTAATTACGAGGATTATTACACTGTTGAACACGAAGAGAGGCAAAAAACTTTAGAAACTTATGGTGTTAATTTTATCAGGTTAAATAGGTTTAATATTTCTGACAATCCAGTGAAATATTTAGATCAAAAACTAAAAGAAACTTTTAAAAAAAATGGAAAAATAAATACATCTCAATATAAAATTCAAGAGTCGATCCAAAAAACAAATGATGGAGAAAAAAAATATTGTGATAGATGTAAAAAACTAAAGGATTTAAAATCTTTTAAGGATAGTAGTTTAAGTTCAGGCATAGGTATTGTTTGCATGAGTTGCAAAAAAAACCCAGGAAAGAAGAGAAGAGCTGCACCAACTAGACAAGAATACAAACAATCAAACGTTAAATTTAAATGGCAAGCTGATAAAACTTATAACATAGATTATACTGCTGCCTCTGGATATCAAACATCCCGAAAGATTAGAATTATATCAATTGATAGTAAATACTTACGAACTTATGATTACAAAACTGGAGAAAATAGAACATTCAGAAAAGATAGAATTCAAAACTCTAGCGAAGCATAAAACAATTCACTTCAAATTCACTTCAGTGAGTTCTATCTCCTTCCTTTCTATAGTCTTATTTAACGATTTTTATTTTAAAAAAAATTTAAGTAAAATTTGAGTTTGTTGAAAATAAATGAGATTTTAGTGGTGCCCCCGCACGGATTCGAACCGCGGACCTATTGATTACAAATCAATTGCTCTACCAACTGAGCTACAAGGGCATGCGCAATAACTATTAATTATTTATTAAATAATCAACTCTTTTTTTTTAAATAACTTAAATGGTGAAACACAATTGCTGCACTATTTGAGATATTTAAACTTTCAATATCTTTATTTATATCAATTTTAACAAAAAAATCAGCGTATTTACTTGTGTGTTCTTTCATGCCAAAACCTTCAGATCCAAACAGAAGAACATTTTTCCCACCCCATTTAACATCTGTAAAATTCTTTTCACCACTTGCATCAAAACCATAAACCCAAAAGTTTTTCTCCCTTAAATTTTTTAGTGTTGAATTTATATTTGATACTTTAAATATGTTTAAATGTTCCATACATCCACTTGCAGATTTGTACATTAGCTTACTATCACTTGGAAAATGCCTTTCCTTAACAATTAATCCATCAATTTTAAAAGATGCAGCACTCCTTATTAATGAGCCAATATTTCTTGGATCAGTTACTTCATCTAAACATACAAGCGTGCAATTTTTTTTTTCTTTTATGAATTCTTTAAGATCAGGTTGTTCAAGATGTTCAACTTCAGCAATGTATCCATTATGCATTAATTGTTCTTTTGAAGTATATTTGTCTAATTCTTTTTTTGATTTAAAGTAGATTTTAACGTCTTCTAAAACATTTTTTCTTGGATTTTTTTTGTGAATATTTTTCTTTGCATCTTCAGTCAAAAATACCCTTAATACCTTTCTATTAGGATTTCTAAGAGCTTCTATAACAGCGTGTTGACCAGCGATAAAAAAGGATGATTTATTCATAAAATTAATAGAGTTTTACACGTTTTTTTTAATATTTTCTTATTAAATCACGTGTTGCATTTGCATAAATAAAATATATAAAACGCATGTTGTTTGAAGCTTTATTGAACAGGGGACACTTCCCCAGAGGAGGGGTTCCAGAGCGGTCAAATGGGGCGGGCTGTAAACCCGTTGACTTCGGTCTTCGAAAGTTCGAATCTTTCCCCCTCCACCATTCAATAAATATTTTAATAACATGGAGTGTTACTCTTGGGGTTGTGCGGGTGTAGTTCAATGGTAGAACGCTAGCCTTCCAAGCTGGATGTAAGGGTTCGATTCCCTTTACCCGCTCCAAGAAAAAAAAAATTATTAATGAAAACAAAAACTGAGGTAAAAAAGTAATGTCAAAAGAAAAATTTGTTAGAAGTAAACCCCACTGTAACATTGGGACTATTGGTCATGTCGACCATGGTAAAACAACTCTTACTGCAGCTATTACAAATGTATTAGCAGAAGCTGGTGGTGGAACTGCTGTAGCTTATGATCAAATCGATAAAGCTCCAGAAGAAAAAGAAAGAGGAATTACAATTTCAACTGCACACGTTGAATATGAAACTGAAAAAAGACATTACGCTCACGTTGATTGTCCGGGTCATGCCGACTATGTGAAAAACATGATCACTGGTGCAGCACAAATGGATGGTGCTATATTAGTAGTAAACGCTGCTGATGGTCCTATGCCTCAAACTAGAGAACACATTCTTTTAGGAAGACAAGTCGGAATTCCGGCGATTGTTGTTTACCTAAATAAAGTAGATCAAGTTGATGATAAAGATATGATAGAGCTTGTTGAAGAAGAAATTAGAGAACTTTTAACATCTTACAAATATCCTGGAGAAACAACTCCAATCGTAAAAGGTTCAGCATTAGCAGCTGTAGAAAAAAGAGATGATGAAATTGGAAAAAATTCAATTTTAGAATTAATGAAGGCTGTTGATGAACATATTCCACAACCAGCTAGAGAAGTTGATAAACCTTTCTTGATGCCAGTTGAGGATGTTTTTTCAATTTCAGGAAGAGGAACAGTTGCAACTGGTAGAGTAGAGTCTGGTGTAATTAAAACTGGTGAGGAAGTTGAAATTGTTGGAATAAGAGAAACTAAAAAATCAGTTTGCACTGGTGTTGAAATGTTTAGAAAACTTTTAGACTCAGGTGAGGCTGGTGATAACGTTGGAATTTTATTGAGAGGTATTGAAAGAACTGACATTGAAAGAGGACAAGTTCTTTGTAAGCCTGGTTCAATTACTCCACATACTAAATTTGAAGCTCAAGCATATGTGCTTAAGAAAGATGAGGGTGGAAGACATACACCTTTTTTTACAAAATACAGACCACAGTTTTATTTTAGAACAACGGACGTAACAGGAGAAGTAGAGTTACCAGCAGGCACTGAAATGGTAATGCCAGGTGATGATGCTAAATTTACTGTTAAGTTAATTACACCGATTGCAATGGCTGAACAATTAAACTTTGCAATTAGAGAAGGTGGAAGAACTGTAGGAGCAGGAGTAGTAACAAAAATTATAGAGTAACTCTATAAATAGGAGTGTAGCTCAATTGGTAGAGCGCCGGTCTCCAAAACCGGAGGCTGAGGGTTCGAGTCCCTCCGCTCCTGCCAATTAGAGCTTAAAATTATGAAAAACCCGATTAAATTTATTCAGGAAGTAAAACAAGAAGCTTTTAAAGTTTCATGGCCTACTTGGAAAGAGACATTACAAGGAGCTTTAATGGTATTTGTAATGGCTGTTGTTATGTCATTGTTTTTCCTTCTTTTAGATCAGGTTTTGAAGTTTTTTTTAGAATTACTACTTAAAGTGAGCATTTAATGAAAAATTGGTACATTGTTCAATCACATTCAAGTTTTGAAAATAAAGTGGCTGGCCTAATTAAAGAGGAGGCTGATAAAGCTAAAATTGGTGAAAAATTTGAAGAAATTATTGTTCCAACTCATGATGTAACTGAAGTAAAAAGAGGTAAGAGAGTTCAAAGAAAAAAAAAATATTTTCCAGGTTACGTTCTGATTAAAAGTGAGATGGATAATAATATTTACCACATGATTAAGAATATAAAGAGAGTGAGTGGTTTTCTTGGGTCCAAAGGGATACCTGTTCCGGTATCTGATAAGGAAATAGAAAAGATATTAGGTCAAATAAAAGATGGTGTGGCTCAGCCAAAATCTGGTATAGAGTACAGCGTTGGTGAAAAAGTACAAGTAGTTGATGGTCCTTTTGCATCATTCAGTGGAATGGTGGAAGATATAGATGAAGAAAAGTCTAGACTTAAGGTCTCAGTTTCTATATTTGGACGTCCAACACCAGTGGATTTAGAATATAACCAAGTTGAGAAAGTAAGTTAATGGCAAAAGAAGTAAGTGGATTTATAAAATTACAAATAAAAGGTGGTCAAGCAAACCCTGCTCCACCAGTTGGACCAGCTTTAGGTCAACGTGGTGTTAATATCATGGAATTTTGTAAAGCATTTAATGATAAAACAAAATCAATGGCAGGTAAACCTGTACCTGTTGAAATAACAGTTTACAAGGACAAAAAATTTGACTTTAAAATAAAATCACCGCCTGCATCTTTTTTTATTAAAGAAGCCGTTAAACTTAAAGGTGGGTCAAAAGAACCAGGAAGAAATATTGTTGCAACAATTTCAAAAAAACAATTAGAAGATATAGCTAATCAAAAGATGGCAGATTTAAATGCTCATGATTTAGATGAAGCAGTAAAAATTATTGCAGGTTCTGCAAGATCGATGGGCATAGAGGTAAAAGAATAATGGCTTCAAAAAGATTTAAAAAATTACCTGTAAATACAAAAGATTTAAGCGCAGATTTGATTGAAAAATTACTACCAAAAGTAAAAGAAAATTGTACAACTAAATTTGATGAATCTTTAGATTTAAGTTTTCAAATCAATAATAAACAAAAGAAAAGTGAAGTAAATATTAGAACAGTTGTAAATCTACCTGGTGGAACTGGTAAAGATGTAAAAGTTGCGGTTGTTTGTGAAGATAATAAAGCTCAAGAAGCAAAAGACGCTGGAGCAGATATTGTTGGGAGCGATGAATTTGTTGAAAAAATTAAAGGTGGTGAATTAAATTTTGAAAAATTAATTTGTACACCTGGCATGATGATAAAACTTTCAAAATTAGGAAAAGTTTTAGGTCCAAAAGGATTGATGCCTAATCCAAAACTTGGTTCTGTATCTGAAAATATTAAAGAGGCTGTTACAAATGCTAAATCAGGTCAAGTTGAAATTAGAAATGATAAAGACGGAAACATAGGTGTTAGTATTGGAAAAAAATCATTTCATGATGACCAGCTGTTAAAAAATTTTCATGCAGTGTTAGATGCTTTGGAAAAAGAAAAATCTAACAATACTCTTAAAGGTGATTTAATTAAAAATACTTTTATAACTTCGACTATGGGCGTTTCTTACAAAGTTAAATTAGGGAAGGCGGTATAGTTATGATGACCAAAGACCAGAAAAAGAATTATATTGCTGAAATGTCAACACAGTTTGAGAACAGTAAAGCTGTAATGGTTACTCATTACCAGGGATTAACAATGGTTCAACTAGATGAATTAAGGGCTCAGATGAGAGAACATGGTATAATTTTTAAAATTACAAAAAATAGAATTACTAAATTGGCGTTAGAGAAAACTAAGTGTAAAGAATTATCAGACTTGTTTACAGGACCAACGGCAGTAGCTTTTGGGGAAGACGCTATAATGTCTGCAAGAATTTTGTCTAAATTTGCAAAGGATAACGATAATTTAAAATTAATTGGTGGAATTATGGATAATGAGGTCTTAGATCAGGCCGGTGTCCAAAATGTAGCAAGTTTACCAACATTAGATGAAGCAAGAGCTAATATTGTTGGTATTTTAAATGCTCCAGCTTCTAAATTAGTGAGTATTTTGCTT
>QBYI01000022.1 GCA_003282895.1 Pelagibacteraceae bacterium AG-325-F15
TAAGATTAATTTTTTTTCTAATAATCTAAAGATAAAAAGAAAACAGGACAAATTTTTTATAAATGGAGATATTGAAAATAATAATTCGAAGCTGAATAACAAATTTCTTAATCTACTAAGATTAAGCTATCAAGATATTAATATTAGTAATGCAGAGATTTCTTCAAAAAATAAATTTTCTTTTGTTGTTGATAGTAAGCTTAATTATGAAAATTTTTTTATAAATTCAGAAATATCACTTGATAAGGCAGAGTATGAAAAACCTAAAATATTAAGTGAATATTTTACGGAAGTAAAAAATGTAATTAATTTAAGAAAACACAAGATAAAAGCTACATTTGCAGACAACAACTTATCACTTAGTGGATCAGGAAAAATTCAACTAGAAAAGGAGTTTGATGAGATTGATTATTCTATTTCTCAATCTGGAGATAAAATGAATATTGACTCAAATATTAAATTAAGTGGATTAAAGTTAAAAAGTCAAAAAAATTTAAAAACATTTTTCCCAAAAATTAATGAAGTTTTAAATTTAAAAGATCATCAAATTAATATTAAATTTAAAGACAACAACTTATCACTTAGTGGATCAGGAAAAATTCAACTAGAAAAGGAGTTTGATGAGATTGATTATTCTATTTCTCAATCTGGAGATAAGGTAAATTTTTACTCAAAATTTAACTTTAACAAAACTTTATTTGAAGTTAGACGAATAAATTTTAGCAATTATAGCAAGTCAAAATTACAATTAGATATCTCTGGAAATTATATAAAAGGAGATGATTTGTTAATTGATAAATTATTGATAACAACAAAAGATAATAAACTTGGATTAAAAAACCTCTTAATTGATAAATATCATAGAATTGTAGAATTTGATGAAATATCTCTTAATTATTTCGATAATGAGGATAAAAAAAATCAAGTTTTAATCAAAAGAAAACAAAAAAATAATTATGAATTAAATGGATCTTTGTTTAATGCTAATAGCTTAATTTCAGATTTACTGAAAAATAAAGATGACAAACATGCTAGAATTTTTAAAAACAATATAAATTTCAATCTCAATTTAAAAGATGTTTATTTAGATAACCAAAATATTATAAGTGATTTAAAAGGAAATTTTTACATTGAAAATAATAAAATTCATCAAGCAGACATTTCAGCTTTTTTTGACAATAATGAAAAATTTACATTTACCATTAACACAAATAATGATGAAAAAATTACAACTCTATTTTCTTCAAAAATAAATAATATTTCAAAATCAAAACTTAAAATTTATGATTTTAAACTCAAGAAACTTCCAGTTCTAACTAAACTTTTAACACTTGCATCATTACAAGGAATTGCAGATTTATTATCAGGGGAAGGTATAAGATTTGATGAAATGGAAATGAATTTCAAAAATAGTTCTAATTTAATGACCATAGATGAGCTTTATGCAATTGGTCCAGCTATTTCAATATTGATGAGTGGCTATATAGAAGAGAATAAACTTGTTAGCTTGAGGGGAACATTAGTACCAGCAACAACAATTAATAAAACTGTTAGTTCAATACCGATTTTAGGTAAAATTTTAGTTGGGGATAAATCAGGTGAAGGGATATTTGGAGTTAGTTTTAAAATTAAAGGAAAACCAAAAGATCTTAAAACAACAGTAAATCCAATTAAAACATTAACACCAAGATTTATTACACGAACATTAGAAAAGATTAAGAAGAATTAATTAATCACAATTTTTAAGTGTCTTTTTTTTCCGATTGATAATTTAAGATAGTCTTCTTTAAATAAATCATGATTAATAATTAATTTTTCATCTGAAATAATTTCATCATTTATTTTAATCGCATTGCCTTTAATTAATCTTCTAATTTCACTCTTAGAATTTTCTAATTTAGATAAAATTACTAAATCAATAATACCAAGTTCCTTATCAATATCTTCTCGACTAATTTTAATTGAAGGTGAATTTGATCCAAGTGAATTTCCTGAAAATGCTTCATTAGCAGCTTGTTCTGACTCCTGTGCAGCTTTTTGACCATGCAACATTGTAGTTGCTTCATTTGCTAATAATGTTTTTAATTCATTAATATCTTTTTCTTTAAGTTTATCAATTTCTGCAGTTTCTAAATCTGTAAAAAATTTTAAAAACTTTACTACATCTCTATCATCTGTGTTTCTCCAAAATTGCCAGTAATCATATGCCGGCAAATATCTTTCATCTAACCAAATTGCTCCATTTTCTGTTTTACCCATTTTAGCACCTGATGCTAATGTAATCAGAGGCGTTGTTAATCCAAATCCTTGTTTGTTAGAATATCTTTTTATAAGTTCTACACCATTAACAATATTACCCCACTGATCAGAGCCACCAATCTGTAAAGCGCAATTTTCATTTATATTTAATTCTAAAAAATCATAAGCTTGTAATATCATGTAGTTAAACTCCATATAACTTAATGATTGCTCTCTTTCTAATCTTGTTTTTACACTATCAAAAGTTAACATCTTATTTATTGTAAAATGTTTTCCAATATCACGTAAAAAAGAAATATAATTCAAATCTTTGAGCCAAGTATAGTTATTTACAAAAATTGGTTTAGTATCTGAATTATCATTATCTAAAAACTTTTTTAAAATGTTTTGAATATTCTTAATATTTTTTTCGATTTCATCTTCATCTAAAATTTTTCTAGTTTTATCTTTTCCCGATGGATCTCCTATCCTTGTTGTGCCTCCTCCAAGTAACACAATGGGTCTATGACCATTTTTTTGTAATAATCTTAGACACATTATTTGCAATAAACTACCTACATGCAAACTTTCTGCGGTACAATCAAACCCAATGTAACCCTTAATCTTCTCATTATCCATTAAATCAGATAATTCAGTTTCACTAGTACATTGATAGAAAAAACCCCTATCTTTAAATTCTTTTAAAAATTTATTCATAAGATTATAGTTACAATATACAAATTTTTATTAAAAAGAATATCAATGAATAATAAATTATATACTGCCATTGGATTAATGAGTGGTACTTCAATGGACGGTGTAGATGTATCTTTAATAAGATCAAATGGAATTGATGAATTTACTAAAATTTTAGATGAATATCATGAATATGATATGAACCTTCATCTACGCTTAATTGAATTAAGAAATCATATTTTGAATTTTGAAGATTTGAAGAAATTTTCGTCAAAAATTGATGAAATAGAGAGAGAAATTACATTATTTCATGGCAAAATTATCGAACAAATATCTTTAAAATATGATGATAAAATTGATTTAATTGGATTTCATGGACAAACAATTTACCATAATCCTGAAAAAAAAATTACTAAGCAACTAGGTGATGGTAAATTGCTATCTCAGTTAATTAAAAAGAAAGTTATTTTTGATTTTAGACAAGAAGATATTGAAAACAATGGTCAAGGCGCACCTTTAACGCCTATTTTTCATGACCTTGTTGCAAAAAATATAAATAAGCAAAATCAAATTCAATTTCCAATTGGTTTTATTAATATTGGTGGAATTTCAAATATTACTAAAGTATTAAGAGCAAACGGAAAAATAGAGGAAAATATTGAAGCTTTTGACTCAGGTCCTGGTAATTGTTTAATTGATGAATGGATTAGGATAAATTCAAAAAAAAAATTTGATAATAGTGGTTTAATAGCTCAATCTGGAAAAATAGATCAATTAACACTAAATCAAGCAATAGATAATTTTGAAATTCAATCTTATGATAAATCGTTAGATATAAAATATTTTGACACTTCTTTTGCTCGTGGATTATCACTTGAAGATGGATGTGCAACTATCACAAATTTTACAGCGTATTTAATTGCAAAAGGAATTGAATACTCAAATAAAGATAAAAGTATAAATATCAAATATTTGATATGTGGTGGTGGGAGGAAAAATAATTTTTTAATTAACTGTATTAGAGATTACTTATCAAACCAAAAAAATATAAGTTTAGACTTGATTGATAATTATGAATATGATGGAGATTATATAGAATCACAGGCCTTTGGTTATCTTGCGATTAGATCTTTTTTAAATTTACCAATATCATTTCCAAAAACTACAGGCTGTGATAAGCCAATAGTTGGTGGAAAAATAGTTGAAAATTTTTAATTAATATAAGGCTGTTTCTTTTTTTATATATTTATCTAAGTTTTTTATTAATTCATTTTCTGTTTTTGAAAAAAAATGATTTGCGTCCCCAACTGCTTGAAATTCAACTTTAATACCTTTTTGAGCACTTAATCTTTTATCTAGTTCGGTAATATATTCCAAAGGGACAAGCTCATCTTTTTTTCCATATATCATTAAGCCTGACGTTGGACATGGAGATAAAAAAGAAAAATCATAAACATTAGGTTGTGGTGAGATCGCAATAAATCTATTTATTTCAGGTCTTCTCATTAATAATTGCATTGCAATTAATGAACCAAAAGAAAATCCAGATACCCAACATTGTGAATTATCAAAGTTTTCTCTCTCTAGCCAATCTAAAGCAGCTGCTGCATCTGCTAATTCACCTTGTCCATTATCAAATTCGCCATCACTTTTTCCTACACCTCTAAAATTTACTCTACAAACTGAAAAGTCATTATCCATGAATGTGTGAAAAGTATCTACAACCACTTTATTATTCATAGTTCCACCATATTGAGGATGAGGTTGTAGCACCAATGCAATCGGAGATGTATTTTTTTTACTTTTATAATATTTAGCTTCAAGTCTTCCAGCTGGTCCTGGAATGAATATTTCTAAAATTTTGTTTTCCATGTGCGATATTGATTATTATTCTCAAAAAAAAGTTACGTTTATCATAACTGAGCGACAATATGTTAACTTTTTTTTTTAAACTATACTTGACCATTTTAGTCAAGTATGTATAAAAAGTGTCGATATATAAGGGTAATATGAAATTGACATCAAAAGGAAGATATGCCGTAATGGCATTAGTTGACTTAGCTAGGTTTGATAGCATCAATCCAGTATCACTAAGAGATATATCTTTAAGACAAGGTATTTCATTAGATTATCTTGAGCAAATTTTTTCTAAATTAAAAAAAGATCAAATTGTTAAAAGTATTAGAGGAACACAAGGGGGTTATGTCTTATCAAAAAAACCGAATGAAATAAAACTTACTAATATATTTCATGCAGTTGATGAGAAAGTTAAAACTGTACAATGTAAAAAAGATTCTAAAAAAGGATGTAATGGTAAGGCAACCAAGTGTGTAACACACAATCTTTGGGATGAATTAGAAAATCATATTAACAGTTTTTTTGAAAAAAAAAGTTTAGAAGATTTATTAAAATCTAGCACTGAGAACAGAATATAAAATGGATAATAGACAAAAAGAAATAGAAAATTTAAAAGATTACAAATACGGTTTTTCAACTGATATTGAAAACATTAGAGCTCCAAAAGGGTTAAATGAAGATGTAATAAAATTTATTTCAAAAATTAAAAAAGAACCTAAGTGGATGCTTGAATTTAGATTAAAAGCGTTTGAAAGATTTAAGCTACTAAAAGAACCAGATTGGCAAAAACCTAAGTATCCAAAAATTGATTATCAAGATTTATATTATTATTCAGCACCGAAAAGTATGGATGATAAACCAAAAAGTCTAGATGAACTAGATCCAAAACTTTTAGAAACATATAAAAAACTTGGTATCCCCCTTCAAGAACAAGCAAGATTAAATGGTATTGCAGTTGATGCAGTATTTGATTCAGTCTCTGTTGCCACAACTTTTAGAGAAGAGTTATCTAAGTTAGGAATTATCTTTTGTCCTATATCTGAAGCAATTCAAAATCATCCAGAATTGGTTAAGAAGTATTTAGGATCTGTAATCCCTACAACAGATCATTTTTTTGCTACACTAAATTCTGCTGTTTTTACAGATGGATCATTTGCTTACATACCAGAAGGCATAAAATGCCCGATGGAATTATCTACCTATTTTAGAATAAATGCCTCAAATACTGGCCAGTTCGAAAGAACTCTAATTGTTGCAGACAAAGGAAGCTATGTGAGTTATTTAGAAGGCTGTACAGCACCGATGAGAGATGAAAATCAATTACATGCTGCAAATGTTGAGTTGATTGCACTTGATGATGCTGAAATAAAATATTCAACGGTTCAAAATTGGTACCCTGGTGATAAAGATGGAAAGGGTGGAATATATAATTTTGTAACTAAGCGAGGTTTATGTAAAGGAAGAAATTCTAAAATTTCGTGGACTCAAGTTGAAACTGGATCAGCTATCACATGGAAATATCCTAGTTGTATTTTGAAAGGTGATAATTCAGTCGGAGAATTTTACTCAATAGCAATTACTAACAACCATCAAAAAGCTGACACAGGTACTAAAATGATCCATTTAGGTAAAAATACAAAGAGTAAAATCATATCAAAAGGAATAAGTGCTGGATTTTCTGACATGACATATCGAGGACTTGTAGATATTTCTCCTAAAGCCTCTAATTCTAACAATTATACACAATGTGACTCTTTATTGATGGGCAACAAATGTGGAGCACACACAGTCCCATATATTAAAAATAAGAACTCAGAATCTAATATTGCACACGAGGCAACAACATCAAAAATAAGTGAAGAGCAGCTACATTATTGTCAACAAAGAGGCTTAAATGCAGAAGAGGCAGTAGGATTAATAGTTAATGGTTTCTGTAAGGAAGTTTTGCAACAGCTACCTATGGAATTTGCAGTTGAGGCTCAAAAACTAGTAGGAATAAGTTTAGAAGGAAGTGTAGGGTAATGTTAAAAATAAATAAATTATGTGCAAAAATTGACAACAAAGAAATTTTAAAAAGATTTTCTTTAGATATAAATCCTGGAGAAGTTCACGCGATAATGGGCCCAAATGGATCGGGAAAAAGCACATTATCAAATATTTTATCAGGTAAAAAAGGATATGAAGTTACAGGAGAAATTCTTTTTGAAGATAAGGATTTATTTGAACTTGAAACAGAGGAAAGAGCTCACAAAGGAATTTTTTTAGCCTTTCAATATCCTTTAGAAATTCCAGGAGTAAATACAAATATATTTTTAAAAACTTCATTAAATGCTGTGAGAAAAGCAAGAGGTGAAAAAGAATTAGATGCTATTGAATTTCTTAAGTTAGTAAAAGAAAAGTCAAAGGAACTTAAATTCGATGAAGAAAAATTGAATCGACAATTAAATGTTGGTTTTTCTGGAGGAGAAAAGAAGAAAAACGAAATTTTACAAATGTCAATGTTGTCTCCTAAGCTATCTATTTTAGATGAAACAGATTCAGGCCTAGATATTGATGCTTTAAAAATTGTAGCAGATGGAGTTAATACTTTAAGAAATGATAGAAACTCATTTTTAATAATTACTCACTATCAAAGACTGCTTGACTACATCAAACCTGACTATGTTCATGTCTTAATGGATGGGAAAATTATTAAATCTGGAGGAGCTGATCTTGCCCTAGAATTAGAAAAAAAAGGATACGAAAATTTTAATTAAATGAAAGAACAACTACAAAAAGATTTTAATAACATTGTAAAAAATTTAAGTTTATCCAAAAAAGATATTGAAATAAAACAATTTTACTTAGATAATTTTATCAACAAAGGTTTTCCAAATAGAAGAGAAGAAGATTGGAAATTTTCAGATCTTAAACAAATTATAAAAAAAGATATTGGAGAACTAAGTTTTTATAGTGACTACACATATACAAACAAAATTGATACCAGTGTATTTGTAGACGGGTTAGAACATAATAAAATAGTTTTTATAAATGGTAGAATTGAAAAAATTGATTTTGATTATGAACAAAAAAATAAAATAGAAATAATTGATCAATCTGAAAGTATCAACAAACTAAATAATAATTCTTTATCTGATTTAAATAATGCATTTACAAATAAATCATTCAAAATATTGGTTAAAAAAGGGTATCAATTAGCAAAACCACTTATTATTTATCATATAACAAATTCTCAAATTTGGTCAAAAAACATAAATTTAAGGCTAGAATTTGAATTAGGTGAAAATAGCTCTTTACGTCTAATTGATCTTTTCAATGATAGCTCAGAAAAAAATTTTTTGAATATTTTTTATAACTTTAATTTAAAAGAAAACGCAGTTTTAAAAAATTATAAAGTAGATAGATTTGATAATAAAAATATTAAATATTCTTTTAACAATATCGATCAAGATAAGAATAGTATTTCAGAAACGTTTGTTTTATCGGCAGGATCAAACTTTTTTAAAAATGAAATTAATTGTAATTTAAATGGAAAATATTCTTCTGCATTTGTTAATGGTATTTTTTCTTTAAATAATAGCAAGCACCATGAAATTAGAACAATAATAAATCATTTAACTGAAAATACTAAAAGCTATCAATTAATTAAAAGTGTTTTAGAAGATAGCTCCAAAGCAGCATATCAAGGAAAAATATTTGTAAATTCTGAAGCACAAAAAACTGATGGATATCAATTAAGCAAAGCAATTTTATTAAATAAAGATTCAGAATTTAATGCTAAACCAGAATTAGAAATTTATGCTGATGATGTTAAATGTTCACATGGTTCAGCCTCTGGTAGTTTAAATGAAGATTCAATATTTTATTTAATGTCTAGAGGATTAAATTATCTTCAATCAAGGGAATTGTTAATTAATGGTTTTTTACTGGATGTAGTAGAGAAAATTACTGACACAGAAATAAAAAATTTGATTAAAAATTTAATAGGAATAAAAGAATGAATATAGATCAAGTAAAACAAGAATTTCCAATTTTTGATGAAAAAATTCATAATAATGATTTAGTTTATTTAGATAGCGCAAACTCATCTCAAAAACCAAAAGTTGTAATTGATAGAATTAACGAATTTTATACAAAACAGTTTTCAAATGTCGGAAGAAGTGTTCACTATTTAGCTGTTGCTGCAACAAACTTATATGAAAATACACGAACTTCAGTTCAAAGATATATAAATGCTAAAGATAAAAATGAGATTGTATTTACTAAAGGTGCAACTGAGGCACTTAACTTAGTTGCAAATACATTGGGACAAAATTATTTACAAGAAGGAGACGAAATTCTAATTACTGAGTTAGAGCATCATTCTAATTATGTCCCATGGCATTTTTTAAGAAAGTCAAAGAATATTAAAATTAATTTTGCTGAAATTAATGAAGAGGGTGAAATTACATTAGAGGAAATTGAAAAAAAGATAACTCCTAAAACAAAGATTGTCTCTATTACACATTTATCGAACGTAACAGGTGCAATATTACCTATTAAAGCGATAACGCAATTAGCCCATTCAAAAGGTATAATTGTTGTGGTTGATGGTTGCCAGGGGGCGCCCCATTTAAAATTAGATATGCAAGATTTAGATTGTGATTTTTATGCTATCTCTTGTCACAAAATGTATGGCCCAACAGGTCTTGGTGTTTTGTATGGTAAAAAAAAATGGTTAGAGGAATTACCGCCTTATCAAGGGGGTGGGGGAATGATTAATGAGGTTAAAAAAGATAGAATTTCCTATGGTGATTTGCCTAATAAATATGAAGCAGGAACCATGGCCACAGCCCAGGTCATAGCATTTGACCAGTCAATTAAATTTTTAGAGAGCGTTGGAATAGAAAATATAATGAAGCATGAAGCTGAGCTAGTTGAATATGGACAAGAGCTACTACAAAAAAATAATTCTGTAAAATTAATTGGTAATCCTAAAAATAAAGGTGGAGTTTTATCATTTACTATCGAAGGTATTCATCCTCATGATGTTGCAACAATACTAGATGAGGATGGTGTTGCAATAAGAGCTGGTCATCATTGTTGTCAAATACTTCATGATAAACTGAATATAACTGCAAGTTCAAGAGCATCAGTTGGAATTTATAATACTAAAGATGATCTTGATAAATTAAACAGCGCTATAAATAATTGTAAAAAAATATTTAATTTAAAATGAACTTGAAAGAACTATATCAAGAAATAATTTTAGAACATGGTAAAAATCCAAGAAACCTTGGTAAGACTGATAACTTTAATAAAGATGCCAAAGGTCATAATCCTTTATGTGGTGATAATGTACATGTTTATTTAAAACTAAACGGACAAAAAATTGTAGAAGATATTTCATTTGAAGGTAGTGGTTGTGCTATTTCAATGGCATCAGCATCAATTATGACTGATTTGATTAAGGGAAAAAATGAGCATGAGGCAAAAGAAATTGTAGAAGATTTTTTAGGAATGATAAAAGAAAACCCAGAATTGAAATCTGAAAAATTAGAAGAAGACGAAAAAACAAAGTTAATGTGTTTATCAGGAGTAAAACAATATCCAATGAGAGTTAAGTGTGCAACTTTATCATGGCATACTTTGGTTTCTGCATTTGAAAATAAAAAAGAACCTGTAAAAACAGAAAATTAGACATATGAATAAAAAAGAACAAATCATAGAAGAAATTAGAAAAATTTATGATCCAGAATTACCAGTTAACATTTATGAATTAGGTTTAATTTATGATATTGTGGTTGAAAATGATAATTTCGCAAAAATAAAAATGACACTAACAACACCCAATTGTCCTGTAGCTGAGAGCTTACCAAAAGAAGTTAAAGAGGGAGCTATGCAAGTTGAAGGAATAAATGATGTTGATCTTGAATTAGTATGGGATCCTCCTTGGAATAAAGATATGATGTCCGAAGCAGCTAAATTGGAGTTAAATTTATAATGAATCCTATAATTAAATTAAGTGAAAATGCAGCGCTTAGAATTAAAGAAATAATGTCCAATGCTGAAAAAGAATCACTTGGAGTTAGAGTATCTGTCAAAACAGGTGGTTGTGCAGGGATGTCCTATGTTATGGAATACGCTAAAGAAGCTAATCCCAATGATGAAGTTATTGAGGACAAGGGCGTAAAAGTATTTGTCGATTCTGCCGCTGTTATGTATTTGCTTGGCACTGAAATGGATTACAAAATAGAGGAACTTTCTTCATCTTTTGTGTTTAATAATCCCAATGAAACCGAACGTTGTGGATGTGGAGAGTCATTTAAGATAGAGTAAGTTGTATTATCCATCAATTGCATATCAGTATTGCATTAAATGCATAACTAAGATATAAATTGTTTATGAACACTTTTGAATTTAAAAACTTAGTTAAAAACCTTAAAAACTCTTTAAAGCAAAGAACCTTTTTTAAAGATTTACGAAAAGAAGTGGAAACAGGTGCAAATGGTACACAAGACTACGTCGTAAAAAAAGGTGTTAACAAAGATACAATTGCAACAACTAGACAGTAATTAACTACTAGCTACTGTAATACATCTCAAACTCAACTGGATGAGGTGCGTGTTCAAATTTATGAATTTCTTCAAACTTTAGCGCAATGTAAGCATCTATTTGATCATCAGTAAATACACCACCTTGAGTTAAAAACTCTCTATCTTTATCTAAACTTTCCATAGCCTCCCTTAAAGAACCACAAACAGTTGGTATAGCTTTTACTTCTTCTGGTGGTAATTCATATAAATCTTTATCAAAAGACTCACCTGGATGAATTTTATTTTTTATTCCATCAAGTCCTGCCATAAGCATTGCTGCAAAAGTTAAATAAGGGTTACCTGAAGCATCAGGGAATCTTATTTCGCATCTTGCACCTTTTTTACTAAGCGTAATAGGTATTCTACATGAAGCAGATCTATTTCTTGCTGAGTAAGCTAAGAGCACAGGAGCCTCAAAACCTGGGACTAATCTTTTGTAACTATTTGTAGTAGAGTTTGCAAAAGCATTGATTGCTTTAGCATGTTTTAAAATTCCACCTATATAATGTAATGCTGTTTCTGATAAACCCGCATAAGCATCACCAGAAAATACTGGAGTATCACCTTTCCAAATAGATTGGTGAATGTGCATACCTGAACCGTTATCACCTGCAACTGGTTTCGGCATAAACGTTGCTGTTTTTCCAAATGAATGAGTAACCATCTGTACAACATATTTATATAATTGAACATTATCTGCTTGATCAACCAAAGTCCCAAAGTACATACCAAGCTCATGCTGACTTGGAGCTACTTCATGGTGATGTTTTTCAACTTTAATTCCAACTTCTTTTAAATTTTTTAAATATTCACCACGCATGTCTTGTTCACTATCAACTGGTGGTACAGGGAAATAACCACCTTTAACAGGAGGTCTATGTGCCATGTTTCCATTTTCATAAACTTTACCCGAGTTATAAGGGCCTTCTTTACTATCTAAAACAAATCCAGTATTGTTAGGATCATTGTTAATTCTTACATCATCAAATACAAAAAACTCTGGTTCAGGTCCAAAGAAAGCTTTATCACCAATTCCTGATGATTTTAAATACTCTTCAGCTTTTTTTGCAACACCTCTAGGATCTCGTTCATAAGGAGATCTTTTAACAGCATCTAAAATATCACAAAACAGAACAACAGTATTATGAGATGTAAAGGGATCCATAATCATTTTCGCAGTATCTGGTTTTAAAATCATATCAGACTCATTAATAGCTTTCCAACCAGCAATAGACGAACCATCAAAGAATACACCTTCATCAAGCATATCTTCATCAACAACTGAGACATCCATTGTTAAATGCTGAAGTTTTCCTCTTGGATCAGTAAATCTAAGATCTACAAATTCTGCTTCTTTTTCTTTAATAAATTTTAAAACATTTGCTGCGCTCATTTTGTCTCCTATATAATTTTATGAGTGGTAAATAACAAAAAAATCGCAAAAGTTATTGCTTATTTAATAAATAACACCTATGCAATTTTCACATAAGTGGTGTATTTATGCAATATTATTAAACAAATAATTTAAAACCAGTGAATCCTATCTTAGAGAAAGAACCAGTTAAAAGAGCTGAAAAATCAATAAAAGAATTTGATCAGAATCTAGAAGTTATATGTCTAGAGAAAACAGCAAGGACAGCAGAAGATGCAGCTACAGCTTTAGGTTGTAATGTTGGAGCAATTGTTAAAAGTTTGCTTTTCAGCGCGGGGAATAGTTTTGTTCTTTGTTTAGTTTCAGGAGACAAAAGGTGTTCATTAAATAAACTTAAAAAAATCTTAGATGAAAAAGATGTTTCGATGGCAAAACCAAATGATGTTAAAAAAATAACTGGGTATACAATTGGAGGCGTTTCTCCAGTGGGGCAATTAAATAAAGTAAAAATCTATATTGATACTAATCTAGAAAGATTTAAAACAGTTTTTGCAGCTGCAGGTCACCCAAATTGTGTTTTCAAAATAGAATTTAATCAATTAACCAAATTAACTTCTGGCGAAATAAAAGAAATTACTGAATGAGACAACCAAAATTAATTGATTACATATTATTAACCATATTAGCTCTTATTTGGGCTTCAGCATTTTTTAACATAAAGATTGCAACTTACTCTTTTGGACCAGTAACCATTGCATTTTTAAGAGTTTTCTTTGGAGCTATTCCAGTTTTGCTTCTTTGTTATTATAAAAATATTAAAATTGAGGCTTTTTCAAAAGACTGGCATTGGTTTGCAATGATTGGATTTATTAACTTGGTAGCTCCATTTTTTTTAATAGCTTATGGAGTTAAATCTGTTCAGAGTAATCTTGCAGCTATTTTAATGTCAACAACTCCATTGAGCTCTACAGTTTTAGGTCATTTTTATACTAAAAATGAAAAATTTAATTTGGTTAAAACATTTGGTATTTTAATTGGTTTTTCAGGAATAATATTTTTATTTTCAGATAATATTTTAATTGATGAAAATAATTTTGTTTCAGCATTGTTGATATTACTTGGATCAACTTGTTACGTAATAGGTGGCGTTTTAACATTAAAAATTAGCAAAAAGAAAAATGAAAATGTAACAGGTTCAATTTTAATTTGGGCAATTATAATTTTAATTCCATTAGTGAGTTTTATAGAGCAACCTTGGCAAACAATTCCAAGAACTGACTCACTCATATCTGTCATTTATCTTGGTATTGTGCCAACTGGTATTGCTTGGTTATTAAGATTTAGGATTTTAAAAAATAATGGTTTAATTTTTCAATCTCAAGTTTCTTACCTAATACCAATATTTGGAACTATTTTAGGTTACATATTCCTAAAAGAACTAATAACAATTAAAGTATTAATATCTTTAATAGCAGTTTGTATTGGTATCTATTTTGTAAAAAAAGCCGATAATAAAAAAACTATTTAAGCTTTGCTATTGCCTCAATATGCGAAGGTGTAGTTTCACAACACCCACCAAGAATAGTTGCACCTTTTGCTTTGATTTTTTTAGAAAATTCATAGAATAATATTGGGTCATATTTGTCTCTTTTTCCAAATGCTATATTTGGATTTGTTCCAATCTCATCATATTTAGCTGTATTGAAAGTTCTTTGAGGTCCAGGTTCTTCAATTTCCCATAAATTAGCTTTAAATCCAAAAGGTAAATTAATTTCTCTTAGTTCATCAATAGAATTTTCAACTATTTCAGGTGAAACACAAGCACCTATTAAACCAAGCCAATTTTCATTTTTATATTTATTAACAACTTTTGTAATAGTTTCACCTGAAGGAAGAAGGCAATTTTTTTTTAAATGAACACCTGCTAGAATAGGTTTTTTAAGTTTAGCAGCTACATTAGATGCAATATCTAATTCTTTACCGCTAGATAAAACATCTAAATAAAAAAAATCTATATAAGGATTAATTATGGTTGCTTGATCTAAAAAATCTTTTTCAATTTCATTAGTGTTACGCTGATCCTCTACATAAGTATCACTTTGACTAGGTAAACTTCCTGCAATTAGTACATTTTTTTTAGATAGATCTTTTGCTTTTATTGCAAGCAAACAAGCTTGTTCATTAATGTACTTAAAGTGTTCATTAACTTTATTTTGAATTAATCTAATTCTTCTTGCAGAAAATGTATTTGTTATAATTACATCAGCACCTGAATAAATGTATGAGAGATGAAGATCTACAACTAAATTATGAAATTTTTTTTCTAAATTAGCGCTTGCGGACCATAAGGTACCCATAGAAATTAATCCTTTAGCATGAAGTTCTTGGCCCATTCCTCCATCTAGAATCCTAACATGTTTAAAGAAATCTCTATTCATTTATTAATAGATTATTATTTAAATAAAATTTTTACATTGAATGAAAAAGATCTTCTTTCTCCATCAATGTTAAACGGATAAGCAGTATGCATTAAATAATTTGGAAAAATAAGCATTTCTCTAATTTTTGGGACTACGTTATGTATACCTTTGCTTAAAAAACCTTTTTGTCCATTTATAAAATCTATCGTACCATTAGTTTTTAATTTCTTATTTTTAACCAATTTATTATTAGTCATACCTTTTGGTAATTTTAAATACCCAACACCTGATAAATCTCCTTCATGATAATGAATTGGATTATATTCACCTTTAAATTGACGTACTACCCAGAGATTTAAGATCTTAATTTCTTTAATATTTTTAATGTTTTCATTAAATAAAAATTTTTTAACACAAAATTTTAATTCTTTTTCTAAATTTTGTTTAATGAATTTGTCAGAAATTTTTAATTCATTTTTAATTTGGCTAGCCAATTTTGAACTATAATCAATTTTTTTTGATTTTGATTTTGTATCAAATTCTTTATTTAATTTATTAAAAAATTTATCTGAAATCTTTGTTTTGCCTATTGATGGCCCAAATGGTTTGATGTTTTTCATAAATATTAAATATATTAAAAGTAAATTAAATCAACATTATGGTAAAATTTTAAATCCTATTCTTATTGCAACAAAAATAACCAATAAAGATGTTATCAGAGTAAGAGTTTTATTAGATAAAAATTTAATATTTAGAAAATTTCCAATTTGACCACCAATAAACACAGACAGGAAAAGCGGCCAATAATTTAAAAATTCATTAAATACAGTATCCTTTGTTAATTGTCCTATCA
>QBYI01000023.1 GCA_003282895.1 Pelagibacteraceae bacterium AG-325-F15
TTTATGTTTATTAATAAAGTCATCCATTAACTCAATTTTATCTTTTTCAAACTCTGTAACTTTTCTAATATTTAAATCTATATAAAGAGAAATCCATTCCATAGATGCTGATAATTTGTTAGATTTTTTTTCTATCATTTCTAACTTTAAATGAAGTCTTTTTTTATCATGATCAAAAAAAGTTAAGATAATATCAACTTCTTCGTTTTCTTTAACCTCGTTAATATATTGTGTATGAGTCTCTACTACCATTGTGCTTCTTTTTGAGGTTTTAGCAGAATGAGCACCCATTTTGATTTTCCCCAGCATTACTTCCCAAGCTTCATCAAATATTAATATGTAATATGCCATATTAAGATGATTATTATAGTCTACCCATTTACTTAAAATTTTTTGAGATTTTAAAATAACAGACATTATTATTTTATTATTAAAATAAACTTTTTAAAAAACTTGGAAGTCCATCAGGATTTTTCCATAAACCACTTTTTCCACCTTCTTTTATCAATAATTTAACATTATCAATTTTTAAATGTGGATTGACTATTTTGCTTAAATCATAAATTGTAGTTAATGCAGCGTTCACACCCATGATTGCCTCCATTTCAACGCCAGTTTTTGCAACTGCTGAAACTACACAAAATACTTCTAAAGAATTATCATTATCATGCATAATAATTTTTGTAGCAATATGATCTATTGGTAATGGATGACACAAAGGTATTAACTCACTAGTTTTTTTTACACCTAGGACGGCAGACACCTCTGCTAAAGTAATAGGGTCACCCTTAGGCATTTTTTTACTTTTAATCAAATCAAAAACTTGTTCTCCAACAAAAATTTTACCTGAGGCTAATGCTCTTCTAAAAGTTTCTTTTTTTGATGAAACATTAACCATATTAAAAGAATTTTTTTTAAAAATCTCATCAGCCCAATCTTTAAGTTCGTTTTGATCAATAATTTTCAAATTTTTCATTTAACCACCTGTTGTAGAAAGGTTTTTTGTTAATCCTGTCTCACCTAGCTCTAAATAATGAGACTCTTTTTTAAGATGTAATTGTTTTAAAATAAGGTCTACAAGCTCATTTTTCTGATCATCATTTTGTAATAAATGTCGAATGCTTATTCCAGTATTTCCAAACAAACATAATCTCAAGTCACCTCTTGAGGTAATTCTTAATCTATTACATGTTTTACAAAAATCTTTTGAATAGGGTGCAATTAAACCAAACTTTCCTTTGTATTCGGGATGAATAAAATTTAATGATGGGCCCGCATCTTTTCCAAATGTTTGGTAAATCCAATCGTTATTTTCTAAGTAATCTCTGAATATCTTTGAGGAAACATGATTTTTCTTAAAATAGTTTAAATTATCTCCAGTTTGCATTAATTCTATAAATCTAAAATCTATTTCGTTATTTTTTATAAAACTGCCAAATTTTTCAAAATCTTCATGTGTATCGTTAATATCTTTTAGTAAAACGGCATTAACTTTGATATTCTTAAAATTTAAGTCTTGTAGGATTTTAATTCCTTCTAAAATCTCAGTAAGTCTGTCATGACCAGTAAGTTTTTTAAAAGTTTCTCTATTTAAACTATCTATACTAATATTAATTCCGTCTAATCCAAACTCATTTAATTGTTTAGCAATTTTATTTAATCGATAACCATTTGTAGTCATTGTTATCTTTGGAATATTTGAATTTTGTTTCATATCTTTAAGAATATCAAAAAAATCTTTTCTTACCGTTGGTTCTCCTCCAGTAAGTCTTATTTTACATACACCTAGTTCAGATAATGCTTTTGTTAACCTAGATATTTCCTCAGCTGACATAAAACCTCTCATATCACCAGGAGTTTTTTTATACCCTTGGGGCAAACAATAAGTGCATCTATAATTACAGACATCAGTAATAGACAATCTTATATAAGGAAATTTTCTTCCAAATGTATCTGTAAGAGTTTTCATTTATGTTTTTTTATATTATATTTTAACATAAATCATGGACAAAATTCTCACTAACGATGAAATTAATCAATTTAAAAATGATGGAGCAATATTTCTAAAAGATAAATTTGATATTCAATGGATAGAAAAACTAAAAAAAGGCATTGAAAGAGATATTAAAAATCCAAGTCCAAGATTTAAATCTCATACAGTCGAAAAAAATGTTCCTCAATATTTAGAGGATTATTGGACTTGGGACTTAGTCCCAGAATTTAAAGATTTTGTATATAATTCTCCATATGCAAGGATAGCTTCTGAACTGTTGGAAGCAAAAAGAATTAACTTAGTAATGGATAATTGGTTTTTGCGCGAAGCTGGTTCCAAATCTTCAACTCCATTCCACCATGACATAAGTTATTTTGATATGGATGGAACCATGTGTGTTCTTTGGTTACCTCTTCAACCTACTGGTAAAAACGAAGGTGTGGTATGGGTAAAAGGCTCTCATTTATGGAAAAAACTTTTTTTAAGAGTACTTTTTAAAGATGGACATAAGGTAGAGGGAGATGAATGTGTAATTGATGGAAAAAAATATGAACTACCGCCAGATATTTTAGGTAATAAAGATAAATACGAATTTTTACATTGGGATTGTCAATTAGGAGATGCTGTAATATTTGATATGAGAACACTACATGGAACGCTTAGTGCATCAATTCCACAGAAGACTTTAAGCAGATATACTCTAAGAGTTGCAAAAGAAGATACAAAGATTAATTATGTTGGTGACTGGACAAGTTTTAATTATCGTAAAGCTATGCAAGACGGTGGCTATAAAGAAGGAGATAGTTTAGGAGGAAAAATGTTTCCTGCTTTATATGAAGTTAATTAACTTCCAATTTTTAAAAACTGGAAGTTAATTTAAGTAACTAACCAGCTGGCTTATAACCAGCCATTGATTTTGCAGCTTGTTCAGCAGCTTTATTCATATCCATTTCTTCTAAGATAATCATATTTTCTACAGTGCCACTTGCTTCAACAGCTAATTTTACACCAGCAAAGTTTTCAAAAGGCATATCACCAGATGTTACTGCACAAAAGTCATACTGACCTCGTGTAATAGCAAATGACTCTAATTTACCTCCAGCAGATTCAGTTAATGCTTTAACTGCAGCTGATCTATCTTGAGTTGGATCTTTAATAAAACCTTGAAAAGCTTTCGGGGTATAATTTCCCATAACAAAATATTTTGCCATATTTTTTTCCTTTCTTTATTAATTTGAAAGATTAAATCATATTTGTTAAGAATTTATTAATTATTTATTTTATTCAACTTTAGAGTTAGCAAATTATGTACGAAAAATTTGGACAATTTATCGATGGCAATTGGTCGCCCTCAGAAAATGGAGAAACTTATGAAGTAATCAATCCTGCAACTGAGGAAGTTTTAGGTCATGCTTCAAAAGCTTCTACCACTGATGTTGAAAGGGCACTACAATCAGCGGAGCAGGGATTAAAAGTTTGGAGAAAAATCCCACCTTGGCAGAGGTCATATGTTTTGAGAAAGATCGCAGATAAAATGAGAGAAAAAAAAGATCTTCTTGCAAAATGGATGACTTTAGAAAATGGAAAACCTTTAGCAGAAGGTATTGGGGAGACAAATGGAGCAGCAGATATTTTTGAATGGAATGCAGAAGAAACAAAAAGAATTTTTGGTCAAACAATAGAAAGTAGGTTTGAAGATACAAGAGTTCATGTGTATTACCAACCAGTTGGAGTTGTTGCTGCATTATCACCTTGGAATTTTCCTCTTATTTTAGCTGCAAGAAAAATTTCTACAGCTCTTGCTGCAGGCTGTTCAGTAATAATTAAACCAGACACTATTACACCTGGCATAGTAATGGAATTAGTAGATATTTGTAGAGAATGTGGCGTTCCACCAGGAGTAATTAATTTGTTATCTGGCGACCCACCAAGCATAGCCTCTCAACTAATTCAATCTGATATTGTAAAAAAAATTTCAATTACTGGCTCAGTCAGAGTTGGAAAACTAATATTAAGACAAGCTGCAGAGAAGGTTCAAAGAGTTACAATGGAATTAAGTGGCCATTCACCTTTTAT
This sequence comes from Pelagibacteraceae bacterium AG-325-F15, assembly GCA_003282895.1. Classification (GTDB taxonomy): domain Bacteria; phylum Pseudomonadota; class Alphaproteobacteria; order Pelagibacterales; family Pelagibacteraceae; genus Pelagibacter. Next base: position 4,070 of record QBYI01000023.1, read on the forward strand.
AGTATTTGATGATGCTGATGTAAAAAAAGCAACTGATATGGCAATTGCAGCTAAATTTAGAAATAATGGACAGGTATGTATTTCACCCAATAGATTTTATATTCACGAAAATAAGAAAAATGAATTTATAGATTTATTTATAGAAAAAACAAAAAAATTAAAAATTGGTAATGGTATGGATCCTGATACTCAATTAGGTCCACTAACAACTCAAAAAAGATTAAATGAAATTGAAGCATTAGTTGAAAAAACTAAACAAGAAGGAGCAAAAGTTTTATTAGGTGGAAAAAGACCAGCTGGTTTTAATAAAGGTTTTTTTTATGAACCAACAATTTTCGATGAGGTAAAAGATGACTTCACCATAATGAAAGAAGAACCCTTTGGACCTTTAGTTCCTATGTTATCTTTTAAGTCTTTTGATGAAGTAATTGAAAGAGCCAATAATCATGAGCTAGGATTGTGTAGTTATGTTTGTACAAACTCAATGGAAACAGCTCATTTAGCATCTGAACAACTAGAAACAGGATCTGTTGCTGTTAATACAGGCTTTGTTGCAATTGCCGAAGCACCTTTTGGAGGAATTAAACAAAGTGGATACGGAAGAGAGGGTGGATCTATGGCAATAAAAGACTATCTAAATGTTAAATACACTCATTTAGGAATAAAAGGGTAATTATTCTATTATTTTAAAATCTGATTTATATTTATCAGTAAGCGTTAAACCTAAACCTGGAACATTATCCTCTAAATCAATAAAACCATTTGTAGGAGAAGGATCACCTTCAAAAATGTAATAGAATAATTCATTACCTATTTCTACGTCATGAACAGGAAAATATTCTGATATAGGGCAATTCACATTTGCCATTGTTAAGTGATAGTTATGCATTTGCCCAGCATGCGGAACAACAGGAATTTGATATGCTTCAGCTAAGGCATTAATTTTTTGAGCAGCAGTTATACCTCCAACTCTGTTAGTATCATATTGGATATAGCTGACTGCTTTTAAATCTAATAACTGCTTGAAACCAAACAAACTAAATTCATGCTCTCCACCAGAAATTGGTATCATATTCATATTATTAAGCTCTGCATAACCGTGAATATCATCTGCAATCACAGGTTCTTCTAACCATCTAGGATTAAATTTCATTAATTTTGGAATCATTCTTTTTGAGTAATCTAAATTCCAACCCATGTAGCACTCAAGCATTAAATCAGCATCCTCACCAACAACCTCTCTTACTGCTTCAACTAATTTAATATTATTTTTCATGCCCTCTGGACCATCTTTAGGTCCCCAACCAAATCGCATTTTGTACATATTGAAACCTTGATTTTTGTAAATTTCAGCTTCTTTTTGTAATTCTTTTAGTGGCTGACTGTATAGTTTTGATGCATATACAGGAATTTTTTCTTTAGTTCTTCCACCCAATAATTTGAAAATAGGTTTTTTGGTAATTTTTCCAATAATATCCCAAAGAGCTATATCAATAGCTGATATTGCTGTCATACCGACACCTTTTCTTCCCCACGCCAAAGTTCTTCTATACATCTTTTCCCAAATATAAGCATAATCAAATGGATCTTCTCCAATTACGAGAGGTTTTAAATATGTATCAATTGTTTTTTTTGTTACTTGAGGAGCTAAGGCTGCATTACCTATACCAACCACACCATCATCAGTTTCAATTTCACAAACTAACCATTCATGAAACCTAAAGGATCCCATGGCATCTGATTTTTCGTAAAGTACATCAGAAGCATTTGTACAAAAATTATTTTGTGGTGGAACTGTTTTTCCTGTCCATTGATATACAGTAGTTTTAATATTTTTAATTTTGCTCATTTAACTTATTTTCAGCCATTGTTAATGCAATTTTAAATGAATTCAAAGTAGGTTCTAAATTAGCTTTGTTTTTACCAGCAATATCAAAGGCTGTACCATGAGCAGGAGTTGTTATGGGTACAGGCAAACCACCTTGAACAGTAACACCTCTGTCAAAACCAAAGGCTTTCAGACCTGATTGTAATGCATCATGATACATACCAACAATACAATCATGATTTTTATTCTTATAAGCAGTTATAAATGATGTATCACAAGGTAAAGGACCATCTGCATCAATACCTATTTTTTTAGCTTCTTCAATTGCTGGAATAATTTCATCCTTTTCTTCTGTTCCAAATTCAGCGTGCGGGTTAAGGGCTTGTACAGCAACTCTTGGACTTTTAATACCATTTAATTTCATTGCCTCATTAATCAGCTTAATCGGTTGCAAGATTTTTTCTTTTTTAACATGATCAGCAACCTCTTTAATTGGAATATGGGACGTAACTCTCGCTGTCCAAAAATTATCAATTACATTAAATTCACAAAAAAAATTTTTTACATCTAACTTTTCAGCCATTAAATGTAATTCATCTGAATATTTGTTACCTCCAAGTTTCATGCTTGTTTTATTAAATGGGCCAAAATTTATTGCATGGATTTTATTTTCTTTGGCAAGTTCTAATGCTAAATTTAATGCAGACAAAACACTTTCACCTGATTCTTTAGAGCACTCAGATAATTTATAATCATGGTTTTTACCTTTAGAGATATCTAAAAAATATTTATTTCCGTTTTGAAATTCAATTTGGTTAAAATCTTCTACAAATTTGAAGTCATGTTTGTTACCAGAAATTTTATTACCTTGTTCTAGTATATTTTTTTCACCTATAACAACTATATTGGCTTTGTTTGTGATTTCCTCTGTTAATAATTTTGAAATTAATTCGGGTCCAATACCAGAAGGGTCGCCTAAGAGCAGAGCCATATTAATTTTATTTTGGGACATTTTTTTCTTTACGCTTTGTATCAGATTATGCTTATATAATTAATTATAAATTAACTAAAGAGGGAAATAATGAAAAAAAGTTTTAAATTATTTTTAGCTGCTGCAGTTTTGGTAACTGAATTTTTCGTTGTTGCACTTCCATTAATGATCACTTCTGCAAGAGCAGATGGTCATCCAATTCAAGCAATTACTCACGCTGGTTTTGGGGGAGGTACAGATGTAACTACTAGAATGATGTTATTAAGAACTAGAAGGTATCTAAAACAAGATATGCAATTAGTTAACAAAAAAGGTGGAGGTGGAGCTGCGTCTATGGATTATATGATGACGTTACCAGCTGACGGCCAACACACATTAACTTGGACTACTGGTCATGCTGTATCAATGGCTTTAGGTAAAACTAAAGTTAAATTAAGTGATATGCAGCCATTAGCTAGAGGAACAGACGATCCTCAGTTGTTTGTTGTTAATTGTAAAAATGACATAAAAGACGCTAAGAAATTTATTAGTGCTCAAAAATCAAAATCACTTAAATATGGTACAACTCATGTAGGTGGAATTGATGATGTTAGTGCAATTGCATTTACTAAAAAAGGTAAATTAACAGATCCAACAATTGTTCCTTATAAAGGTGTAGGACCTATCAAAACTAACCTTATCAAAGGAGATATTGATGTAGGTGTTTTAAACTTAGGTGAAGCTGTAACTGAGATAGAAGATGGTACATTATGTGTGTCAGTTGTACTAGCTAGTAACAGAATGGAAAAACTAAGCAATGTTCCTACTGCAACTGAATTAGGAATTCCTGTTGTTCTTTCAACTGTAAGAGGCTTTGTAACAAGAAAAGGTGTTCCTGCAGAAAGAAAGAAACAATTAGAGGGCGCAATGATAAAAGCTATGGAACACAAATATTTCCAAAGTTTTTTAACAGACATTGGTCTTGATTCAACTAGTGTAGTTGGAGCTGATGAGTGGGGTAAGCAAATGGAAGTTATGCTTGCTGAAATGACTGCTCAGCTAAAAGCTTTAGGTTACATTAATTAATTTAAAGAAAGTACATTCTTTAAATTATGAATAATGTACGAAATAAAAAAAGGGCAAATAAAAGTTTGCCCTTTTTTTTTAAAGATGAATTTAAAGTATTTTCTATAATAATTATTGTTTCTACCATTTTACTAATATCAACATTTTCATTTGATACAGTTCCACCAATTCTAAATCGTGGAATTCAACCAGCTACATTTCCAAAAGGTTTATTAGTTTTAATAATAGTATTAACTACATTAATATATTACTTGTCTTTCAAAAAACCTTGGAAAAAAGAAAAAAAATTACCAAAAAATTTTTTTTTAACACTTTTAAGTTTTATTTTTTTTATCATTATTTCAAAGACTTTAGATTTTTTCTTAGCAATTTCTGTTTTATCAGTTTTTGTTTCTTATAATTGGGGTGAAAAAAGATTTTTTTATTTATTATTAGTAGGAATTATTTTTCCCTTTATTGTATTTGTATTTTTTGAAATGATTTTAGGATTAAGATTTCCTCAAGGAATAATTACAAACCTTTATTATTATTATTAGTATGGATAATCTTTTATTAATGATGGCACCTTTGTTTAGTTCCAAATTATTATTGGTCTTATTGTTTGGAACTTTATTTGGATTAATACTTGGAGTTTTACCTGGACTAGGCCCTACAACTGGAGGGGCATTGATCTTACCATTTACAATGACCTTAGATCCATTATCAGCAATAGTTTTATTAACATCCATTTATTGTGCGGGAACTTATGGAGGAGCAATCACCGCAGTATTAATTAATACACCAGGAACTCCTGCAGCTGCTGCAACATGTTTAGACGGATATCCTTTAGCTCAAAAGGGTGAAGCTGGACGTGCTTTAGGTATGGCAACTGTCTCTAGTACTGTAGGAGGGATATTTAGTGTAGTAATTTTAGTGTTTTTTGCGCCTATATTAGCAAAACTTGCTTATGAGTTTGGTCAACCTGAGTATTTTGCATTAGCTATATTTGGATTAACTATGCTGGCTTCTATTGGCGAGGGTAGTCCAATTAAAAATTTAATTGCTGCAGCATTTGGCATTTTAATTTCTACAATTGGTAAAGATTTTATGACTTCTATAGATAGATTTACTTATGGAATTAATGAACTTTCAGTAGGTATTGGGTTTATTCCTGTAGTAGTAGGTCTATTTGCGATTAGTGAAATGTTAACTCAATCAACATTGTTACATCAAGTGTTTAAAAGAGTAGCTTTAAAAGCTGTAAAATTACCTTCCAAAGAAGATTATAAAAAAACCTGGAAAACAATATTAAGATCCTCAGGCATTGGATCATTTATTGGAGTTCTACCTGCAGAAGGAGGAACAGTTGCATCCTTGATTGGTTATTCTGAAGCTAAAAGATTTTCTAAAAACCCCGAAGAATTTGGGAAGGGATCAATAGAAGGAATTGCAGGTGCTGAAGCTGCAAATAATGCTGCTACAGGTGGCGCAATGGTACCAACACTTGCACTTGGAATTCCTGGTAGCGCAACAACAGCTGTAATTTTAACGGGATTAATTATTCATGGAGTGAGACCAGGTCCAGACTTGTTTAGAGAGCAACCAGATTTTCTATATGGAATTTTTGGGGCAATGTTAATTGCAAATATACTTTTTTTTATATTTGGTTTTTTTGGAGCAAAAATATTTGCCAGAATTACCTTAGTGCCTAATAAAATTTTATGGCCTATGATTTTTACAGTTTCTGTATGTGGCACATATTCTTTAAGTCAATCAATACTTGATGTCTGGATAATGTTATTTTTTGGTATCCTTGGTTTTTTTATGAGAAGATTTGGTTTTTCTGTTGTACCAGTAATAATTGGATTAATATTAGGGGAGTTAGTTGAAGGAACTCTGAGACAGTCATTAGTAATATTTGATGGAAACTGGTTAATGTTTTTAACAAGACCTATAGTAGTAACTTTTTTTATTTTATCTTTCATTGCTCTAATTTTTCCTTTATTAAAGAAAAAAAAATAATATGAATAATTTCGATTTAAAAAATAGAGTAGCAATAATCACAGGCGGCGCTCAAGGATTTGGATTAGCAATATCAAAAAGAATTATACAATCAGAAGGCAAAGTTGTTATTTGGGATATTGACGAAAACGCAATTAATTCTGCTTTAAATGAAATTAGTTCTGAAAATTTAAGTTTTAAAAAAGTAAATGTTACCAATTTTGTTGAAATTGAAAAAGCATTGTTAGAAACTGAAAATGAACTTGGTAAAATAGATATTTTTGTTAACAATGCTGGGATAACAGGTATGAACGCAAAAGTTTGGGATTACCCTTTAGATGAATGGAAAAAAGTAATTGAACTTGATTTAAATTCTACATTTTATTGTTGTAAAGCAGTTGTTCCTCATATGATTAAAAATAATTATGGTAGAATAGTAAATATTGCATCTATTGCTGGCAAAGAAGGAAATCCCAATGCAAGTGCGTATAGTACTGCAAAAGCTGGCGTTATAGGTTTAACAAAATCATTAGGAAAAGAATTGGCTGATAAAAATATTGCTGTTAATTGTGTAACTCCAGCTGCAGCTAAAACCAGAATTTTTGATCAAATGACACAAGAACATATTGATTATATGCTATCAAAAATACCAAGAAATCGATTTGCTAAAGTTGATGAATTAGCATCTCTAGTTTGTTGGTTATCATGTGAAGAAAATTCTTTTACAACATCGGCAGTTTTTGACCTAAGTGGTGGAAGAGCAACTTATTAATAGGAGTAATTATGAAATTATGTAGAATAGGAAATGTTGGAGAAGAAAAACCTGCAATAATAGATGAAGAAAATAATTTTAGAGATTTGTCATCTTTAATAAACGACTTTAATCCAGATACATTAAATTTTAGCACTTTAGATAAAATTCAAAAATCAGATATTTCAAAATTACCACAATTAGATTCAAGTTCTAGAGTTGGTGCATGTGTTTCGAAACCATCTAAATTTATAGGAATAGGACTAAACTTTAAAGATCATGCAGAAGAACAAAATTTACCAATCCCAAAGGAACCAATTATTTTTTCTAAATTTACAAGTTGTGTCACTGGCCCGAACGATCCTATTATTGTTCCAAAAAATTCAAACCATACTGATTGGGAGGTAGAACTAGGTTTTGTAATTGGTAAAAAAGCTATTAATGTCAGTATTGATGATGCAATGGATCACGTGTTGGGTTTCTTTCTAGTAAACGATGTTAGTGAAAGGCATTTTCAAAAAAAAAAAGGTTTAACTTGGGATAAAGGAAAAGGATTTGATACTTTTGGCCCAATTGGTCCTTATATTATTACAAAAGATGAATTACCTGACTATCAGAAATTAAATATGTTTTTAGATGTTGATGGTAAAAGAATGCAAACTGGAAATACAGAACAGATGATTTTTGATATTAAGACTTTAGTATCTTATATGAGTTCATGTATGAGCTTGCATCCTGGAGATATATGTTGCACCGGAACACCGCCAGGTGTAGGAGAAAATATGTCGCCCCCACATTTTTTAAAAGGCGGTGAAGAAGTTATTTTGGGAATTGACAAACTAGGTGAACAAAAACATTCAGTTGTTTCTTATAAAGATTAAAATACCGCAATTAATAACTAATATTAAAGTTTTTTATTGTTGTTTCTAGATGTAGAATACATTTATCTTAACTTTTTAAAAAATGCAAAAGAGAGATCTTTACTACGAGAGAATACCCACAAAACTCTTAAGAGAAAATGTTAGGTATTTAGGTAATATACTTGGAAAAGTTTTAAAAGATCAAGAGGGTGACAAATTTTTCGAATTAGTTGAAAAAATAAGAAAACTTTCTAAGGCGAATAAAACAAACTTAAATAGCAAACATTCTTATCGAAAAATTATTCGTACTATAAAAGGCTTAAATTCAAAAAATACTTTTAAATTAACTAGAGCTTTTTCTCATTTTATGAATTTAATCAATTTGGCAGAGTCGATTGATGCATCCAGAAGCTTAAATGAATATGAGAATAATAAAAAAAAGATTAATAATAGCAATCTATTTATAGAAGAAATTTTTGAAGATCTTTTTAATAATAAAAATATTTCAGATACTAAGATATATAATCATGCTAAAAATCTTAATATAGGAATAGTGCTAACTGCTCATCCAACTGAGGTAAAAAGAAGAACCCTAATTCAGAAATATCATAAAATTACCGAAATACTTGAGCAAAGAGATCTTTTAAAAAATTATCCCTCTAAACTGAAATTATTAGATAAAAAACTTTTCGATGAGTTTACAATTATTTGGAATACAGATGATTTAAAAAGAGTAAAACCATCACCATTTGATGAAGCTAGATGGGGCTTAGCAATTATTGAAGATAGTTTGTGGGACACTATTCCAAAGGTTTATCGAAGATTAAACTCTATTTTTGTTCAAAATATGGATAAAGGATTGCCTAAAAATTTTAACCCAATTGAATTTGGTTCATGGATGGGTGGAGACAGAGACGGCAACCCTAACGTTACTGCTAAAGTTACAAAAGAGGTTATTTTACTTTCAAGATGGGAGGCAGCAAAATTATACGAAAAAACTTTAACTAAAATAATTAGATCCTATTCAATGGAAAAATGCTCAAAACAAATTTTAAAAAAAACTGGTAAGTCATATGAACCTTATAGAGTTTTTTTAAGACCATTAAGAGATAAAATGAGAACAACTCATAGAATGATTGAGCAACATTTAGTGAATAAAAAACCTTTAGATCAAAAAAAACTTCTAAAATCTAAAGAAGAAATCTTAAAACCTTTAAGAGTTGTTAGACAATCTTTAGAACAAAATAATAATGAAAATTTAGCTAGTGGTGAATTGTTAGATTTAATGAGAAGAGCAAAATGTTTTGGAATTAACTTAGCTAAATTAGATATTAGACAAGAGTCATCAAGACATTCTCAATTAATAAGTGAATTTGCGAAAAAGAAATATAATAGAGATTATTTAAAATTTTCTGAAATTGAAAAAATTAACTTTTTAAAATCAAAATTAAATTCACCTAAAAATGTGATTAATAAATTCAAATTTAAAAATAGAGAAAATAGTGAAGTTTGGTCAACTTTTAATATTCTAGCCAAAGAACCATCAGAATGTCTTGGGGCCTATGTTATTTCAATGACATCTGCAGCATCTGACATTTTATCAGTTTCTTTTTTACAAAAAGAGGCAAAAATTAAGAATAAGCTTAGAGTTGTTCCTTTATTTGAAACTTTAGATGATTTAATTAATGCAAAATCTATCATGGAGAGCTTGTTCTCTCATAAATGGTACAGAAATTTAATTGACCATAAACAAGAAGTAATGATTGGTTATTCAGACTCAAGTAAAGATGCGGGTAAAATTTGTGCTAGCTGGCACCAATATAAAGCTCAAGAAGAAATAGTTAAACTTGGAAAAAAATTCAATATTGAAATTACTTTCTTTCACGGAAGAGGAGGTTCAGCAGGAAGAGGAGGAGGACCTATTCAGGCAACAATGAGATCATTGCCACCTAATTCTGTTAATGGAAGAATAAGAATCACTGATCAAGGCGAAGTTATTCAACAAAAATACGGTTACGAGCCTTTGGCAAAATATAATCTTTGTAGTTATATAGGAGCAGTATCAGAAGCGTCTTTAAATCCACCACCACAACCGAAAGATTCTTGGAGAGCGTTAATTGAAAAAATGGCAGAAATTTCAAAAAATTCTTATAGAAAAAATATTAATCAAAGTTCTGATTTTATAAAATATTTTAAAACAGTAACTCCACATGTTTCACTAGGGAAATTGTCCATAGGGTCTAGGCCATCAAAAAGGAAAAATGTAGACAATATTCAAAGCTTAAGAGCTATACCGTGGATTTTTGCATGGACTCAAATTAGATTGATGCTACCAGCATGGCTAGGAAGTGCTGAAGCTTTAAGGTATGCAAATATCAAAGAATTTAGAAAAACATTATATGATATGGAGAGAAATTGGCCTTTTTTCAATTCAATGCTTGATATATTAGACATGGTCATTTCAAAAGTTGATCCTGATGTCTCTAAAATTTATGAAGAATATCTTGCAGATGAAAAATTAAGAAGAGTAGGAAAAAGATTAAGGTTTCAATTTGATGTAATAAAAAAACTTAATAAAGAAATAACACCTAATGAAATTATTAAATCACGAAAACAATTTAGGACATCTGTAATAGTCAGAAATATTTATTCTGAGATACTTAATATTATTCAACCAATTGTGATCAAAAAAATTAAAACAAGTAAAAATAAAGTTGATAAAAAATATTTAAATGATGCTTTACTAACATCGATCGCAGGTATTTCAGCAGCGATGAAGAATACTGGATAAATGATAGAATTATTCATTGCATTTGCAGCAGGATTAATAAGTTTCTTGTCACCATGTGTTCTTCCATTAATACCAGGTTACATTTCTTATATTTCAGGCAGTTCTATAAACGAATTGGTAAATAAAAAAAATGTAAATTTGATGCCAACTTTTTTATTTACAATTGGGTTTTCAATTGTCTTTGTTATTTTTGGTGCAGCTTCTACTTTTTTAGGGCAAGTATTATTGCAAAATTCAATCGAACTTAGAATTTTTGCAGGTATAGTCATAATAGTTTTATCACTTCATATTATTGGCATTATTAATATTAAATTTTTAAGTTTTGAAAAAAGAATTCATACTAATTCAAATAATAATTTTTATAGTCCAATTTTAATTGGTATGGCTTTTGCATTTGGCTGGACACCTTGTATTGGACCTATTTTAGGATCAATTTTGGTTTTAGCTGCTACTGAAGAAAGCATCAATAAGGGTATTTTACTCTTAATCTTTTATTCTTTAGGACTTGCAATACCATTCATATTGTCAGGCTATTTAATTCAAAAGTTTCTAATTTTTTCTAAAAACTTTAAAAAAAATATTAATTTAGTTTCAAAAATTGGTGGAATTATTCTTTTAGTTACTGGTATATTAATTTTAACAAATCAATTACAAACTTTGGGGTATTATTTATTAAATATTTTTCCTTTTTTACAAAAATTTGGATAAGATAAATTATGAAAATCTATCAAATAGACTCTAGCGCAAGAAAAAAAGGTTCAACTTCTAGATCATTAGCAAAAAAATTAATAAAAAAGATTAAAAAACCAGGTGACAAAGTTATTTATAGAGATTTAGATGATGAAATGGTTTTTGTGAGTGGATTGACAGAGTCTGGAATGAAGATTGCAAA
>QBYI01000024.1 GCA_003282895.1 Pelagibacteraceae bacterium AG-325-F15
TTGATAAAAATGGGGTCCTTAACTCTAAACTTCTGCTCATTGAGCCTCTATCGGCTGAAGTAAGATAACTAGAAAATAAAGCATGATTTAAATCAAATTTTCTTATGTAGTTTATTATTTTATTTTCTTTTATTTTTGGATCATTATTTAATGAAAGATAATTTTTATAAATTAACTTACCAATTTGTCTATTTTTTGATGCAATATAATTATGATAGTTATTATCAAAGATTAGGTTATTGAAATTCAAAAATTTTTTTATCTTAATAAACTTGATTAGTTTATCAGCTAATTTTTTTATTAGTTTTGAATGCGAATATAAAAATTTATATTTATTTACAAAATCATAATTATTATAACCATAAAATAATTCATCTCCTCCTATTCCAGTTAAACCAACTTTAATATATTTTTTTGCTTCATTGCATATTTGTTTTGTATAAACCCCAGAGATGTTATCATTAAGAACGGTGTATAAATCCAATGTTTTTTGATCCATTTGCTTCCAAGTATCATCAATTGAACTACTAATTTTTATATTATTCAGACCAAGAAATTCTGTTAGTTTTTTCACTAAAGGCTCCTCATCAACGCCATCTTCAAATGAGGCTGTAAAAGTTAATGGTTTTAAATTAAATTCTTTTACCATTGTCGTGGCAACTAAAGTTGAGTCTAAACCAGATGATAACAATAATCCAAGTGGAACATCTGATATTAATCTTCTTTTTAAACTTCTTAAAAAAATTTCTTTGAAATCTCTATAGTCTTGATTAGTCAGACTAGTTTTTTTATCTTTATCTAAAATTTCACTAATATGAAAAATTTTTGATTTTTCAATTTTATTATTTTGATCGATCTTTATTAAAGTATTTTGTTCTAAAACTTTTAGTTTTTTAAATCCAGTGCCAGGAGACATAATAAAACCCAAAGATATGAATTCCTCAAATTCATTTTGATTTAAAGATACATCTAGATTTAAAAATTCTACTAAAACCTTTGGCTCTGAACTAAAGTAAAACCCTTGGTCGTTTTTTAAATAATAAATTGGTTTCTCTCCAAAATAATCAGTACCAATGTATAGCTCTTTATTTTCATAAATTGCAAATGCAAACATGCCATCAATTTTTCTTAATCCATCTAACTTATTTTTCTGCCATAAACTTAGTAAAACCTCCGTATCTGAATTGGTAAGAAAATTACTATAATTCAATTCTTCTTTAAGTTCTTTGAAATTATAGACTTCTCCATTGTAGACAATTACAGAATTATCCTTGATAAATGGTTGATTACTCTCTTTACTTAAATCAATAATTGACAATCTTGTATGGCCTAAAAATACTCCGTTTTCTTTATCAATATAATATCCTTGATTATCAGGACCTCTATTAATTAAAAGATTTAAATATTTTAATGATTTATTTAAATCACTTTCATTGAGAGCTCTGTTTAATTTAAATCCAAAAATACCACACATGTAAATATTTATTTTGTAATTTGAAGAAACTTACTTAATGAAACTAAACAAATGACAAAAATTGCATCAAAGTCTTCTCCTTTTTTCCATCTATTAATTTTATTTTCTAAGTATTTCCAATCTATTAATGCTAAGGTTTTTTTTAACTCCTCATTTTTGAGAGCTTCATCAAGTTCATTTAAATAAAATTTACTAGACCTTAAATAATCATCAAGGTTTGGCCAGGTACGATCCTTTAATGCGGGCTGAGAATAAGCTATATTACCAGTCATTAACCTCTTAATTTTTCTAAATATTTGAAAAATTGTTTTTTTTATATGACTGTAGCCTGCAGGGAAACCATGGTTAGCAGTTGGTATTTTTCCTAACTTTGAATTTTTTATATTATTTAAAGCATAAATTCTTATTTCATCTGTTATTCGCTGATTATTTGGAATTGATAAATAAAAATTAAATATATCATTATCGTAAGCTGGCGTTCTAACAATTCCATTCGTAATTTTACTAGTAATGTTTATGTTAGTAAAATGTCTTCCAAAAGCACAAATCAAAAAATGTTCCCAATAATCATAATTATTTTTACAAATTATTTTTCCTCTTTCTATTTCTTTTCTTATTCCCGATAAGATTAATTCTTTCCCTTGATTGAAGTATTCTTTTTTAAAAAGTTTGTTAAATTCCATACCTTTGCCATGCCATGTAAGTCTTAGTGGATTCATTGACAAATAATCTTCCTCTAAATTTTTTAATTCTAATATTTTTCTAATATGTGTTTTATTGTTAAATATTCGTAGAAATTTTGTTGGTAAGTAATTTCCAAAATGCCAAAAATCTAAAGCATGTCCGTGAAATATTACATTGCCTATATTTTTTACCTTAGAGTAAAGGCCAGTAAAAAGAGCGTCATGTGTTGCATAAAGACCTCCACAAATCTCAACATTTGGTAAAAAATTTTTTTCCAAATGGTCTTTATCTAATTTTAAAAATTTATGTTGAGATCCCGCACATAGTGCTGCTTCTTTCGCATATTTTACCTCTAAATTATCAGAAAATGCAACTGTCATTGCAGTCGACTCATTACCATTATTATTAATAGCTGAAGATACTGTTCTACTATCTAATCCACTTGAAAAAAAATAACAATATTTTTTTTTTTCAATATCACTAGTTTGTCTTTTAATCGATTGTGACAGTAATCTGATGTACTCTTCACCTGCTTCTTTTCTAGTTCTTTTTGTTTTTACGAAATTTGGTAAAAAATACTTTTCTATTTTGATATCATCACCATTTATGAATAATATAGATGCTGGCATAAGGTATTTTGAAAAATTATCATGGGTTGCATCATCCATAACACGAGACATCCATAAATATTGTAATAAAGAATCTTGATTTAATTCAAATTTTTTTTCTGACCGTAATTTTTTAAATAAATCAAAATATAAAAAACTCCCATAAAAAAAATTTTTTAAGTTTGCCCAATAAAAATGTATTCCATTAAATCTATCGTTTATAAACTTAAAGCTAAGATCTTTTTTATCTATTATTAAAATTAAAAAAGCACCATTTAATTTTTTTGAAAATTCATCAATTGAGTCTTTATTTTTAATAATTTCGTTACAAGTTAACTCTAAATTTATCTTATCATTAATAATTGGATAACCTACGACAAAGCAAAAAAAATCCTCGGAATCTATATATTGATAATTTTGTGTTTTAGGGTTGATAAAAATTTTTAAATTTTTATCTTGATTTTCAATATTTGGTTTTTCACTTTCTGTTTTAATTATTTCATAAGTGAAATCTTTTATTTCTTTATTTATTGAAAAAAATAACGTTGGTCTTAAGTAATTCATATTAAGAAATTAATTCTTTTATTTTTTTTGCAAAATTTATACCTGAGCTAATGCCTTCAGTGTGTGACTTATAGATTTTTTGCCCTTCACTTGCAATATTTACTAATAATGAATAATTATTTTTATAGTAATCTAAATTTTTTTTTAAGTCTGATAGACTCCATTCTATTGGAATATACGTTGAATTTGGAATATATAAATTTGGCCAAGTAACTATATGGCCCATATCGGGTTTAATCAAAATACATCCGTTAACAAATGACTCAAAATCTCTAATTGCTATTTCACCCCAACCAAATGGTGATAAGCAATACTTTGAATTTTTCATTAAGTTAAAATAATTAAATTTGTTAAATTTTTTTGGTTTATTGATATCAAATATTTCTAATATCTTTTTTCTTTGCCAACCTATTGTTGGATAATAGTTTTTATCACTAAATTTAATAAAAAAATCATTTATTCTTTTTTTATGAGGATTTGAATAAAATAATCTATTAACTATTATATTTTTTTTTAAAAATTTAATCATAAAATAATTTAAAGATGATAAGTAGTTATGGTTTGAAAAAAAAATGTTCCATGACAAATCTAATTTATTAATTTCATTATCATTTAGTTTATCAGACCAAATTTCTTTATTATCGTTTATATTGATATTTCTATGATAAAAATCTGAATTTATTTTTTTTCCATACATTTTTGTTTTATATAGATTTTTATCTTTTAATAATTGGCATTTCAAATATTTATCAACTAATGGAAATATTTTTTTTTCTATCCAACATGATGAGTCTCCTGTATCACAATAAAAAATATAATTTGTTTTTTTTTTAAAAAGATCAAAATCATTTGAAACTTTTTCAAAATCTTTATCAAGAATATCTCTATGTACTTTGCTATCTATAAAAATAAAATCGGAGTAATCTAATTTTAAATTCTCATAAAATTTGATATCAAAAAATATATTTTCATTATTCAAAAAATCTTTCCAAACCATTAATGGAGTAAGAAAAAAAATAGAATTTTGGAATAATTTTTTTGATGTAATGAATGTGATTTTAGTCATTAAATAAAAGTTTTTTATATTCTAAAATTATATTTGATAACGCAAAATCCTTAATTCTCTTTTTTGATCTTAATTTATATCTTAATTTTGTTTTTTTATTCCTAATTTCAATCATTTTAGAAACGAGTTCTTTTGTATTATTTTTTTTAAAAATCATGCCGAATTTTCCCTTATCTATAACATCTACACATCCCTCAGCATCACTTGTGATAATCGGCAGATTGCATGCCATTGCTTCAATTAAGACAATTCCAAAAGTTTCTAAATTAGAGGGAAAAACGAATGCATCCGAAGCTTTAAAATGTAAAAGTAGTTTTTTATTTGGAAATCTAAAATTTTTATCTAAATATGATACTTCATTATTGAGGATAAAATATTTTTCTAATTTATTTTGTTTTATTAATGGAATTAATTTTTTAGTATTTTTTCCAGTAATCATGATTAAAAAATCTTTATATTTTTTTTTTAATTCTAAAGCTGCTGGTATTAAAATTTTAAAATTTTTTTTTGGGTGATTTCTACCACAACAAAAATATATAAATTTGTTTTGTGGTATTTTTAAATTATCTCTTATTTTACTTTTGGAATCTTTTATAGAGTATATTTTTTCATCAATTCCATAATTTATTTCTTTAATATTTTTTTTGGAAATACCTATCTTAGTAAATTCTTTTTTAATTCCTTTAGTTAGTGCAATTAGAAAATCTGCATGTTTTAAATATTTTTTAACTAAATAGTCAATGTGGGGATCTAATCTTAGCCCGTAATCAATTTTCTTATTTTTTTGAATGTCCTCACCAGGGCAAATAATAATAAAAGGGTTTTTTTTAAATTTTTTTGCAAAATTTGAAAACATTACACCTGTTGGATAAGCTAAATTAACAATTGTAAAATCAAATTTATATTTAAGAAAAAAAATAAAAAAAAAGATGTTAAAAAATGTAAAAGCAATTTTATTATTATACTTTAGTATCCACCACAATTTAGGTGGCATTGAGTGAATTTTGAAATTAAATTTAGACTTATTTAATTGAATATAATTTGAATACGGCACAAAAAGGTGAACTTCGAAGTCTTTTTTAAATTCAGCTAATTTCTTTGAAATATTAAAAATTCCGATTTGAGATCCTCCTGTTTTTGGTAAAAAAGTGGGAGTAATTATACAAATTTTTTTTTTCATTTATTTATTAATCGTTTAAAAACTTTAATATAGTTCTCGTCTATTTTTGCTTCATCAGATTGTTCTAGGATCTTTTTAGAATTTATCCAAACCTTTTTTCTGTTTAATTTATTTATATTTTTAATTATCGACTTTGCCCATATTTCTGGGTCCATTTTTAGTAGATAGCCATTTTTATTTGTTTTTATTATTTCTCTAAATGAAGGTTCAGATAAATTTGCCATTACTGGAGTACCAGATGCTAAACTTTCAATTAAAGTATTACCTAATCCTTCATTATAACTTGGCATTAAATATAAGTTGGTCTTTTGAAAATATTTTAATACATTTACATATTTAGGTATTACAATTATTCTTCTTTTCAAATTATTGATTTTGATAAATTTAATTATTTTATTAAAATATTTTAAATCTCTTTTCCTTTTATTACCACTGGACACTATAGGTCCGCATATAATTAACTTAAAATTTTTAGGCAAAAATTTCATCATTTTGATCAAAAATATTTGATTTTTTCTTGGTATGAATTGTCCGATATTTAATAATATTTTAGAGGTACTTTTAATTTTATTTACATTTTTAAATTTATTTAAATTTATTGGATTTGGTCGATACCAAATATTCTTATATCCCATGGATAAACATTTTTTTTTGAGAAAGTTTGAAATTACAATTATCTTTGTATTAGTGTTTAAATTTGGTTTCCAAAAATACTTTAAAATTGGAAAATTTTGATTCGGTCTAGAAGAACTATTGACTAGCTCAAGACATAAAGGAATTTTTTTATTTTTAGCATTGATTATTGCTGATGAAGTTAAAATATTAGATCCAATAACATGAATTAGATCTGGCTTAAAATTATTAATTTCTTTTCTTACTTCTAAAAATTTTTTTATGTAGCTAAAAAAATTAGATCCAACACTTTTTATATTAGTATTTTTGAATCTCCTTACTTTAAAATTTTTAATTTTAAATAGTTTGCTTGAGTTAAGCTCTTCACCTCCAGATAATATATAAACATCATTTGGTTTAAGATATTTTTTTTTTGATAGTCTTAAATATAGATTGCTTATTCTAACACTTGGGCCAGAGTATTCAGGTAAAAATTTAGAAATTACTACCAATACTTTCATAAAATTTGAATTTAATTGAAAATTTAAATTACAATATATATCATAATATTATGACAAATGTATCTAATGAATTGTATTTTTTAATCTTAAACATTAGAGCCTACATAGGTTTTAAAGTAAAATCCTTTATATCTTTTGTTTTAAAAGGTCATGTATTTAGAAACAAAAACTTTTTAAATTATCAAAAAAAAAATCAAGTCATAAAACTTCATTTAGGGTCAACTTATAATATTGAAGGTTTTTTTAACTCACAAATAATTGGAGAAAATCCAATTAATATCACAAACAGACTTCCATTTAAAAATGATTTATTCGAGATTATATTTTCAACTCATGTGATAGAACATTTACATAGAAAAGAAATTATATTTTTTTTAAAAGAATCTTTTAGAGTGATGAAGCCAGGTGGAAAAAATATAATTTTAACACCATCACTAGATAAGATAATTAATACACTTTATGTTCAAAATAATATTGATTTAAAAAATAAACTTTTAGAAAGACAAAAAAAATGGGCTAAAGACAATGAGTTAAACGGTTGTTCTTACGTAAATGGATTGTTTAGAAATTATGGTCACAGATTTATTGTCAATTTTGAATTTTTAAAAAGTGAAACTGAAAAAATAGGTTATTCAAAAATAAATGTAGTAAAAAATGATGAAATTCCCGACATTGAGGTAAATAATTATATTAAAAAATATAAAAACGATGAGGGATGGAATTTAGAAACTGAAAGTTATATTTTAGAGAAATAAAAATTTTTTTAGTTACATTTTTTTGCAAATATTATTTTAAAAATTTAGTTTACTGTCTCTCTAATAATCTTATCTATAGTTTTATTCGGTGTGTAATTGATGAATTTTTTTAATTTGCTAATATCTGGAGTTCTTTTGTACATATCCTCAAAATTTTTATTATACACATCTTTATAGGGAATTTTTTTTATTTTAGATTTTGAAGAGGTAATTTTAATTACTTTTTTTGCAAGATTATTAATACTTATTTGAACTTCACTTCCAATATTAAAAGTTTCATTCCATGCCTTTTTTGTATTCATTAATAAATAAATTGCTTTTACTGCTTCTTTAACACATGTGAAGTTCCTTGTTTGATTTCCATTTCCATGAACTAAAAGGGTCTTATTTTTTTTTGCATTATTACTAAAATTTGGTAACACCATTCCATAATTTGCTATCTGGCCTTTTCCTACTATATTAAAAAATCTAAGTGTAATTGCTTTTAATTTTTTTTTTTCTTGATATGCTTTTATATAAAATTCATCAAAAAATTTTCCAACGGCATATGACCATCTCAATTTATCACTTGATCCATACATTACATCTGAAGTTTCTTTTAAAGTCTTTTTCCCAGAATTTATCTTTCCATAAACTTCGGATGTTGAGGCAAACATAATTTTTTTTTTGTGTTTTGAGCAATATTTTAATATTTTTTCAGTACTAGAAATATTATTTATAATTGAGTTAAGGCTATCATAAACAATCTTTTTTACTCCAACTGAAGCAGCTAAATGAATAATAATCTCATGATTTTTTACAAGTTTTTCAAGAATTGGTAAATTGTTAATGTCTTTTGTTATTATAGTAATATCTTTAGATTTTATATCTTTTTTGCTTAGATTTTTTAGAGATCCTGTGGAGAGATTGTCAATTATAGTAACAGAGTAATTTTTTTTTTTTAAAAGAAATTTGGTCAAGTAGCTACCTATGAATCCAAGACCACCCGTAACTAAAATTTTAATTTTTTTTCTCTTCATGGAATATTTTTAGCAAATTATCTACACTATTTTTAATAAGATACAATTTAAAACTCTTATAACTATTTTTTGATAAAAAGTTATATTTTTTTTTATCATTAATTAAACTCCTAACTTCGATTTCTAATTTTTTTTTGTCTCTAAATTTAATTAATTTTCCATTATAATTGTTTTTAATTATCTCATTTACACCTATTATATTCCATCCTAATAATGGTAAGCCAAAATTCATGGCTTCCATTAAGACTTGTCCTGCTGACTCTCTATGGGAAAGAAATAAAAAAAAATAACTTGATTTATAAAATCTCTCTATATCAGTCCTCATGCCTGGAAATATTACGTAATTTGAATATTTTTTTAAAATAGTTTGATAATAAATTTTATCTCTATAACCACCTAAAAAAATAAATTTAATTTTTTTATTTGAAAATTTTTTTGCAATTTCACAAAACTCTTCTACACCTTTATCCTTTGTTATTCTACCTGCTGAAAGAATTATTTTAGTATTTTTTTTTAAATTAAATTCCTTATGAATTTTTTTTATTTTACTTATATCATATTTTTCAACACCGTATCTATTTATTACAATTTTTTTTTTTTCTGCTAAATATTTTTTAATTAAAGTATTTTTTGAAGCATTACTAACAGCTATAATTTTATGTGGTAAATCATAATTAAATACTATTAATTTTCTGTATAATCTAAAAAAAATATCCCTTATTTTTAAATTCAAGATATTTTCTTTATCTAATATTTTTATTGGCTTGTTTTCATTTTTTGGCTGAGCACCATGCCAATGAGAAAAAAGAGGAATTTTCAGTTTCTGATTTAAAAAAAAATGAAGATGCGGAAAATGAGAATTCACTATAGTAATCTTTTCTTTAATTATAAGATTATCTAATTTTTTTCTAATCTTCATTATTTTAAATAATCGTAAAAAATTTTTTGGTGTCTCTTTAGGAAACTCAAAATATCTTATATTTATTTTATTTTTAATCATTTGTTTAAAATAGATATCTTGATTTCCACCGTATAGGACTAAATAAGGTATTTTAATTTTATTTAGAATTTTACAAAGTTTTAGCAGATATGTAGCAGCACCCTCAATTCCTGAAGGAGACCTCTTGTCTTTTAAAAATAAAATTTTCATATCCTAAGAAAATTTTTTTCATTAGGAAATAAATTTTTTAAATCAAGAATGGTTGCTTTTTTTTTACCTAGTTTTTTAATTTTTTTAATTCCAAATTTTGAAAAACATTTATGCTTTACTGAAATTATTATTCCATCATAATTATTTTTTTTTGGATTTTTATAAAATATTTTTTTTATTTCAGGATTTAATTCATCTTTTTGAACCCAAGGATCAGCTATATGAATAATTAAATCTTTACTTTTTAAATAGTTAACTAAATCATAAACTTTTGTATTCCTTATATCCGGACAATTTTCTTTGAAAGTATATCCAAGTATTAAAATTTTTTTTTTTTTCTTTGTAGAAAAATTTTTTATGAATTTGTTTCCAATAAATTCATGCATTTTATCATTAATTTTTCTTCCAGATAAAATGACATTAGGAAACAATCCTAGTTTTTTTGATTTGTAAGTTAGATAATAAGGATCAACCCCTATACAGTGTCCTCCTACTAAACCAGGTTCATATCTGATGAAATTCCATTTTGTTGAAGATGCATTTAAAACTTCACCAGTGTTAATTTTCATTTTATCAAATATCATTGAAAGTTCATTGATTAATGCAATATTCAAATCTCTTTGAACGTTTTCAATTACTTTAGATGCTTCAGCAATTTTAATAGAGCTTGCAACATGTAGGCCCGCATGTATAATCTTACTATAAACACTGTGGATAATTTTTGTAGTTTTTTTATTAGATCCAGAAATCACCTTAGTAATATTTTTTAACTGTCTTTTTTTATCTCCTGGATTAGCTCTTTCAGGACTATATCCAATAAAAAAATCTGAATTAAATTTATACTTGGTATTTTTTTCAATGATTGGGATGAGAACTTCTTCTGTTGCGCCAGGATAAACTGTAGATTCAAATACACAAATGTCATTTTTTTTTATTATTTTTGAAATATCTTTACAAGCTTTTATTAAAGGTCCAAAATCTGGCGATTTATCTTTCTTTATAGGGCTTTGAACTGCAATAATATAAAAGTTTGAATTTTTGATATCTTCAAGATTTGAAGTAAAAACTAAATTGTTTTTAGATCTTATCTCATTTTTGCTTATTTCTTCAGTTCTATCTATTCCTTTTCTTAACTCACTAATTCTTTTTTGATTTAGATCATAGCCCGTTGTTTTAAAAAATTTACTCAAATTTATTGCCAGAGGTAATCCGATATAACCTAAGCCAATTATTGCTACTTGAAAATTTTTCATATTCATTATCTATAATAAATTAAAATTTTTTTATACATAAAATATAGAATTAAAAATTTGCACTGATTTTTTTACAAAGATTTACATATGTCATATCTTGAAAGCTTCTTAGATTTCTCAGCTAATGAGAAAATTTTATTTTCATTAAAAATAATGCTTGGCTTATCAGTAGTTACTGTATTCACAAAAGAAACTCTTTTTTTTAAATAATTTTTTGTAAGATTAGTCATCTCAGACTCTTTATTATATATCATCATACAAGGTACACTTTTTAATAATGCAAACCCAAATGCCGTACATCTATGATATGTAAAGAATGTTATGTCAAAATTTTTATATATATCCTCATATCTCTCGTACAAAATATTAGGCATATCTTTAAATATTTTTTTAGTTTCTTTTCTTCTATCGGGATGGGAGTTATAATAAACCTCATATTTTTTTTTTAAACAATTAATTAAATTTATTTCTAGTTTTGATGATAATGAAATACTTTGATAAGGGCTATTAATATCAGGTCTGATAGTTTTGGGATAGCCTAGTATTAATATTTTTTCTTTTTTTTTAATTGATGTTTTGTTTTTAATCGGTTCAAATTTTTTTTCTTTAAGAGAAAAAACTGGGTTTTTTTTTAAGTATATTGGCCTTAGTTTTTTTGAAAATTTTAATTCTTTAAAAATATCTTTGTAATTTTTCAAATAATGTTTTGAGGTTAGTAATTGATATTTACCAATAAACCCCCCATCATCGATTAGACTTGGTTTCATATTGGTAATCGCTGCAAATCCATGATTTACAGTAATTGTATTAAATTTACCTAAATAATTTAATGCTCCAATAAATATCCTATTCCAAATAAATACATGCTTAGTAGTAATCAAATTAAAAGATTTATCTTTATAGGATAAAATCATTCGAGAATAACTGTTATAAAAAAAATAAAATTTTTTTTTGATTTTATAATAAATTTTTTTTTTGTTAATTTTATTTAATTTAAATTCTTTACTTAAATCATCTATATAATTAGATAAATAATTTTCAAATTTATCAATTTTTTTGATATTATTAATTTTTTTTATATTTATGTTTAACCAAGGATCAATTTTAATAGCTCCAAGTGAATTTTCTTTAATATATTCATTAATTTCTGAGTCGATATTACCAAGCACATAAATTTTTTTTTTATATAAAGTACCTATTGAATAAAAAAAATTTTTTAAAATAAAAGATACTTTTCTTAAAAAATTTCTTTTAAAGTAAATATTATCAGTTTTTTTTTCAAAATCTTTTTTTAAAAGGTTAATTGTTTTTTTATTTTTTTTGATCTCTATGTCCACAATTAAATTTGAAATATAATAAATCATTTCAGTAGAGGATAAACCGAACCAATAAATTTTTTTATTTTTGGATTTAATTAGATTGTTAATATGAATTGTTTTTATCTTTTCAAAAACTTGTTTATATTTATGTTCAAAAGTTTTTGCCATTAAGATTAATTGTATTGATGATTACTATTCAATGTGAGATATTAGTTAAAATTAAATAAATTTAAACAAAAATAAAACAACATAAATGAAAAATAATTTTATTCATTCAATAAACGAAAATATTAAAACTCATAAAAAACTAGCTTCTCTTGAAAGTAAAATAAACAAATCTATAGACAAAATTTTCAATACTATTAAATTTGGAGGTAAAATATTTACTTGTGGAAATGGAGGGTCTGCTGCTGATGCGCAACATCTTGCTGCTGAGTATTTGATTAGACTTAGGCCAAACAAAAATAGAAAAGCATTTCCAATGATATCTCTTGCTTTGGACACTTCCACATTAACTGCTTGTGGAAATGATATTGGTTTTAATAGCATTTTTTCAAGAAATTTGAGTGCTTTGGGTAATAAAAAGGATTTATTAATTGCAATTTCAACTTCTGGAAATTCAAAAAATATCATAAATGCTTTAAAACAAGCAAAAAAAATGAAAATTTTCAGTATTGCTTTTTTAGGTTCAAGAGGTGGTAAGGCAAAAAAATATGCCGACCTAAACTTAATAGTGCCCTCAAATAATGTTGCTAGAATACAAGAAGCACATATTTTTTTAGGACATTATATTTTACAAAAAACTGAAGATTTACTTATTAAATAATTAATTAAATTTTAATATGAGCTCTAAGTTTTTTTGCTATTGGTTTTTCATCTTCAAAGACAAAACCCATTTTATCTTCACCTATTGCAAGTAACATTTTTTCCATTGAGTCTGTTAGATGTTTCATTCCTTTAAATTCTAAGGAAGCTGCTTGATCGCTACCATACATGCTTCTATCAAGTGTTATATGTCTTTCAAGTGATGATATATTAAACATAAGGGCAGTCAAAGAAACTGCCACACCGTTCTCATGACCACTATAACCAACATTACAATTAAATTTCTTTTTTAAAGAGTCAATTGTAACCAAATTTGCGTCAGATGTTTTCATTGGATAAGTTGAAACACAATGCATTAACTCAAATGAGCAATCTTCTTTTTTAAATATATCTACTGCTTCCTGTATATTTTTCAAGCTGGACATGCCTGTTGAAATAAATGTATGTTTTTTTCTTTTTGCTACTTCTTTAAGAAAAGATGTATCAACTATCATGGCAGAAGCAATTTTATGATAATTAAAATTATAATTATCTGAAAATTTAAGACTATCTTTATCCCAAGCTGAAAAGAACCATTCAATTTTAAGTTCTTTACAATATCTATCTATTTCATCATATTCTTTTTTTTCAAATTCTAATCCTTTTTTTTGATCTCTTTGAGTTTTCCCCCAGGGACTTTCACGTGAAGAGTCTAAAATTTCTTTTGAATAAACCAAATCAATATTTCTTTTTTGAAATTTTACAGCATCAAATCTTGCATCTTTTGCATTTTTGATTAAGTCTTTTGCAATTTTAATATCACCGTTATGATTAATGCCAATTTCTGCAATTAAAAAAGGTTTTTTTAAATTCATTTTGTTAATTAAAATATGTTATTTTAGAAATTCTAGTATATTATAAAAATTTAAACGTCAAATATATTATCATTTAATGAATTTAGTTGCAGAAATTGGCATTAATCATCATGGCGATGAAAAATATGTTTTGGAATATGTTGACAAACTAATTGATACAAAGATTGATGCTATAACAATACAATATCGTGATACTCAGTTTTATAAAAAATATAAAAAATTTATTTTAAATGACAGTGTGTATGAATTAATTAGCACAAAAATAAAATCTAGAAATAAGTTATTTGGAGTGGCTATTAAAGACTATAATAAAATTAATTTTTTTGAAAAGATAAATACAGATTTTTATAAAATAATTGAAAAAGATTTAGAAAATGAAGAATTAATGGAACGAATTCTTCTATCAAATGCTAAAAAAATATATTTATCTACTGGTATGTCTTCAGGTGATGAAATAATGAACGTATTAGATAGGTATAAAAGAATTGATAAAGAAAGAGTTATATTAATTCACACAACATTAAGCAATAAGATCAACAAAGTAAATTTGGAGTCGATAAGATTTATGAGAGAAAAATTTTCAATGAATGTGGCATATGGAAGTCATTGTGAAGAATATAAAAGTATACTTATATCTATTGGTTATTTACCAGAATCTATTTTTTTTTATGTAAAAGGTAATAAATTTGAAAAACATCCAGACCAGGAATACGCTATTGATTTAGATTTTGTTGATAAGCTGATAGAAGAAGTAAGGCACTCACAATTATCAATAGGAGAATATAATAAAAAAAAAATTTTTGATATAGAACCAGAAAAAAGCGTTGAAAATTTATGAAAAAAAAAGCATTAATAATTGGCTCCTCAAGAGGCATTGGCAGATCAATATTAGATAGTTTAAAAAAACTTGACTATGACATAATTAGCCCATCAAAAAGAGAATTAGATACCTCAAAGATTAATTCTATATTAAGATTTATAAAAAACTTAGAGAAGGTTGATGTATTAATTCTTAATACCGGTGGACCACCAGCAAAAGACTTTTTTAAAATTACAGACAATGAATGGAACAAATATTATAACCAACTATTTTTAGGTTTTGTAAAAATATTACAACTAATTAAAATTAATAGAGAAGGTTATATATTTGCAATTACTTCCCATACTATTAAAAAACCAGAAAATAATTTGGTTCTATCAAATTCATTTAGAGTTGCATTTTCAAGTGTGTTTAAAACATATAGTAAATTAGTTGC
>QBYI01000025.1 GCA_003282895.1 Pelagibacteraceae bacterium AG-325-F15
AAGGGTCAAATGGATTGTATGGAGTAATTAATTCCACAAAAAAAGAACAAAAGAAAATTATTAATAGAATAATAGATGAGACAATTGCAGTAGGAGACTTAATAAAACTATGATAGATATCGCTATCTTTAATTCTATCCCAAGTACTAATATTGTTATCCACTCGAAACATCTCCTCTAACTCTAATTCTTGGATCTATAAAATAATAAAGAATATCAACAATAAAATTTATCATTACAAATACAAAAGCGATAAAAACTAAATATGCAGACATAATTGGTATATCAACAAACTGAACAGCCTGGATGAATAAAAAACCCATACCTGGCCACTGAAAAACTGTTTCTGTAATTATTGAAAACGCAATCAATGTTCCAATATTAATTCCTGCAATGGTAATAACTGGTATTAATCCATTCTTTAATGCATGTTTATATTTAATACTATTTTCACTAATACCTCTCGCTCGTGCAAATTTGATGTAATCTGTTTGTAAAATTTCCATCATTTCTGCTCTTACAAGTCTGATAATATATGTCATTTGAAATAAACTTAATGTAACGGATGGAAGTATGATTGCCTTTAATCCTGAGACCGTTAAAAATCCTGTTGTCCAAAATCCAAAGTCAACTACTTCTCCTCTGCCAAAAGATGGTAAAATTCCAAGTATAACTGCAAATAAATAGATAAATAATATTCCAATAACAAATGTAGGCAGCGAAACTCCGAGCAATGAGACTGCTAAAATAATATCACTTAAAAAACCTTTCCTATTTATTCCCGTATACACTCCTAATATTGTTCCAGTAATTAGAGCAATTAATGCTGAAATAACCACAAGTTCAATTGTTGCTGGCAATCTCTCAACTATTAAATCAGACACTGGTCTTCTTAATTGATAAGAAATTCCAAATTCTCCTTTAGAGGCATTAACGACAAATCTCGAAAACTGAATATGTATTGGGTCCATTAAACCTAATGTTTCTCTTAATTCAGCTCTCTCTTCATCTGATGTTTCTTCTCCAACCATATTATTTATTGGATCTCCTACAAAATTAAATAGAGAGAAAGATACAAAAGCAACGACTAGCATTACCAAAGCTGATTGAAACAACCTTTTAAAAAAATATTTTATCAATTTGAGAAGATTTTAAATTGCAAGCCCCCTAAAATTATAGAGGGCTTGGAATAATTTTTTTAGTTAAAGCTAGCAGTTCTGAATAATGGTTCGTTATTCGGTCTGATAGGCACATTTACATTACTCTTAGATGCCCAAGAAATTACTTGGTGGTGTAAAGGAAGATAAGAAATATCATCTTTCACAATTTTCCAAGCATTAGCAATAGCTGAATTTCTTTTATCTAAATCAACTTCACCTTCCATAACTCTTATAGCAGCGTCTACTTCAGAGTTACTAAAGTTAACTTTATTCCAGCTAGCACCAGACTCATATAAATAATGGAAAACATAATGACTATCCAGAGTAGGAACACCCCATCCAAGCATATAGAAATCACCTTGATTATCTTTTAACTCTTTAAAGTGTTTACTTTTTGTTTGTGCAAATAGATTTACGTTAACACCGATTTTACCTAGCATACCAACAACAGCTGTGCAAATCGCTTCATCATTTACATATCTATCGTTTGGACATCTTAGCTCAACATCAAATCCATTAGGATAACCTGCATCAGCTAATAATTGTTTTGCAGCATTAACATCATAAGGTAATCTTTTATCAAGATCTTTGGTGTAACCATTGACACCTGGAAAAGTTATAATTCCCGCTGGTTCACTTAAACCTCTCATAACTTTTTTCTTGATTGCTTCAATATCAATTGCTTGATAAAGAGCTTGTCTTACCTCTTTTTTCTTAAATGGGTTATCGCCTGTGTTTCCAGTTCTTAACTGATCAGCTGCTTGATCCATTCCTAAGAAAATCGTACGCATTTGTGCTGTGCTTTCAACTTTATGAGAAGATGAAGATCCAATTCTAGCTAAATCTTGAACAGGTGCATCTGTAACAATATCGATTTCTCCAGATAATAGTGCCGCAACTCTTGTTGCTGCATTTTTAATTGGTAGTAACTCAATTTGAGTTACACTTTTATCTTTCATTTCGCCCCACCAATGTTGATTTTTTTTGAACACTGTTTTAGTGTTTGGTTCCCTTAGAGTAATTTTAAATGGTCCTGTTCCCAGAGCGTTAGTTGCTGAAAAAGTTTCCTGTCCAGCGTCCCAATTCTGAGGTGACATTGCAAAATTTTTCTCAGACCATTTTTTTGACATTATAAAAATGTTCGATAATTGGTTTAAAAGAATAGGATTAGGTTTACTTGTAGTAATTTTAACTGAATAATCTCCATCAGCTTCTACTCCTGAAATTGTACTTATATATTCTTTAAAATCAGATGTTCTTTGTTTTGCTCTTAAAACACTAAATACGACATCAGCTGATGTCATTTTAGAACCATCAGAAAACTTAACGTCTTCTCTTAATGTAAAAACCCAGGTATTAGGATCTGTTGCTTTCCAACTTGTGGCTAAAGCAGGTCCGATTTTCATATCCAAGCCTCTTTGAACAAGTGCTTCGTATACTTGTCTTGAAACTTGTGTAGTTGGACCTTCGTTTTGTGCGTGTGGATCTAGCGTCAGACTGTCTCCCTGCATTGACCATTTAATCGTTTTAGCCCATGCTGAAGAAAAACCAAATACTAGAACTACAGATAATAGAACTCTTATTAAATTCTTAATCATCATTATTCCCCTCTTTTTTAAATTTATTTAAAAAAGTATAAGTGAAATAAGTAAATTATTATAGATATATTTTTCAATAAAAATTTAACTTTTATCGCTATCAACTAATTTTTTCTTACTAATCCATGGCATCATAGCTCTTAGCTCTGCACCAACTTTTTCAACAGAATGTTCTGCTAATTTAGCTCTAGTTGCAAGAAAGTTTTTTTGACCATTTTTACACTCGTCCATCCATTCTTTTGTAAATTTTCCAGATTGAATATCAGCCAAAACTTCTTTCATTCTTTTTTTAGTTTCTTCTTTGTTTACAATTCTAGGACCAGAAACATATTCACCATACTCAGCTGTATTTGAAATTGAATAATTCATGTTTGCAATCCCACCTTCATAAATTAAGTCGACAATTAATTTAACTTCGTGCACTGTTTCAAAGTAAGCCATCTCAGGTTCATACCCAGCTTCTGTCAAAGTCTCATAACCATTTTTAATTAACTCAACTAAACCACCACATAAAACAGTTTGTTCTCCAAATAAATCAGTTTCAACTTCATCTTTAAATGTAGTTTCAATAATTCCTGATCTCCCACCTCCAACTGCAGAAGCATATGATAAAGCAAGATCTCTAGCTTTACCTGAACCATTTTGATGAACAGCAAATAAACATGGAACACCACCACCTTTTTCATATTCGCTTCTAACTAGGTGACCAGGTCCTTTTGGTGCAACCATAAAGACATCTAAATCTTTTCTTGCTTTAATTAAATCGTAATGAACATTTAATCCATGCGCAAATGCAATACTTGTTCCTTCTCTCACTCTTTGTTCAATATGATTTTT
The DNA here is from genome assembly GCA_003282895.1 of Pelagibacteraceae bacterium AG-325-F15. Taxonomy (GTDB): domain Bacteria; phylum Pseudomonadota; class Alphaproteobacteria; order Pelagibacterales; family Pelagibacteraceae; genus Pelagibacter. The sequence goes on from QBYI01000025.1 coordinate 3,596, forward strand.
ATAAATTTCTGCTTGTAATTCATCTGGTGTTAAAATCATTACAACATCAGCCCAAGCAGCAGCATCTGATAAGTTCATTACCTTCAAACCTTTAGATTCAGCCTTTGCTACACTTGATGATCCTTCTCTTAAAGCAACAACAATTTCTTGAACTCCACTATCTTTTAAATTTAAAGCATGCGCATGACCTTGGCTTCCATAACCAAAAATAGCAACTTTTTTACTTTTAATTAAATCTACGTCTGCATCTTTTTCATAAAACATTTTCATTTCATTTCTCCTTTTTCAATTAATTAAATATTTGAGCACCTCTTGTCATTGCCACAGCCCCAGTTCTCGAAGTACTTACCAGTCCAAGAGGCTTTAATTTTTTATTCATAATATCTATTTCTCTTCTAAGTGCGGTAATCTGAATTACAGCTGACGATTTTGTTTCATCTAATATTACGGGATCGAATTTTTTACAAGCATTTAAACATTTTTCAATTTTGCTTTTTTTACCAACAACTTTGAATAACGCCATTTCCTTAAATATTACATTTTTATCTTCTCTTTTAAATTCAGCAACCTTATGTACAGGAACTAGTTTTGTTAATTGTAATCTAATTTGCTCAATTACTTGTGGGGTTCCAGTAGTTACAATCGTTATTCTTGAAATGTTTTTAATTGCATCAATTTCAGCTACAGCTAATGACTCAATATTGTATCCTCTTCCTGAAAATAAACCAACAACTCTTGCTAAAACACCGGCCTCATTATCTACCCAAACAACAAATATATATGTATCAGATTTTTGTTTTTTTGTAGGAACACTATAAGCTGATTTTGATTTTGGCATCTTATTATACTAGGGCTTTGCCTTTTCCTTTAATTTTATTTTCCTCTTGATCATTTGGACCTAATATCATTTGATTATGTGGTTTACCTGATGGAATCATTGGAAAACAATTTTCGTTTGGATCAACGTGACAATCAAAAATAACTGGCCCATCATAATCAATCATTTCCTGAATTTTTTCATCAAGATCAAAAGGATTAACTGCTTTAATACCTTTGCAACCATATGCTTCTGCCATTTTCATAAAATCTGGCAAAGCCTCAGAATAACTTTCTGAATAATTTTTTTCATGTAATAGCTCCTGCCACTGCCTTACCATTCCCATATACTGATTATTTAAAATAAAGATCTTTATGGGTAGATTATACTGAACAGCAGTTGACATTTCTTGCATAGTCATCAAAACAGATGCTTCTCCAGCAATATCGACTACTAATTTTTCTGGATGGGCAATTTGCACACCAACTGCTGCTGGTAATCCATATCCCATTGTGCCCAAACCTCCAGATGTCATCCATCTATTTGGTTTATTAAACTTATAGTGTTGAGCAGCCCACATTTGGTGTTGGCCAACTTCTGTCGTCACATAAGTGTCTTTATTTTTAGTTATTTCGTACAGTCTTTGAACGGCGTGCTGTGGTTTTATAGTCTCGTCACTGTTGATAAAATTTAGCGAGTCTTTTCTTCTCCATTTTTCTATCTGCTCCCACCACTTTGCTATATTTGATTTATTTGATTTACCATTACCATTTTTACTTTTAACTATAGTTTTATTTATTTTATTTAAAACACTTGAAACATCTCCAACAATAGCAAGATCAACTTTTATAATTTTATTTATTGATGAAGGGTCTATATCAATATGTACTTTTTTAGATTTTGGAGAAAACTCATCAATTTTACCTGTGATACGATCATCAAATCTTGCTCCAATATTTATTAATAAATCACAATCATGCATAGCATTGTTTGCTTCGTAAGTACCGTGCATTCCAAGCATACCTAAAAATTGGTTATCATCACCAGGAAAAGCTCCAAGTCCTTGAAGAGTAGAAGTTATTGGAAAACCAGTTAAACTAGCTAATTCTCTTAGGGCTTCACTTGCCTTTGGACCAGAGTTTATAACTCCTCCACCAGAATATATTACTGGCTTCTTAGCTTTACTAAATAATTTAATTAATTCATCAATATCATTTTGAGAAAATTTATTTTGTAGTTTGCCATTTAATTTTTTTTCTATTTTTGGTTTTTTATATTTTGCTTTTGCAAATTGAATGTCTTTTGGAATATCAATTAATACAGGTCCTGGTCTCCCAGTAGTAGCAACTTTAAATGCTTCATGCATAACATTAGATAGTTCATTAATATCTTTAACTAACCAATTATGCTTAGTGCACGGTCTTGTAATTCCAGTTGTGTCACATTCTTGAAACGCGTCAGTCCCAATTAAATGAGTTGGTACCTGACCTGAAATACAAACAAGAGGAACAGAATCCATATATGCATCTGTTAATGCAGTTACAACATTTGTTGCACCAGGGCCTGATGTTACAAGAACAACACCTGGTTTGCCTGAAGATCTTGCATAACCTTCTGCTGCATGACCAGCACCTTGTTCATGTCTTACTAAAATATGTTTTATTGAAGAATGATTTTTTAGTTCATCATATATAGGAAGAACTGCTCCACCAGGATAACCAAAAATATGTTCCACCTTTTGATCTTCAAGGCACTTAAAAACAATCTCTGCTCCTGTATATAATTTTGGCATTACGCAATCTAGCTGAAGTTGTACTGATTGGTCAAGTTTTAGAATGAATTATTTAATTTTTTTTAAAAACTTATTTAAGTCTTGTGGCATTAATTTTGACCAACTCTGCATGTTACCTCTTGCCCAAGTACTTTGTCTTTTAGCGTATTGTCTAGTCTTTATTGATATTTTTTCACTTATTTCACTTAATTTTTTTTTGTTTCTTAAAAATTCTTTTATTTCAGCTATGCCTATAGCTTTATTGACGCTCTTATCTTTTTTTACATTTAGTTTAATAAATCTTTTTACTTCAGTTATTGCACCGCTTTTAAGCATTTCATCTGTTCTAGTAGCAATCCTCTTAATTAAATCTTGTCGGGGATAATCAATGTAAATTTTGTAAAATTCTTCATCCATGAAATCAGATTTAGTGCTTTCAAACCATTCATGAAGAGATTTTTTTGTAAACAACTTTACCTCATAAGCTCTTATTGATCTTTGAGCATCAGTTGGATTAATATTTTTTTTATAATTTGGGTCTAGTTTCAAAAGCTTCTGATAAAATTTCTTTTGACCTAAATCTTTATGTAATTTTCTTATTTTATTTCTAAATTGAATTGGAATATTTGGTATCTTAACTAAACCATCAGTTAACGATTTGAAATATAATCCTGTTCCACCAACTAAAATAGGTACTTTTTTTCTTTTTTTTATATCTTTTATTTTTTTTATAGAAAGTTTTAACCAATCTCCTGTTGAAAAATTTTTTTTCACATCATGAAAGCCATAAAGATGATGTTTTATTTTTTGATAGTTTTTTGGATTTGGTCTTGCAGATAAAATTTTAAGTTGTTTATAAACTTGCATACTATCTGCATTTATAATTTCACCTTTAATTTTTTTTGCAAATTTTATAGCAAAATGGGATTTACCTGAAGCTGTTGGTCCTGAAATTAAAATAATCTTGGATTTAAAATCCATTATTATTTTAGTTTAACTCCAAGATATCTTCTTTGATTTTGGTTATTATATGTTGCTAATAAAATTGTATTTTGATTTGAGCTTATGACTTGTTGAACAACTTTCTTTAAGTCATCAATTGACCTAATCTTTTTCTTTTGAGCTTCAGTAATGATATGATTTACAGCTAAAGTAGTGTTTTTTAGGGGACTATCATTTTCAATTTTAGTTACTACTACCCCTTTTATTTGATTGGGTAGTTTTCGAGTTTTAATATCTTCACTAGTTAATAGTCTCACAGTTATTTTTAAATTTTTTATTTCTGAAGTTTGTTTTTCAACTGGCTCTTTTTTCTTTTTGCTTACTTTAAAATCATCAGAAGTTTCTAATCTTCCTAATAGAACATTTTTTGTAAATTCTCTTTGGTTTCTCCAAATTTTTACTTTAACATTTTTGCCAACTTTTGTTTTTGCAACAATCGCTGGTAATTCTTTCATTTGATTTATTCTTACTCCATTAAATTCTAAAATTATATCTCCTGCTTTAATTCCTGCTTTTTCAGATGGACTATTTTCCGCAACACTTGCAACTAATGCACCTCTGGGTTCATCTAATTTTTCAACTTCTGCTATTTCCGCTGTCACATCTTGAATTCTAACCCCAAGCCAACCTCTTTTTGTTTCTCCAAATTCTATTAATTGATCAATTACAATTTTTGCACTGTTTGCAGGAATTGAGAAACCAATTCCAATCGATCCATTTCTACCAAGTATCGCCGTGTTAATTCCAATTACATCTCCGTTCATATCAAATAATGGACCACCTGAATTTCCAGAATTAATTGAGGCATCTGTTTGTATATAATCTTCATATCTAGAAAGTCCTATCGATCTATTTCTTGCTGAAATAATTCCTGAAGTAACCGTTCCACCTAATCCAAATGGATTTCCAATAGCAATAACCCAATCACCTATCCTTGCTTTGTCTGAATCCCCAAATGCAACAGGGGTGAATTTATCTTTTGTCTCTAATTGAAGAACTGCAATATCTGATAATGGATCGGCACCCACAACTTTCGCTTTATATTCTTCATCACCATTTACTCTAACAATAATGTCTTCTGCATCTTGAATAACGTGATTATTTGTTACAACAATCCCTTTTTCGTCAATAATAAATCCAGAGCCAAGAGCTGATGATTTTCTTTCCTGAGGAGTTCCAAATTCTTTAAACATGTCTTCAAAAGGAGAGCCTGGAGGGAATTGAAACGGAAATGGGTTAGTGTTCGTTACAACGGTTTGGGTTGTTGAAATATTTACAACCGATGGCATTAATCTTTCAGCTAGATCAGCAAAAGATGCTGGTACAGATTTTGAATTTGATAATGTTGAAACGCTAAAAGTAAAAAATACTACCGAGAGTAAAAATTTAATTCTTTTCATACTAACCTTTAATATAATAAATAATTATAAATCCTATTATTGCAAATATCAGACCACCAGATCTTAATTGGCTATCACTTACAAGTTCTAACTTTTTTAACATACTTTTCATTTTTGATGGAAATATGGCATACAAAATCCCTTCGATAAAAAGAAAGAGACCAAATGCTATGATCAATTCCTTCATAAACTAAGTTATTCTGATTTAGGTTTTATATTTCCAAAAAACTTAAAAAATTCACTATCAGGAGACAAAATTAAAGATGTTTCTCCACCAATTAAAGCAGTCTCATATGCTTGCATTGCTCTATAAAATGCAAAAAACTCAGCATCTCTTCCAAAGGCGTCAGCAAATATTTTATTTCTTTCACCATCACCTTCCCCTTTCATAATCTCGGATTTTTTTTGTGCATCCGCAAGAATAACTGTTACTTCTTTATCAGCAGTTGATGTAATAGTTACAGCCATTTCAGCACCTCTTGCTCTAAATTCTTTAGCTTCTCTCTCCCTCTCAGTTTGCATTCTTCTATAAATTGCATCACTATTTGCTTGTGGAAGATCTGCTCTTTTAATTCTTACATCTACAATTTCAATTCCAAAATTTTTAGCCTCAGTATTTACACCTTCTTGGATCAATGTCATTTGTTTAGTTCTATCTTTTGATAAAAGCGTTTGTAGCTCTTGTTGACCAAGAACATTTCTAATTCTAGAGTTTATAATTGTTGATAATCTTGATCTTGCAACTCTTTCATTTCCAACTGAAATATAGAATTTTAATGGATCTACAATTTTAAATCTTGCAAATGCATCAACGATTAATCTTTTTTGGTCCGATGCAATTACCTCTTCTGGTGGTGTATCTAAATTTAAAATTCTTTTATCTAAATAAACTACGTTTTGAATAAATGGGATTTTAAAATTTAAACCAGGTTCTACTATAATTCTTTTAGGGTCACCAAACTGAAGAACAATTGCTTGGTTAACTTCTTTAATTATAAAAACTGAAAAGAAAACTAAGGCTCCTAAGACAGCAATTATTGGTAATATTATTTTTTGTGCTTTCATTTAATTAGTCGCTTTTTTTTTATTTAATTCCGGTAATGGAAGATAAGGTACTACACCTGATCCTGCATTTTTTTCAATAATCACTTTTTCTATATCAGCAAGTACTTTCTCCATAGTTTCTAAATACATTCTTTCTTGAGTAACTTCTTTAGCTTTCGCATACTCATCGTAAATTGATACAAATCTACTCGCTTCTCCTTCAGCTTTAGCAACCACTTCTTTTTTATAAGCCTCAGCAGCTTGTAGAATTTTTTGTGCTTCCCCTCTTGCTCTTGGAATTACATCATTTGCATATGCTTCAGCCTCGTTTTTTGATCTCTCCATATCCGCTCTTGCAGCTTGTACATCTCTAAATGCATCAATAACCTGGTCAGGTGGATCTGCTTTTTGTGTTTGAACTTGAGTTACTTGAATACCACTTTGATATTCATCTAAGATTGATTGTATAATTTCCTGAGTTTCTAACTCAATTTTTGCTCTTCCTTCAGTTAAAATAGGTTGAATATCACTTTTGGCAATTACTTCTCTCATAGCTGTTTCTGCCGCAGCTTTAACTGTTCCTTCAGGATCTTGAATTTCAAATAAAAATTTTCCAGCATCTTTAATTACCCAGAATACTGAAAAGTCTATGTTTACAATATTTTCATCACCAGTTAACATTAAACTTTCCTGTGGTACATCTGCAACTCCACCACCTGTAGAAAAACCACTTTCTCTTTCAGACCTAAAACCAATATCCATTCTATTAACTTTTGTAACTTTAGGAGTTTCAACTGTCTCTACTGGAAATGGTATATGGTAGTTAAGTCCTGGCTGAGTTGTTTTAACAAATTTTCCAAATCTTAAAACTACACCCTGTTCATCAGGTAATACCCTATATAATCCACTTGCAAGCCATACAAATAATAAAATTAGTAAAATTAATCCGATAGGTTTTCCACCTGATTTACTTCCACCAGGTAAAAATTTGTTTATTTTGTTTTGAATATCTCTAATTAATGCATCTATGTCTGGTGGAGTCGGTCCTCTACCTGAGCCGTTTCCTCCTCCTCCTGGGGGTGAGCCCCATGGACTGCCACCTCTTCCTTTAAAATCATCTGACATGTCAGAATATATAGTGTCTTTATTACAAAAAACAAGTAATGATAAAAATATGACTGATAAAAAGCCAGAACTAAGTGACGCAATGAGAAGGAAGTTGCAGCCTAAGAAATTTACCAAAAATCCAATTCTGGGGACTAAATTTACAATCGCAATTTCAAGTGCAAAAGGTGGGGTAGGAAAATCTACATTTGCAACGAATCTTGCATTAGCTTTAAAACAAGTTGGTTGCAAAGTTGGTTTGCTAGATGCTGATATTTACGGTCCATCAATTCCAAAAATGTTTGACATAAATGAAAAACCTAAAAGTGATGGTCAAAAATTAGAACCAATTAAAAAATATGACATTCAATGTATGTCAATAGGATTTCTAACTGATCAACAAACTCCAATGATATGGCGTGGTCCTATGGTAACGAGTGCTATTAAAACTTTTACTCAAAAAGTGAACTGGAAAGATTTAGATTTTATAATCGTTGATATGCCTCCTGGAACTGGTGACACTCAGTTAACTTTTTCACAAGAAATTAAAATGGATGGGGCTATAATAGTCTCAACACCTCAAGAAGTGGCTTTATTAGATGTTAAAAGAGGAATTAAGATGTTTGATAAGCTTGGAGTAAAAATTTTAGGGCTAGTTGATAATATGAGTTTTTTTACTGGAGATGATGGAAAGAAGTATAAAATTTTTGGCGAAGGGGGAGTAAAAAAAACTGCTGAAGAGTTTCAAAAAGAATTCTTAGGAGAAATACCAATTAATCCTGAGGTTGGAAAAAATGGTGATGAAGGAAAGCCTATTGTTGAGGCTAATCCTGAACATGAAATTTCAAAAATTTATATAGATTTTGCAAATAAAATTAAATCAACTTATCTTTAAGGTCAAAAGCAATCATTAATTCGTTCCACTCTCTTTTTGAAAGTCCTGAACTATCAACATCAACATTTTCACCTTTAATAAGTTTTTGAATAATTACTTTTCCTTTTGCAGAAACTTCTGTTCCACCAACTCTATAATCCATAAATGCATCATAAGTAATTGGAACCCATTTTTTAACTGTATCTAACATTATATCTGCGTATACTCTTATTTCATATTGAGCATGACTATCAGCTCTTAGTCTTAGAAAATTCATTAAATTTAATAAGTCTGTTTTCCAATACCACTGAGTATAAGTATTTAAAGTTAGGTTCATTCTAGCAAGTTCTCTTGCTAACCCTTTTTTATTTTCATCTATTGTTGAACCATCAAATCTTTCATTCAACATAGTTTCGTAATTTTCATATGTTCTTTCAGCATCGCTTTTTAAAAGCTCTAATACTTCTTTAGCTTGTTCGCCTTCTAAAACGTCTCCTCTTCCTTGACGATTACTAGTTGATTGAGCTGCTAAATTATCTGAAGATGGTAAGTAGAATTCTTTATCTAAAATTGAATATCTTGCAGAATACTCATTAACGTTTGCAGTTCTGTGTCTAATCCATTGTCGCGCAATGAATATTGGTAATTTAATATGATATTTAATTTCACACATTTCAAATGGAGTACTATGCCAATGTCTCATTAAGTACTTTATTAAACCTTTATCAGTAGACACTTGCTTAGTTCCTTTTCCATAAGAAACTCTTGCAGATTGGACAATTGAAGTGTCATCACCCATGTAATCAATTACTCTTACAAATCCATGATCTAGAGCTGGAATTGCCTTATAAAGTATATTTTCAAGTTCAGGTGCAGTAACTCTTTTAGTTTGATTGCTCTGAGACTGTTGATTTTTGATTTCTGCTGCTTGTTCTTTTGTTAATTTCATGATTGTTATTGAATCTGTTGTAATTCCTTTTATATTAATAATGTTGGTTTTCCAACTACGACGATAAACGAATTTCGTAATAACCATTGCGGACGTGGGGGCAGTACCCACCACCTCCACCATTACAACTTATGGGGGTGAACTAGATTCGACGGATGACTAAAGGCTATTCTTTCGTTCGGGATTGTTCCACCGTAACGGGCTAATTTATAATTGCTAACGAAAGTTACGCACTTGCTGCATAATTAACTTTGTTAATTAAGTAGACGGGGTCCGGGGCACCTGGCAACAGAACGCCCCTACTCATTTGTAAATTAAGTATGCAGTATCAACGTTATTTAAAAAATACAACCGAGCTATACGTTCTGTGTACGGTATAAAAATTAATCTTTGTATAAAATTGTTTCTACAGTTTGATTTAGTTCACACATAGTACTCAGCTTACATTTTTTAGGATCAGTAAAACCTGCGTTCGCTCCACATGCAAAATATGATCCACCTTCTCTCAAAACTCCTCCTCTATTTGGCGTATCTAACGCTGCTTTAGCCTGGCTTTGGCCAAAACTTCCTAGCAAAGGATTTCTATATCCCATTCCATAAAAATGATCGTGAACGGTTGACTCTTGTCCTTGAAAATTTGAATTACAATGTGTTGGTATAGATTTATTTTTATTCATATTTGAAACTATGTCAGTATCATTATTGAGATACGCATTAGATGGTAGCCAATGCAGATAACAATATCCTCCATTAAATTCTATGTCTGGGGTATTTTGAAGTTGTGCATTTGTCCATTTACGTAAAATTTCACTTTTGAAAAATTTAGCATTTTGCTTGCATAGAGTTTTTTTAGCTCCTGCAGTATACCCACTATAAGCAACCACTCCTACTGCAGCAAGAATACCAATGATTGCTACTACGACAAGGAGTTCTATTAGGGTGAAGCCTTTTATTTTATTGGACATTGCAATTTACAGAATTTATCCAGTTGGTTTAAACTCATACCTTTAGTGGTATCTTTACACATATTATAACACATAAAGTCAACACCCAGCTCGTTGGCCTGATTAAGATTTTGGATTAAGTTAGAGTTTTTTTCTTGTAATGATTTTGTAGTTTCGCACCCTGATAGTAAAACTATTAAAATTATTGGTGCTAAAATTTTTTTCATAATCCAAGATTAACAAATCCTGAAAGTTGAGTCTATTAGCTGAGTTTTAATTCCCCTCAACTAAAACTAGATGAGCTTTGGCCGCTAATTCTCTAACTGCTTTAGCCGCTTGATATTTTTCTGACTCATAGAATTTACGAGCAGCATCAATGCTTTCAAATTCAATTAATATAACAGTACCTAAATTTTCACCTTCTCTTACGTCAGGACTGGGTTCACGAACAAGAACTTTGCCACCGTGTTCTCCAATTGTAGGTCCAGACATTTGTTTAAACTTTTCCATACCTTCTTTATCGTGTACTTTAAGATGTGCTATCAAATATCCTTTGCTCATAATTTTCTCCTTTATTTTTTAATGTAACAAATCCTGAACCATGAGTCCAAAATATAGATCTATTCCGAACGTTATTTTGTTCGGAATCTATTCGGAATTATTCAATAATTTACGTAATTTGATTATTGCTGATTGTTGTAATATATGAATTCTAGAAACAAAGTTCGGGGCACCTGGCAACAGAACGCCCCTTAAAATCTTTTAAAATTTTTAAAAATTATTCCGTATATTAAAATATTAATAACTATCAATGTTAAGCCAAGATATATCTGAATGTTATTAGTTAAGCCCTCGGGATAAATTATTGGATAAAGATAATTATTGATAAAACCATTAGAATAAGTTGCTAACTTACCTTTATTCAAAAACCAATTTTCTAAATAGGTTAATGGGCAAACAGAATTAGTTAGTTCTATATAAATTCCCCATAATAATGCAGGAAGATGAATATAGAATACTTTTGAGAAAATAAAGAAGAGCAATCCACCAAAAATAACAAATAAGATAAAGATTAAATGTGCAATTAATGTAAGATTTGCAAACAATTCATACATTTAATATATTAACTAAAATTATATGCACCTGGCAACAGAATGCCTCCTTTAGTTTAATTAAGTTTCATTTCATTAAAAATATTATCTGGAAATTCTATTTCTACAACCTTCCACTTTAGTCCAATCCTTTTAAAGTGTACTGGAATTTCTTCTCCGTCAGTTTCTAAATTTACATGAAAAGAACTTAAACCATCAAAGTTCATGATTAAAATTCCTCCAATAAGTGTTCCTAAATTTGGTTCTGGTATTTCAGTTTTTTTGTCAGATTTTTGTATTAACAAACTTAACCCCTCAGGGTTGATATATGTATCAATTGCATAGTCTACGAATTTACTTGCAAGACCTGTAACTAAAATTCCA